>NZ_JBFTZQ010000028.1:0-62933 GCF_056406715.1 Arthrobacter sp. P1_B11
AACTGTGCTTCCAACTGTGCTTCCTGGTCCGCCGGGATGGTGTTCACATAGTCCGTGGTGGTGACCATCGGAACCCCGACGCTCTGGGCGCCGGCACGCTGCAGGAGACTGCGCATGATGTATTGGGCACGCTCGGTGCCCTGTTCCCTGATCAGCGAATCCAGGGACTCAACCCACTCGGCGGTCTCTTCCGGATCACGATCAGGCAGCTGGTTAGTCAACCCGCTGAGGATATGGGAGGTATCTTCTCCTGCAGCCACGTCCAACCTCTCTTTGCGCGCATGCATCGGCGCCCTCAGGTCCGGCAGGGTAGCTGCCTGGCGTGAACGCGACGTGTGCGACATATCGGTTACAACAGCCCGGTCATGTGCGCCGGGCAGGGTTCTATCTCGTCTACGACTGCCTATCCGTCCAAGGCGGTCGCCCCGAAGGTATGGCTGTCACCAGTCACTCTAGCTGTGACGGCTTGCCGATGCGTAGCCGCGTCTGGCGCCCCGGTCGTATTTGACCGTCATACTGGTTGTGTGACGCACAATAAGCCGCACCGCGGCAGCAGCAGCTTGAAGCACGCGCCCAAAGGGTGTTGGCTTGGAGTAATCGATATCACTATGCATAGGAGGAACACGTGAGTGAGGCCGACGCCGCCACTTCGGTAAATGTGGCGGAAAAATTGGGTTTCAAGACCGGGGATCTGATTCAGGAGTTCGGCTACGACGATGACGTCGACTTCGACTTGCGTGATGATATTGAGGACCTCACAGGGTCCGAGCTCCTGGATGAGGACGATCATGACGTTGTGGACGCCGTAATATTCTGGTGGCGCGACGGCGACGGCGACCTCGTGGACACGCTCATGGATTCGCTGACCACCCTGAGCGAGAACGGCGTGGTCTGGGTGCTGACGCCCAAGTCCGGGAGGCCCGGTTACGTCTCCCCGGCGGAGATCCAGGAAGCTGCACCCACCGCGGGGCTTCACCTCACCACATCGCCGGGCGTATCCAAGGACTGGAGCGCCACGCGCCTGGTGACCAGGAAGAACAAGTGACCTTAACAAACACCGTTGCCTCAACGGGTGCCGCGGTTGTGCCCGCAGTAGGAGAGCAGGCTCCGGAGTTCACTCTGGTCAACCAGTTCGGGGAGCCGGTCCGGCTCGCGGACTTCCGGGGCCGGAACGTGGTGGTCGTCTTTTATCCCTTCGCCTTCTCCGGTATCTGCACCGGTGAGCTGTGCGAGATCAGGGACAATTTGGCCGTCTTTGAGCATGCCGACGCCGAAGTGCTGGCAATCTCGGTGGACAGCAAGTTTGCGCTGCGCGCCTACGCCGAGCAGGAAGGCTACGGCTTCAGCCTGCTGGCTGACTTCTGGCCCCACGGCGCCGTGGCCGAGCAGTACGGCGTGTTTGACGTGGAGAGCGGCATGGCTACCCGGGGCACCTTCATCATCGACGGCGACGGCATCATCCGGTACGTCGTCGTCAATCCCCGCGGCCAGGCGCGCGATCTGGGCGAGTACCGCCGCGTGCTGGCAGGACTGGCGCAGGGCTGACCCCATGGACCGGCAGCGGACCGGCGTCGGCCTGACAGGGTTTGCCAGTCTGCCTCCGGTGCCTGGGACGGAACCGTCGGCGTCAGAACTCCAGGTCCTGGGGGAAATCCGGGATCTGTTGTCTGGACGGCGCCTGGCCCTCCTTACCGGGGCGGGACTGAGCACGGATTCCGGAATCCCTGACTACCGCGGGCCGGATTCGCCGCCGCGGTCGCCCATGACCTACCAGGAATTCGTGCGCGACGAGGCGAACCGTCAGCGGTACTGGGCCCGGAACCACATCGGCTGGTCCCACCTCCGGCGGGCTGACCCCAATGCCGGCCACGCCGCCGTCGCAACCCTGGAGCGCCGGGGACTCCTGACCGGACTGATCACCCAGAACGTCGACCGCCTCCATGAGGATGCCGGAAGCGTGAACGTTGTGGACCTGCACGGCCGCTTCGACCAGGTCATTTGTCTGGACTGCCGGCGCACGTATTCACGCCAATTGCTCGCCGGAGTGCTGGAGGAGCTCAACCCGGGATTTCTTGACCGTGCGCTGGAATCCGGCGCCGTTGAAATCGCACCCGATGCCGACGCGACCGTCGAGGACTCGGCGCTGATCCGGAGCTTTGTGGTTGCCAGGTGCCCTGCCTGCGGCGGCGCCCTGAAACCCGACTTCGTGTACTTCGGCGAAAACGTTCCCAAGGATCGCGTAGAGCGCGCCTATTCGATAGTCGATGAGGCCGGGGCGCTGCTCGTTGCCGGGTCCTCCCTTAGTGTCATGAGCGGCCTTCGCTTTGTCCGCCACGCCTCAAAACAGGGCAAACCGGTGGTCATCATTAACCGCGGAGAGACGCGCGGCGATGACCTGGCAACCGTCAAGCTCGTTGCGGGGGTAAGCGAGGCACTTGCCTGGCTCGCCGCAGAATTGCCGGGCATTCCGCCGTCCTGATCCGGATTGGCGTTTCGAGCCAGTGTTCGGGTAGAGTCTATGTTCGTTGGTTGGAGCGCTTCTGAGCGAAAACCGGCAAATTGGGTCTTTAGCTCAGCTGGTAGAGCGCCACGTTTACACCGTGGATGTCATCGGTTCGATCCCGGTAGGACCCACAAAGAAGAACCCCGTTGTCCGGGCCGTTACGGCCCGGGGCAGCGGGGTTTTCTGCTGTACGCGTGATGTTTGGTTCGAGGTTCTCACCCCAGAAAATGTCAGTGCCGGGCCATAGTCTCCTGGCATGGAACATGTACTGGTGAGAACTGCTGAAGACGGCCAGCCGGCTGCTGTCATCCGCGGAGGCCGCGAATGGACGGTCGGAGCGGAGCCGGTCCGCTGGTTTGAACGGGTCAGCTGGTGGGAAGCCGAGCGCAGGATGCCGCTGGGCCTGAGCCGTGTGGATGTTGAGGTCTGGCGGCTGCAGGCGAGGCTGGGGCGGAATGAAGACTCCGCACTGACCACAATGGAGGTCATGCGCGACGGCCTGGGCGGTGGCTGGCGACTGCGCGGTGCCGTTGCGGATGCCGCATGAATTGGAAAAGCCTTCCACCGCGACTATTGGGGGATGCCGCGGTGGAAGGCTTAAGTTGAATATACCGTGAACTTTCGGAAACAGGAAACTATGTCGTCATGCCGGGGCAACATTGCTGACCGGGCAGTGTGATGCCTTCCGGGGCTGCGGACACCCGTACGCGGACGAACACTTGCGGCCCCTCTGATTCAGGGGCCGCAAGTGTCCGTTCGCGCTTTTCAGGGAGGGGTTAGCTGGCGTCCTCGACCAGCAAGAGGTCGCGGGCCACGGTTTCCGGCGTGAAAAAGGTGGTGCCGAAGGAAATGAGGGCGAGAACCACGGAGTAGACGGCCAGCACAAGCCACGAATATCCCGTGGCGGCCAGCAGGGCTGCACCGACCAGCGGAACCAGGCCGCCTGCCAGAACGGCCGAGAGTTCACGGCTCATGGCCACACCGGTGAAGCGGTACTGGGAGCCGAAGAGTTCGGGAAGCAGCGGGCACTGCGGGCCAAGCATCGATTGCACACCGAGCGCGATGCCTACAACCATGACCACCCACACGAGAGTCACGTTGCCGAGGGTTACCAGATAGAACGCGGGGAAGGCGATGGCTGCCTGGAACAGTGCCCCGTAGCGGTATACCGGGACGCGGCCGAAGCGGTCGGACAAAGCTCCGAAAGTGACCACCATGACGGCGGCGAAACCGGCAGCGATCAGGAGACCGACCGGGCCGATGAACTTGTCGCCAGGGAAGACCCCGTCCTTTGCTGCCAGGAAAGCGATCAGCAACGCGGAATAGATCGAGGAGTTGCCGTTCTCTCCCATGCGCAGGCCGATGCCGATCAGGACATTCTTCTTTGAGTGCTTCCACAGCTGGCCGATGGGATTCTTAACCACATTCTTGTGCTTCTCCAGCTCCTGGAAGACCGGCGTTTCCTTCAGCCGCAGCCGGATGAAGATGGCCACCGCGATCAGGATCACGCTCGCGAGGAACGGCACGCGCCACAGCCAGCCCTCAAGAACAGCCTTGTCCGCCGTGGCGATCAGCGCAAAGGTGCCGGCACCCAGGAGCGTGCCCAGCTGGATACCAACGAACGGCAGCGAAGCAAAGAATCCGCGACGGCGGCGCGGCGCGACTTCGGAAATCAGGGTGGTGGCGCCTGCCTGTTCAGCGCCTGCACCAAGGCCCTGCAGGATGCGCAGCGTCACCAGTAGGACGGCGCCGAGCATGCCCGCCTGCTCGAAGGTGGGCAGCAGGCCGATCGCGAAGCTGGCTGTGCCCATCAGTCCGATCGTCAGGATCAGCACCATCTTCCGGCCAAACCGGTCTCCGATGTAGCCGAAGACAATGCCGCCGAATGGCCGGGCTGCGAAACCCACGCCGTACGTGGCGAAGGATGCGATCAGTGCACCTTCTTCACCAAGCGGCTTGAAGAACAGCGGCCCGAAGATCAGGGCGGACGCGAGTCCGTAAATGTAGAAGTCGTAGTACTCCAGGGCCGAGCCTACGGAGCTGGCAAGAGTTGCCCTTCGCAGCTGGTCCGGATCGACGACGGCGTCATCCGCTTCAGCCAGCGGTGTATTAGTACGAGTTGTCACAGGCACTCCCTCAAGAACACTCCAGGCCCCCGTTGGCCTGGTGGGATAGCGGCAACACCTATGGCGTCGATCACTATGTTGAACAGAGTACAACAAGTTGAACGACTAGCCAATACCCCGGGGGAAGGAAAGGAGACGACGCGTCATTGTGACGTCGCTCGCACCGGGGAACGACGGGCGGATCAGCCCATGGGGTTGCCCAGGGACCTCGCCAGCTCCTTCAGCTCCTTGACCATTTGCGCGCCCTGCTCGTCCGAATACGTGGCCTTGAGCGCCGTAACGGACAGGCCCAGGCTGGGACCGTGGGCGCCACGGGTTGGCACCGAGACGGCGAGACAGACCACGCCGGTGGTGGATTCCTCATCCTCGAAGGCGTATCCCTTTTCCCGGATGTCTCGGAGCTGGGCCTTGAACTCGGCGCCGGTGCGGATCGACTTCGGGGTGAGTACCGGCAGTTCAACGTCGTCAGTGAACATGGCGTCGATGTCATGATCGTGAAGACGGGCAATGAGGGCCTTGCCCACCGCGCACAGTGAAACCGGCATCTTGTCTCCGATGTTGGAGGTCAGCCTGACGGCAGGATGTCCTTCATAGCGGGCAAGGTAGATGACGTTCGTGCCGTCCAGCATGGCAATCCGGACGGTTTCCCCGGAAAGCGTGGGGGCCTGTTCACAAAAGCGGTAAAACTCCTGGACCTCATCCAGCCTGCTCAGGTAGGCAGCGCCGAGCTCGACGAGCTTGCGGCCCAGGGTGAATTCAGAGCCTTGCCGGCTAATCAGGCGGGCATCCTCAAGGGCCAGCAGCAAATTGGACGTGGAGGACTTTGGAATGCCCAGTTCGCGTGCCAGATCACTGAGCGTCAAGCGGCCCGTGGCTGATCCGGCGAGGGCTTCCAATACCGCCGCGGCACGGGTCACGGCGGGTGCCGGCGAGGTACTGCCTAATCCATCGCTGGGGCGGGAAGCGCGGGAATCGACCATGATTCTCCTTCAATCGGTACGCGCTCAGGACAGCGCAGGCAGCATAATCGGTCAGCGGCGGGGGTAGTCCATCGCTGTTCATTTGGCTGAACACTTACCATCATAATGGCTCGGCGGATCACGGCGGCATGACGCTTGCCACGGAACCAGCGGTGCGAGGCTGGGCGGGGGCCCGCCTTGGTCTGGCCCAGCATCGGTTCTGTCTACAGCGCTGGCCTGATTAGACGCATGCCCACCCGCGCGGCAGGTGTGGCCCATTACAGACCTGCCACGCCGTAACCCACCGACGCGCTTCCATTCGCCATGGACGCGGCACAGGCTGGCGAGGCATTTCTTTGCCGATTCTATGATCGGGTAACTAGCCTTCCGGGAGCTGTAGAAGGTCATGAAAAGCCCCCTACAGCCCCTAAAGGTTAATTTCCGCAGTTCCGGTAATAAGTACCGTCGTATGCCGAGGCGGTGTACCGGGTACCGCCGGAATACAACCCGCCGGTGGTGCTTCCCGAGAAACCGCTATAGATGCCGGTCGTGCATGTGAAGGTGGGGGTTGTCGTAAGGCAGGCTACGTTGTATCTCCCATCAGAATCAGAAGCCACATCATCCCACCAACCCCAAAATGTGTCGTCCTTGTTCAGTATGGAGTTCTTTCCGACCCTTAAACGCGGAACGTGCAGGAGGTGAGCGCTGAATGCACAACGTCGCTGTAGGTACCGGAGTTCTAATTGAAGTACGTAATAACGTGAAGGCCACACCCGCTGGGATAGTACATGGGTGTCACGGTGCCGCGCTTCTTTGCTGACCCTTTCACCGGGTCGGCTTCGTAGGCAACCTTTTGTTCGCCGACTATACGGCCACCCTTGATGCGGATTTCTTCCTTCACTTTGGCCATGTGAGCGTCGAAATCTGTCTTGATTTTCGGCGAAGACGCCTCAATTGGAAGTGGAGGAGCCGGCGTGTAGCTTCCTGGAGGATCAGCTGGTGGCTGTGCCGCATTTGCAGCGCCTGCACTCCACAATGCACTGTATACAAGTGCGACCGTCGCGCTCCCTCGGTACGGCAAGGCGCTCAGTCCGTGCCGCAAAGGGCCGGGCATCCACAGTGGTTGCCCGGCCCTTCGTTTCATCGCCTTACACGCTGCGCGGTTGCGTCCTGTTGAAGCCCGGCCTAGTAGAAGTGAACCGTGTCCACGAGGTGTGGGAGCTCTCCGCCGTCGAGGAACGTGCGCAGGTTGCTGCAGAACCGATCCGCAATGAGGCGGTTCTCGGCGGCGCTGAGTGCCGACGTGTGCGGCGACACCATGACCCTGGGGTGGTTCCACAATGGGCTGTCCTGGGGGAGCGGCTCAACCGCGAAAACGTCCAGGCAGGCGTAGGACACCTGCCCGTTCTCCAGTGCCTCGAGCAGCGCTTCCTCGTCCACCACCGTGCCGCGTCCCACGTTCACGAACACGGTGCCGGGCTTCATGGCGGAAAAGGTCTCGCGGTTGAAGAGCTTCTCCGTGTAGGGCGTTCCGGGCAGCGTGTTCACCACGGCGTCGGCGGAGGCCAGCAGGCCGGCCAGGCCATCGTTGCCTGCCACTTCCTCAATGCCCTCGATGGGTTCGACGTTCCGTTTCGTTCCGCTGACCTTCATGCCGAGCGCCCGGGCAATCCGTGCCGTTTCCAGGCCGATTTCGCCGAGGCCGGTGACCACCAGGGAGGAGCCGTTGACCAGCCGCGTCGGGGTGCGCAGCTCCGGCCAGACCTTTGCGGCCTGGTCCTGGGCGAGCTCGGCGCTCCGCTTGAAGCCGTTGAGGATGCCGAGCGCCGCAAATTCCGCGAGCGGCAGCGCGTGAACGCCGGCGGAGGTTGTCACCTTGAACTTGTCCAGCGTTTCGGCGTCAAGACCCGAGGCCTTCACTGCCCCGCCAGCCCCTGCGGCCATCGCGTGGATCCACTGCAGGTGGGGGTTTTCGCGGGCGATCCTCGCCAGGCCGGCCGGGCTTTCGTTCGGAAGGCCGTACAGGACCTGGGCCTTGCCCAGCATCCCCCAGTAGCGCTCTTCCTGCTCGGGGGTCCGCCTGAAGTCGGGATCACCGGAGTGATCTGCCGGGAAGCGCTCAGGGGGCAGCAGCTCGGGTTCGTAGAGAACGGTCACGGAGGGATCTACGGCGCGAATGCGCTCCACCAGCTCGGCTTCGAGCGGGACGGCGATTGCGACGGTGGTTTCAGTCGTCATGCTGTTCATCATACTGAATGGAGGCTAGAATACTGAACAGGTTTCCGAAGATTAACCACGACGAAGTGAGGCAGCACCACAGATGAATATACAGAAGGCAGGCTTTGTCGGCCTGGGCCTCATGGGGGCACCAATGGCCGCGAACCTGGTGAGGAAAGGCTGGACGGTTACCGCCTGGAACCGCTCCGCCGCGGCGCTGGATGCATTCGGGCAGCTCGGTGGGGCGAACGCCAAGGAGGTGTCATCGCTCCGCGACGAGCCCGTGATCGTCTTCATGTTGCCCGACCTTGGCTACATCGAAGAGGCAGCGGCAGGACTTCTCGCCAGCTGGGTGGCCTCGCCGCCGGAGCCTGGCACGGCCCTCGTGATTATGAGCAGCGTTTCCCCCGCCGGAGTAAGGGATTTCGGATGCCGGGTGCGAGAAGCCAGCGCAGGCAATGCCGTGGTGGTGGATGCGCCCGTGAGTGGCGGCACGAAGGGTGCCGTCGAGGGGACGCTGGCCATCATGGCCGGTGCCGACGACGCCGCAGACTTCGAAAGACTGCTGCCGCTGTTCGAAGCCATGGGCACGACCGTCCGGCTGCTCGGCCCGCTGGGTTCCGGGTCACTCGCGAAGGCCTGCAACCAGCTGATCGTAGGAACCACGACGGCGGCCCTCGCCGAAGCAGCGGAACTCGCCGAACGCTCGGGACTGGATGTGGCAGCACTCTATGAGGTCCTGGCCGGGGGACTGGCCGGCAGCAGGGTGCTGGACATCGTGGGGCCCCGGCTCGTCAAGAAGGACTACACGCCCACCGGACCCGCCAAGTTCATGCACAAGGATCTTTGCTTCGTCGTCGAATCAGCCGACGCGGCCGGCACCGCAGTCCCCATGGCGACAGCCGGCGTCGGCCTCTATGCGGAACTCAAGCGGCAGGGACTGGGCGACCAGGACCTGGCCGTTGTGAGGCAGACCATTTCCAATCTCAGCAACAGCGCCGCGGCCGCCGCGGCTGAAGGGACCATCAAGGCATGAGCGCGCTTTTTGACCTGACCGGGCGCATCGCCCTCGTAACCGGCTCCAGCCGGGGAATCGGAAACGCCTTGGCGCGGGCCCTGGCAGACGCCGGCGCCATCGTGGTCCTGAACGGCATCACCCCCGGCAGGCTGAAGGCCGCCGAAGACTCGATGGCCGCCGACTACCCTGAAGGCAGGGTCCGCAGCTGCGCGTTCGACGTCACCAGCGACACGGCGGCGGCGGAGGGCATCGCCTGGGTAGAGGCCAACGTGGGTCCGCTGGACATCCTGGTGAACAACGCCGGCATCCAGCACCGCGTGCCCATGCTGGAGCTCGACGTCAGCGACTGGGAGCGAGTCATCTCCACCGACCTGACCAGCGCCTTCCTCGTGGGCCGCGAAGCAGCCCGCCACATGATTCCGCGCGGCCGCGGCAAGATCATCAACATCTGCTCGGTGCAGACCGACCTGGCCCGCCCGACCATCGCCCCGTACATCGCCGCCAAGGGCGGCCTGCGGAACCTGACCCGAGCCATGACCGCTGAATGGGCCGCCTCGGGGCTGCAGATCAACGGAATCGCACCGGGCTACATCCATACGGAAATGACCCAGAACCTGGTGGATGACGAGGAATTCAACGCGTGGATCCTGGGCAGGACACCGGCGCACCGCTGGGGCACAGTCGAGGACCTGGCGGGGCCGGCTGTCTGGCTGGCCTCCAGCGGCTCGGATTTCGTGAACGGCCAGACCATCTTCATCGACGGCGGAATGACGGTGGTGGTCTGATGGCACCGATGATTGCGCCAACAGAACTCCCGGCCACCTCACCGGCCGTGGTGGCCCACGCCGCCGGGGACCTGAGGCTGGAAGACATCGCGCTCGCCGCTCCTTCGCCGGACGAAGCCGTGGTGGAGGTGGCATACGGCGGCATCTGCGGCTCCGACCTGCACTACTGGCTGCACGGGGCCGCCGGCGAGTCTGTGCTCAAGGCTCCTTTGGTCCTCGGCCACGAAATTGTGGGTACCGTGGTCCGTTCCGCGGCCGACGGGAGCGGCCCTTCCGTTGGCGCTGCAGTGGCAGTGCATCCGGCGACCCCGGCCCCGGGGGCGGCCAGGTACCCCGAAGACCGGCCCAACCTGTCGCCGGGCTGCACCTATCTGGGCAGCGCGGCGCGGTTCCCGCACACGGACGGTGCCTTCAGCCGCTATGTGAACCTTCCCACGCGCATGCTCCGGACACTTCCGGACAGCATCGAACTGCGGACCGCAGCGCTCATCGAGCCCGCCAGCGTTGCCTGGCATGCTGTTGCGCGCGCCGGGGAAGTGGCAGGCAAGACCGCCCTGGTGATCGGCTGCGGCCCCATCGGTGCACTGGCCGTGGCGGTGCTGAAAAGGGCAGGGGCCAGCCGGATCACCGCGGTGGACATGCACGCCAGGCCGCTGCAGATTGCCGCGGCAGTCGGCGCGGATGACGTTCTCACCGCGGACGATGCCGACGCCGTCGCGGCAATCGAGGCGGACATCGTCATCGAGTCCTCCGGCAGCCACCAGGGACTGGCTTCCGCCATCCGGGGCGCCGTCCGCGGCGGCACCGTGGTGATGGTGGGACTGCTGCCGTCAGGTCCGCAACCCGTCCTGATTTCGCTGGCCATCACCCGTGAACTCGAGCTCCGCGGGTCGTTTCGCTTCAACGACGATATCGACGAGGTCATCGGGGCACTGGCAGACGGCTCGTTGCAGATCGGACCCGTAATCACGCACGAGTACCCGGCGCAGCGGGCGCTCGAAGCCTTCGCCGTGGCACGCAACTCGGCCGAATCCGGAAAGGTGCTGCTCGACTTCCGCGGCTAGACGCGCGGCACCGGAACGAAGACCCGCGGCTGTTCCACCCAGACCGGCTCCATCTCGGAGATGGTCTGGCGCATGATCATGTTCGACGCCTCGCGCGCCTCCGCGGCATCCCCGGTGAAGATTGCCTTGGCGACGTCCAGGTGCCACTGCAGCACGACGTCGCGGGGGCGGTCCGGCATCAGCCCGTGCACCGTCCGGCCCGTCAGCGTCTCGGCCACCTGGCCCACGAGGTTGGCGAACATTTCGTTGCCGGAGCCGCTCAACAGGAGGGAGTGAAACTGGATGTCCAGCTCCAGGAAGCGGGGCACATCGCCGGCCTGGCCGGCGTCGCGCATTGCGAGGGCCACGTCAAGGAGTTCGCGGCGGAGATCATCGGGAGCGTTCACCGCCGCGAGTTCGGCGGCAACAGGCTCGACGGCGGAACGCAGCTCCGCGAGCGAGCGCAGCTGGGCGCCGCGGCCCTCGCCTGCCAGCCGCCAGCGGATGACGAGCGGATCGAAGGGGTTCCAGCGGTGCGGTGGCAGGACCTTGATGCCGACGCGTTTGGTGGTCTCAACGAGGCCGAGCGACTGCAGCACGCGGACAGCCTCCCGGACCACCGAGCGGGATACTTTGAGCTCGTCTTCCAGCTGTTCGGCCAACATGACATGGCCCGTGGGAAGGATGCCACCGACGATTCGGGTTCCCAGATGCTCGATGGCACGATGGTGGAGGCTGGTTGACATATTGGTAAGCATAATGGCGCCCGGCCGGATTGTTTCCCGCGCGGCGCCGGGCACCCGGTCCATGGCGCTGCAGCACATCATAGACTGTTTGTGACGCGTCTCCTTCCACTAAGTGGGCGCCACTTCCCCATGCGACCGGCAATACATATGGTTTATTCACAGCCACTTTTTCTTTAAGCGTGTTCCGCAGGACGTGCGGGACTCATTGCACACGTTGCACAGAAATGAATTGGAGTTTTGATGTCAGCACACATCGGTGTCACCGGCCTTGCGGTGATGGGTGCCAACCTGGCCCGCAACCTGGCCCGGAACGGCTTCACCGTTGCCCTCCACAACAGGTCTGTTGAGAAGACCGACTCATTGCTGGAAAAGCACGGCCACGACGGCGACTTCGTCCGTACCGAAACCCTGCAGGAACTCGTTGACTCGCTGGAAAAGCCGCGTCGCGTCCTGATCATGGTCAAGGCCGGCAAGCCGGTTGACTCCGTGATCGAGCAGCTCGAGCCGCTGCTGGAGGCGGGGGACATCATCATCGACGCCGGCAACTCGCACTACGAGGACACCCGCCGCCGGGAAGCAGCCCTCGCCAAGAAAGACCTGCACTTCGTGGGCATCGGCGTGTCCGGCGGTGAGGAAGGCGCCCTGAACGGCCCGTCCATCATGCCCGGAGGTTCCAAGGAGTCCTACGACGCCCTCGGACCGTTGCTCGAGAAGATCGCCGCTAACGTTGACGGCCAGCCCTGCTGCGCCTGGATCGGCACCGACGGCGCCGGCCACTTCGTCAAGATGGTTCACAACGGCATCGAATACGCCGACATGCAGGTCATCGGCGAAGCCTTCGACCTGCTGCGCTCAGGTGCCGGCATCGAGCCCGCCGAGCAGTCCAAGATCTTCGCCGAATGGAACAAGGGCGAGCTCGCCTCCTTCCTGATTGAAATTTCCGCAGAGGTCCTCGGCCACGTGGACACTCGCACTGGCAAGCCGTTCGTGGACGTCGTGGTGGACGCCGCAGGCCAGAAGGGCACCGGCCGCTGGACGGTCATCTCAGCACTTGAGCTGGGATCCCCGACGTCGGGCATTGCCGAATCCGTCTTCGCCCGCGCCCTGTCCTCCCAGTCCGAGCAGCGGAAGCTGGCCCAGGAACTCCTGGCCGGCGAGGAAATCGCCGTCGAGGTCCCGGAAACGTTCGTCGAGGATGTCCGCCAGGCGCTGTACGCGTCCAAGCTCGTTTCCTACGCCCAGGGCCTGGACATGCTGACCTCCGCCGCTACGGAATACGGCTGGGACCTGAAGCTGGACGAGATCGCCTCGCTGTGGCGCGGCGGGTGCATCATCCGTGCCGAACTCCTGAAGGAAATCACCAAGGCCTACGCCGCCGACGAGAAGCCGGCCAACCTGCTGTTCGCCCCGGCGTTCACCAAGGCCATCGCCGAGGTTCTCCCGGCCTGGCGCCGCGTGGTGTCCACCGCTGTGCAGCTGGGCATCCCCGTGCCGGTGTTCTCCTCCTCGCTGGCCTACTACGACGGCCTGCGCCGCAAGCGCCTGCCGGCCGCCGTCATCCAGGGCCAGCGCGACCTCTTCGGTGCGCACACCTACGGCCGCGTCGACGCCGAGGGCACGTTCCACACCCTGTGGGGCGAGGACAAGTCCGAGATTGAGGCCGTGGACACCCACTAGCCACCGGCGCACCGCCGGAACGGTCTGATCGGCAAACGGCCGGCGCTTCCCGTTACTCTGGGAAGCGCCGGCCGTTTGCGTATCCAAGACCAGGAGTCCCAGTGTCCCAGCCAGTAGCGTTTGTCACCGGAGCTTCCACCGGCATCGGGTTTGAAGCGGCAAAGAAACTCAGCCGCAACGGATTCACCGTTTATGCCGGCGCACGGCGGGTGGACAAGATGGAGCCGCTCAAGGCGGACGGCGTGAACGTCCTGCAGCTGGATGTCACCGATGAGCAGTCCATGCAAAGCGCGGTCCGCACGGTCCTTGGGTCACACGGGCGGATCGACGTTTTGGTCAACAACGCGGGCTACGGATCATTCGGCGCGCTGGAAGAGGTGGAGCTGTCGGAGGGCCGCCGTCAGTTTGATGTCAACGTCTTCGGCCTCGCCCGGATGACCCAGCTGGTGCTACCGGCAATGCGTGCCGCAGGGCAGGGCCGGATCATCAACGTCTCCTCCATCGGAGGGAAGTTCTACGAACCCCTGGGCACCTGGTACCACGCCACGAAGTTCGCCGTGGAGGGCCTCAGCGACGCGCTTCGGCTCGAACTGAAGCCCCACGGTGTCAAGGTGGCGATCATCGAACCTGCCAGCACCCTGACCGAATGGGGCAGTATCTCCGCCGAGGGGCTGCTGGCCAGCTCGGGCAACGGTCCATACCGGGACCAGGCGAAGGAGATGGCCGCGGTACTCGCGTCCACGGGACGGCCGGCCACGTCAACCCATCCCGGAATCATTGCCGACGCTGTGGTCCATGCCGCCACCGCGGCGCGGCCGAAGACGCGCTATCCGGTCGGCCGGGGAGCACCCGCCATCATGATGCTCCGCCGGATCCTTCCGGACCGGATGTTCGACGCCGCGGTCACGGCTGTCCTCAAGCGCGTGGGCCGCTGAGCCGGCCAGACCGGAAGCTTAGCCGTGCTCAGAAGTTCAGATCCGGTACTCGATGTAGTACTCGGCCGGGTCCACCGCGGGTTTTGTTTCCCGCTGGGCATCGCGGTGGCGCCAGCTGGCGGGGACGCCGGTCACGATCGACTCGGGCGGAGCATCCTTGACCACGACGGCGTTGGCCCCCACGGCGCTGTCGCTGCCAATCGTGATGGGGCCGAGAATTTTGGCGCCGGCTCCGATCGTGACCCGGTCTCCGATGGTGGGGTGGCGCTTCACCTTGGCCAGCGAGCGTCCGCCGAGGGTTACGCCGTGGTAGATCATCACGTCTTCCCCGATTTCTGCTGTTTCGCCGATGACCACTCCCATGCCATGGTCAATGAAGAACCTCCGGCCGATCGTGGCGCCCGGATGGATCTCGATCCCGGTCAGGAACCGCGCCAGCTGCGAGACCAGACGCGCGGGGAACCGCGTAGACGGGTTCTGCCACAGTTTGTGCGTCAGCCGGTGTGCCCAGATGGCGTGAAGCCCTGAATAGGCGAAAAAGTTCTCAAAAGAACCTCGAGCCGCCGGGTCGTGGGACCGGGCGGCGTCGAGGTCTTCCTTAAGTCTTGCGAAAAAGCCCACAAAGATCTTTCTACAGGAAACGGCGAGGCGCAGGTTAAGGCTTAGCCCCGAATGTCGTCATAGAGGACGGTGGAGATGTAACGCTCGCCGAAGTCGCAGACGACGGCCACGATCAGCTTGCCGGCGTTCTCCGGGCGCTTAGCCAGTTCCAGCGCACCCCAAACGATGGCTCCCGAGGAGATACCGCCGAGGATGCCTTCCTTGATGCCCAGTTCCCGGGCAACAGACACCGAGTCCTCCAGCGTGGCGTCCAGGACCTCGTCGTAGACGTTGGTGTCCAGGAGCTCCGGAATGAAGTTGGCGCCGAGGCCCTGGATCTTGTGGGGGCCCGGTGCTCCGCCGTTGAGGATGGCTGAGTCCTTCGGCTCGACTGCGACGATCTGAACGTCGGGGTTGCGCTCCTTCAGGACCTGGCCCACGCCGGTGATGGTTCCGCCGGTCCCGATGCCGGAGACGAAGATGTCCACCTTGCCGTCGGTGTCGGTCCAGATTTCCTCGGCCGTGGTCTTGCGGTGGATCTCCGGGTTGGCCTCGTTGGCGAACTGCTGGGCCCAGACGGAGTTCTCCGTGTTGGCCACGATTTCCTGGGCTTTCTCCACGGCGCCGCGCATGCCTTCGGAACCAGGGGTCAGCACGATCTCGGCGCCAAAGGCGCGGAGCATGACACGGCGTTCTGTGGACATGGTCTCCGGCATGGTCAGGATGACCTTGTAGCCGCGTGCTGCGCCCACCATGGCCAGCGCGATGCCGGTGTTGCCGGACGTGCCTTCAACGATGGTTCCGCCGGGCTTGAGCGCTCCGGACTTTTCAGCAGCGTCGATGATGGCGACGCCGATGCGGTCCTTGACGCTGTTGGCCGGGTTGTAGAACTCGAGCTTGACGGCCACCGTGGCATCCAGGCCTTCGGTCAAGCGGTTGAGCCTGACCAGGGGGGTGCCGCCTACCAGCTGCGTCACATCGTCGTAGATCCGTGCCATGTACTTACGCCTATCTCTCAGGAGGGAATACT
The DNA here is from genome assembly GCF_056406715.1 of Arthrobacter sp. P1_B11. Taxonomy (NCBI): domain Bacteria; kingdom Bacillati; phylum Actinomycetota; class Actinomycetes; order Micrococcales; family Micrococcaceae; genus Arthrobacter; species Arthrobacter sp. P1_B11. The sequence continues at coordinate 15,640 of NZ_JBFTZQ010000028.1, forward strand.
TTGGTCAGCCTAACGAGGGCGCAAGGGCCCCTGCTAAGCATTAAGCCATGCAGAGTAATATTTCCGGGCCTTGGCCAGCTTGGGGTTGATGATCACCTGGCAGTAGCCCTGCTCGGGGAACTTGGCGTAGTAGTCCTGRTGGACGTCTTCGGCAGGGTAGAAAACCGGAAGCCGGCTTACCTCGGTCACGATTGGACGCGACCACAGGCCCTGGTTCCGTTCAATCGCTTCCTCAAAAAGGATTTTCTCCTCAGTCGACTCGTAGAACATGGACGAGCGGTATTGCGTGCCGACGTCGTAGCCCTGGCGGTTGAGCGTGGTGGGGTCATGCAGCACGAAGAACATGTCCAGGATGACCTCCGGCGGAATGACCTCCTCGTCAAAGGTGACAGCCACGACCTCGGCATGGCCAGTGGTGCCCGAGCAGACGGAATAGTAGTCAGGGTGGCGTTCATGGCCCCCGGTGTAGCCCGATACCACCGACTTAACACCCATTGTTTTCTGGTAGACGGCGTCCAGGCACCAGAAGCAGCCTCCGCCAAGCACAAAAGTTTTCATGTCCTCTTCAATGGTTGAGATGCGCCGATGATTCCCGGCGCCACCTTACGGCCCCGCGCCGGGACGGGCCAGTGGGCGCCCATAGGGTAAAAATGTGAGTATGGAACCTGTGAACAGTGGCGTTGCAGCAGAGCCGGCGGAAACCGCGGAAGCGGCGGACGCCGCGGAGGCGCCGGACGCGCCGACGCTCGGGCAGCTCATGCTGGCCGTCGAAGAGCTCTGGCCAGAGTCACTCGCCGAGGAGTGGGACGAGGTGGGGCTCGTCGCGGGACACCCGTCAGCTGAAATCAGCCGGGTCATGTTTGCCGTGGACCCCACGCTTGAAGTCATCGACGAGGCCATCGAATGGGGCGCCGAGCTGCTGATCACGCACCACCCGCTGCTGCTCAAGGGCGTCACTTCCGTGGCTGCCAACACCCCCAAAGGCAAGGCCGTCCACCGCCTCATCGAGTCCGGTACCGCTCTCCTGACCGTCCACACGAACGGCGATTCCGCCGTCGGCGGTGTTTCGGACGTCCTGGCGGATGCCCTGGGCCTCGAAAACGTGTCGCCGCTGACTCCAGCCGCCAACGGCCTTCCGGAGGAAGGCATCGGCCGGGTCGGTGATCTGGCCGAGGCCATGACGCTCGGTGACTTCGCTGCAAGGGTCTTCGGGATCCTTCCTTCCGTCGCGGGCGGCGTCAGGGTTTCCGGTGACAAAGACGGCCTGGTTCGCCGGATCGCGGTTTGCGGGGGCGCCGGCGATTCGCTCTTCAACGAAGTCAGGGCCAGCAGCGCCGACGTGTTCGTCACGGCGGACCTCCGGCACCATCCGGCCTCCGAAGCCCGCGAGGCCGCGGTCAACGGCCGGCCCTACCTGATCGATGTATCCCACTTCGCCAGCGAGTGGCTGTGGCTGCCAGCGGCCGCGGACGCACTGGGCAATGTCCTCTCGGACCAGAGCCTGGACGTCGAAATCCGCGTCAGCACCACGAACAGCGATCCGTGGGACTTCATTCTGACTCCCGGCGGGGACTAGAGTCTATAAAGCCCCTGCAGGGGTGCCCGGCGCAGGCCGGATGGGATCAAGCGGAGGTAATAGTGGCCAAGGCAGCACCGGCGGAACAGTTGAAGTTGCTCGAACTCCAGGGGCTGGACGCCAAACTCAAGTCCCTGTCCAACCGCCGCCGCAGCATTGAGACCGATCCCCGCATCGAAGACCTTCAGTCGGCCCTCAGTATTGCCAACGGCGAACTGGGCGCAGCCAAGATGGCCGTCCATGACGCCGAGTCCGAGCTGAAGCGGGCAGAAGCCGACGTCGAGCAGGTGGCCAGCCGGATCGAACGCGACGAAGCCAGGCTGAACAGCGGAACCGGCCTGTCCAAGGACCTTGTGGCGCTGCAGAAGGACATCGTGTCGCTCAACAAGCGTCGCTCGGACCTCGAAGACGTCGAACTCGAAGTCATGGAGAGGCTGGATGCCCTCCGCGAACGGCAGTCGGCCCAGCAGCAGATTGTTGATGACATCCAGGGCTCCTTCGGCGTGATCCGGGCGGAACTGGACGGGCAGCTGGCCGAGATCAGCACCGAGGCCGCCGAGGTGTCAGCCAATCGCTCCGAATTCGCAGCCGGCCTGGACGCCGGAATGCTGGCCGTGTACGAGAAAACCCTCGCCCGGCGCGGCGTCGGGGCCGCGCGGCTCTTCCACGGCACGTCCGAAGGGTCCGGCATGCAGCTGAGCCCGGGCGATCTTGCCGAAATCAAGGCCGCCGCCGAGGACGACATCGTCTTCTGCCCCGACTCCGGCTGCATCCTGGTGCGCTCCGCCGAGTGGGCCTGACCGAAAGTAGCTCGCATTAGATGGCGTTGTGAGCCCTCAAACGCCATAATTGCGAGCCAGCTCGGTTTCAGCCGGGCAGAATGATGTTGAGCGCATGCGCCTTGCGGGCGGTCCCGGGAATCAGTTCGGCATTCCACTTTTCGCGGGCAGCCTTGTGCAGCTGCGCCGGCGTTTCCGGGGCCTTCCCGCGCCGGGTCAGCAGGTGCCGCGCCAGTTCTCCGCGGGTGTGCTTGGCGAAATGGCTGACCACCTTGCGCTCGCCGTTTACCTCAGCGAGAACGTTCACGGCCACCGTGGACGCAGCCGGGGGAGTCCACGCCGCAGCATAGGTGCTGGACCGGCAGTCCACCAGCAGCTCCCCGACCGCCGCGGAGGCGAGGGCGTCGGTGAGCTGCGGCTTCCAGAACGAGGCAAGGCGTCCGACGTCGGGCAGTGCCGTTGACATGGACAGCCGGTAGGCGGGCACGGAGTCTGCGAACCGGATGGCGCCCCACAGGGCCGAAATCACCAGCACGGACGCGTCCGCCCGACGGCGCTGCAGCGCCGTCATCGATTTGTAGCCCAAAGCGTCGTACAGCACGCCGGAATAGACCTGGTGGGCCGGCGCCGCGGGTTCGGCATGCAGCCGGGTGTTGCGTTCGACGTCGGCCCTCAGCGATGCTCCGACGCCGAGTAACGCCAGGGCGTCCTCGTGCGCGCTCACCGTCCCCAGCGCCTCGAGCACCTTGGCCCGGCAGCTATTCAGGTCCGGGAAGCTCAGGGACGTCCAGTCCATGGCGTCGCCGCGGACGGCCGGGGTCTTGCCTTCGGACGGGGGGAGCAGAATCAGCACCGTACGATCTTACCGATGCCGGCTGCCCGCCGTTCTCACGCGGCCGCCTGCTCAGCCGAGATGACGGCCCAGGAAGGAAACCACGTCCGGCAGGACGGACCGCCAGTAGGCCGCGTCGTGGCCGCCGGGCCGGAAGCCGCCCTCCACCGGATCCGGCAGGCCGCTGACGTAGTCCTTGACCGTCGCGTACAGCTCGTCCTCTGTGCCGCAGTCGATCCGTTTGGGCGTCGCTGCGAGTCGGGGCCGGAGCGCGAAGACGTCGTGTGCCGCGAAGTCAGCCGCACTGTCGAAGGCGCCCTCGATCCCGGCGCCGTACCGGTTCCAGGCTGCCGGACTCATGGCTGCCACGGCCCGAACGCCGGGTAGCCGGGCCTGGGAGGCCAGCAGCAACGAGCCGAAGCCCCCCATTGACAGGCCGAAGAGTCCGATCCGCCCAAGGTCATAGCCATGGTCGCCGAGGAAAGGAACAAATTCCTTCACCAGCATCGACTGGGTGTCGCTGCCATCTGCGCGGGCGTGCCACCAGGTATCGCCCCCGTCCGCCGACGCGATGGCGAACGGCGTCCCGCCCGCGGCGAGGTGGCGCTGCAGGACGTCTTGTGCGTCGAGGTCGTCGAAGATTACCTGGTTGTTGGCGCCCCGGCCATGGAGGAACAGCGCCACGGGGTAGTCTGTCCCGCTCCGCCCTGGGACCACCGGGGTGGCGACGGTCCAGTACGTGCGTGCCTCCGTCCGGAACTTCGAGGCGAAGGATCCGCTGATCATTTCGACGGATGGCGGTCCGCCAAGGGATGTGGGAGCCGGCGAAGGGCCGGCTTCGCAGGCCGCGAGGGCGCACGCGCCGAAGCCGGTTCCTGCCAGCTGCAGCAGGCGGCGCCGGGTCAGAGCGGACTCGTCCATGTCCCGATCATAGGCGCACGGCGTTTCCCGGCGTGCCACGCGTGACCGACGGCCTCTGCGCAGCGTTCCCGGCGGGAAGCTAAGCCGCCTTCACCGATGACGGTGCGGCCTGGGACGGCACCGCCTGCGATGACACGGCCTGTGCAGCGGCGGCCGTCTGCGCGGCTTGCCTCTCCCGGGCGAGGAATGCCGAGAGTTCACCAATGGTGCTCATGAGCGGCGCCGGGAACACGACCGTCGTGTTCCTGTCCACGCCGATCTCGACCAGCGACTGCAGATTTCTCAGCTGCAGCGCCAGCGGGTGGGCCATCATGGTGTCGGAGGCATCCCCGAGGGCGGCCGCCGAGATGGCCTCGCCCTGGGCGGCGATGATCTTGGCGCGCTTCTCGCGCTCCGCCTCGGCCTGGCGGGCCATGGCGCGCTTCATACTCTCCGGAAGCTGGATATCCTTGAGCTCCACCAGCGTGACGGCCACGCCCCACTCGAGCGTCAGCGCATCAAGAATCTCGCGGATGTCAGTGTTGATCCGCTCGGTCTCTGACAAGGTCTGGTCGAGGCTGTGCCGTCCCACCACCTTGCGCAGCGTGGTCTGGGCGATCTGGTTGATGGCCGCCGCTACGTTTTCAATCGCCACCACGGATTTCACGGCATCGACCACCCGGTAGTAGGCCACGGCGGAGATGTCCACGCTGACGTTGTCCTGGGTGATGATGCCTTGCGACTGGATCGGCATCGTCACGATTCGCAGGCTGACGAGGTGAAGCCGGTCAATGACGGGGATGATGAAGCGCAGCCCCGGCATTCTGACCCCGATCACCCTGCCCAGCCTGAACAGCACGCCCTGCTCATACTGCCGGACAATCCGGACGGACATCCTGGCGGCGATGAGCAGCAGCGCCACAAGCACGGCCACAATGAAGATGCTGGTGGGGTCCATCAGGATCCCCTCCTTATAACTAAGAGTTGAGCCTCCTTAATTGTCTCACCGCGACGGGCGCATGGCTCCGCGGAGGATCGCCCGCGGAGGAGGGCATGCCCGTGAGCCCGTAGACTGGTGGGCGGATGGGTTGACCAGGCGGCCGCGCGTCACGCAAGTGGCTCGAGGAACGTCCGGGCTCCGCAGAGCAGGGTGGTGGGTAACGCCCACTCGGGGTAACCCGCAGGCCAGTGCCACAGAAAACAGACCGCCTGCCACGCGCCGTTTTGAAAGCGGCACGAAGCAGGTAAGGGTGAAACGGTGGTGTAAGAGACCACCAGCTTCCCGGGTGACCGGGAAGGCTAGGTAAACCCCACCCGGAGCAAGGCCAGACAGGGCACGTTTGAGGGCTGCTCGCCCGAGTGCCCGGGTAGGCCGCTGGAGGGCGTCGGCAACGGCGTCCGTAGATGGATGGCCGCTACTCCCGCGCCGGCAACGGCACGGGAACACAGAACCCGGCGTATCGGTCAACCCATCCACTTTTTGCCGCGACACTGACCGGCCGCGCCCGGTGTGAGTGAATTCACGCACGCAGCGGCGATACGGGCAAGCGGCCCGCCTTAGAATGGACAGTGAACGTAGAAGTTCTTCCGCCGGATCTGCGTTCGCAGCCGGCGGTTTTTCTTTGCAACGTACAACGGCATCCGGGGTGGACCGAACCCTGCCGGTGCCAGCGCCCCTGGATAACTTCAGGTGGCCGCCATCCGGTTTACGACGACGTATCCGGTTGAACCAAGGAAGGTAGTTCTGTGAGCCAGACGTCAGATTCTTGTCTTGATACGTGGATGGGCCGGGAGGCGCTCGCCGAGGCCATGATTCCGGTGATCGGCCGGCTGTACCGCGAGAACAACGTGGTGACCTCCATCCACGGGCGCAGCCTGATCAACAAGTCCACCATGAACATCCTCAAGGCGCACCGCTTTGCCCGCCGGATGAGCAAGGATGAGCTCCTCCTGGAAGAGACGGCACCGCTGCTGGACACTCTCGCCAAGCTGGAGCTGGGCGCCGCGGCCATCGACATCGCGCGCCTGAACCAGAAGTACAAGTCCGACGGCGGGGACCTGACTTTGGAGGAATTCCTCCGCGCCGAGCTGGCTGAGATCGTGGGCAAACGCGGCGCAGACGACCGCACCAGCACCGACGTCGTACTTTACGGCTTCGGCCGGATCGGCCGCCTGCTGGCGCGCCTCCTCATCGAAAAGGCAGGCGGCGGCCACGGCCTGCGGCTGCGCGCCATCGTGGTGCGCCGAGGCTCCGACAACGACCTGTCCAAGCGTGCCAGCCTCCTGCGCCGCGACTCGGTGCACGGCTCCTTCGAAGGCACCATCAAGGTGGACCAGGAAGCCAACACCATCACGGCCAACGGCGTCCAGGTCCAGGTCATCTACTCGGACAACCCCGCCACCATCGACTACACGGCCTACGGCATCAAGGACGCCCTGGTGGTGGACAACACAGGACGCTGGCGCGATGCCGAAGGCCTGTCCCAGCACCTCCTGAGCAAGGGTGTGGCCCGTGTGCTCCTGACTGCCCCGGGCAAGGGCGACCTGAAGAACATCGTCCACGGCATCAACCACGGAACGATCCTGGACTCGGACAAGATCGTGACCGCAGCATCGTGCACCACCAATGCCATCACCCCGGTCCTGAAGGCGATCAACGACAAGTACGGCGTGGTCCACGGCCACGTGGAGACCGTGCACTCCTTCACGAACGACCAGAACCTGATCGACAACTTCCACAAGGGTGACCGCCGCGGCCGCTCTGCTGCGCTGAACATGGTCATCACCGAGACCGGCGCCGCCAAGGCTGTGGCCAAGGCGCTCCCGGAACTGCTGGGCAAGCTCACCGGCAGCTCCATCCGCGTCCCCACGCCGGACGTCTCCCTGGCGATCCTGAACCTGAGCCTTGAGCAGGGAACCACCAAGGACGAGATCAACGACTACCTGCGCGAAATGTCGCTGCACTCGAACCTGCGCAAGCAGATCGACTACATCGACTCCCCGGAGGTCGTCTCCACGGACTTCGTCGGCTCCCGCCGGGCGGGCATCGTGGACGGCCTGGCCACCATCTCGAACGACAAAAACCTGGTTCTCTACGTCTGGTATGACAACGAGTTCGGCTACAGCTGCCAGGTGGTCCGCGTCATGGAGGAAATGGCCGGTGTGAACCCGCCCGCCTTCCCCGCAAAGGACTCCGTGAAGGACGCCGCCCCCGTGCTTGCCGCCGCAGCGGTCTAACAGAGGCAGTCCTGGTTCCGCGGTCATCCGGCTGCGGGAAACCTGTTCCCGGGAAGTTCCCGGCTGGTTCTCTGGAATCAGCCGGGAAAGGGGACCAAACTGTTGTCATGGAACACGACTCGACTCTCCAGCACGAAACAACCCTCGAACATGCCCTGGACGTAGCACGGGCAAACCAGAAGGAGGCACAGCGCCTCCTGGACGGGGCTAAGACCAGTCATGCCGCGGGCGAGATTGGTGAAGAGCGGGTCGCCCAGCTGGGACGGCTGCTTGACCTGGCTAACGAAGATCTCCGGCGGGTGACCAGGGAGCAGTAGGGAGCAGTTTCGCCGTTCCTCCGGCCTCCAGGTGTGCACGCACCATTCCTCCGCAAGGCACCTGTCCCCAACACTGTGGATAACAGCTGTGATGTCAGGGGGCTGCCCTAGGCTCTGGGGGTGCGCACAAAACATGTCCCGAAACACCAGGCCTCATGACTGTCAGCTGGGCTGCCTACCGGCGTGCCCGCCGGCGCTCACGCCAGGCCTGGGCCGTGCTGGTCATTCTCGCGGTGTCCGCAGTCTGGGGAGTCGCCTGGTTCTTCAGCGAAGGCCAGTTTCTCGTGGCGGAGCCTGCCGTTGCCGGCCCCAGCGAGGCGCCGGTCTTTGACCCCGCATGGATGAAGCCGGTGATACGGCCCGCGGCTGTTCCTGAGGGCAGCGCGGCTGCGGCGCTGGATACCCTGTCCGTCAAGGGGCGCGCACCCAAGAACAATTACGACCGTGCGGCGTTTGGCCAGGCTTGGCTGGACGCCGACCGCAACGGGTGCGACACCCGCAACGACATTCTCCGGCGCGACCTCAGCGAGGTGGTCTTTTCCAAGGGCTCACGGTGCAAGGTCGCCTCCGGGACCTTCCATGAACCGTACGTCGGCCGGAGTGCCACATTCAGGCGCGGGGCAGAGTCCAGTAAGGCCGTCCAGATCGATCACGTGGTGGCGCTGGGGGATGCCTGGCAGAAAGGCGCTCAGCAACTCACCCCGAAGGAGCGACAAAACCTGGCCAACGATCCGCTCAACCTCATCGCGGCGGACGGGCCAGCGAACCAGGAGAAGAGCGCGTCGGACGCAGCCAGTTGGCTGCCCAAGAACAAAGCCCTCCGCTGTCACTACGTCGCCCGGCAGATCTCAGTGAAGGCAGCCTACGGACTCTGGGTGACGCAGCCTGAGAAAGATGCCATGGCCCGTGTCCTTGGTTCGTGCCCACAGCAGCAAACCGTCATGGCGCCCTGAGCCCCAGGCCACGATAGCCGTCGTCGATCAGTGTCCGAACGGGTCTGGATCCACTCCGGGCATCCAGGTCAGCCCGGGGACTCCCCAGCCGCTTTTCTTGGCCTGCTTCATGGCCTTGCGCGCATAGCGGTCAAGGAGACGGTTCACGTACAGCTTTCCGTCCAGATGGTCATATTCGTGCTGGATGACCCGGGCAAACCAGCCCGTGGCCTCGAACTCGACAGGCTTGCCAAAGCCGTCGAAGCCCTGCACCCGCGCCCATTCCGCCCGTTTGAGGGGATACTGCTCGCCGGGGAAGGAGAGGCATCCCTCCACTTCCTCGTCCGGATCGGGCAGTGCACCGGAAACCTTGGACAGGGTGAGGATCGGGTTTACCAGCACTCCGCTCGGCGGGGCGTCGTCATCATTCTCATACTTGTAGACGAAAATCCGCCTGCCCACGCCGACCTGTGGGGCTGCGAGCCCGACGCCATTGGCCTTGTCATTGGTCTCAAACATGTCGGCAATCAGCTGGCGAAGCTCGTCGTCGAAAACCTCAACTTCGGCAGCCCGGCGGTGCAGCACCGGCTCGCCCCAGATCGTGATCGGCAAAACGGTCATGGCAGATGGTTCCTTTGATGCTTGGATGGACGACCCGGCGAGGGGTAAAACAAACAAAGGCTGCACCGGATAACCGGTGCAGCCTTTGTGATTGGACGACATACAAGCTGCCGACCTATGAGGGTGAGCGACGGGGGTTGAACCCGCGACCTCCTGGACCACAACCAGGCGCTCTGCCAACTGAGCTACGCCCACCATGTGCCCCGCAGGCCTGCCGGCTTACCGGCTGGCTGGAAAGGCAACGTCAAATAGCTTACCTGCTGTTTGGGGTTGGTTTTGCCACTTTTGGCAGTTTCGGCAAAATTTCCCCCAAACGTGAGGCAGATTACTTTCTGTCCGCTTGTTTTCCGGGTCCGGCGTCGGCCCGGGTGGGAAGGTCCTGCTCCGCGAGTCCCTGTGTCAGCTGATTGATGGCTGAGGGCTGGGCGGAGATGCCCTTGGAGATCTGCAGGGCGGTGGCGCTGTCCGGTCCCGGGGCGGGCACAAACACCGCTTCCCTGTAATAACGGAGTTCGTCGATGGAATCCTTGATGTCGCCCAGGGCGCGGTGGCCGCCGAGCTTGGCAGGGGCCTGAAAGTAGGCGCGCGCAAACCATCGACGGGCCAGTTCCTTGATGGTGCTGACGTCGATGATCCGGTAGTGCAGGTGCTCCACCACGGACGGCATGTCCCGGGCCAGAAAGACCCGGTCGGTCCCCACCGAGTTACCGGCGAGGGGTGCCTTGCGCGGATCGGGAACCCATTTCCGGATGTAGGCAAGAACGGCTTCCTCCGCCTCTTCCAGCGTCTTCCCTGCTGGGAGTTCCTTCAGGAGCCCGGACCGGGTGTGCATGTCCCGGACAAAGTCGTTCATCTGCGCGAGGGCTGCGGCGGCTGGTTTGATGACCACGTCCACCCCGTCCCCGAGGATGTTGAGTTCGGAATCCGTCACCAGGGCAGCGACTTCGATCAGGGCGTCATTGACGGTGTCGAGGCCGGTCATTTCGCAGTCGATCCAGACGATGCGTTCGTTAGATATAGGCACCCGATCAGCCTACCGTTTCGTGGTGTCAGAGCGGTCCGATGCTAAGATTTCGGGTACGTGGCGCCGCCCTGCGCAGTCGCCGCAATCCAGTCTGCCCGGTCAAGCCGGCAGCAGATTGAGGCAGCACGCCCACAAGAGATTGGACAATCCTGAGATGACGGCGCCTGTGCCTGAGACGGAGGAAATGGCCACCGATACTTCCACGGATCCGGCCCTCGCGGAGGTGGACAACCCCCGGTCGCCCATCCTCTCCGGTTTCGTGGGGTCGCTTTTCCTGGTGATCGGCTCCCTCGGCGTCGGCTGGCTGGCTCCGGCCTCGGAGCTCCGGCGGATGCCGTTGTTCATCTGGATGCGCACGGAGGCGTGGGGCGTTGGGCTGTCCATCGTATTGATTGCGGTGGGCGGCATGCTTCTGGTGCGGGCGTGGCTCCGGCTTGGCCAGCGTGTCCGCGTCTGGGGGCTTGAGGCCCGCAAAGCCACACTCCAGGCCGTCGCGGCGTGGGGGCTTCCCATGATGTTCACTGTGCCCTTGTTTAGCCGGGACGTGTATGCGTACATCGGGCAGGGCCGGTTGATGGTTGAGGGATTCAACCCCTACGAGAACGGTATTTCGGCGCTCTCCAACTATTTCCAGCTTGGCGCAGACAAGATGTGGACCGAGGCGCCCGTGCCGTACGGGCAGCTGTTCCTTTGGATCGAGCAGTTCGTGGTCTGGTCCACCAACGTCCATCCCGAGGCCAGCATCATGCTCTTCCGCCTCGCTGCGCTGGTGGGCGTCGTGCTGTGCATCATCTATGTCCCCAAGCTCGCTGAACTGCACGGGGTCAACCCGCATCGGGCCCTGTGGCTTACCGCCGCCAACCCGCTCTTCCTCACGAACTTCATCGCCAGCGTCCACAATGACTCGCTGATGATCGGGCTCGCCCTTGCCGGCCTGTACTACTGCGCCACGCGGCGGGTGATCTTCGGAATTGTCCTCGTCACGGCCTCCATCGCAGTCAAGCCCATCACCGTGGTGTTCCTGCCGTTCATTGGACTGCTCTGGGCGGGCAAAGGTGCCCGCTGGCCGCGCAAGTTTGTTTTCTGGGGGCTGACGGCGGGCATCAGCTTTGCTCTGCTGTACCTCATGAGCCTGGTGAACGGATTCGGTTTCGGCTGGATCAACGGCCTCTCGGCGCCCGGAAGCGTCTGGATCTGGTACGCCCCGGTGGGGCTGCTGGGACTCGTTGTCGCTTCCATCGCCAACGCCTTTGGACTGGACGGGTGGGGGCTCGCCAAATGGGTTTACGACGCCGGGAAGTTGCTCGCCGTCGGAATCGTCGCCTGGCAGATCTTCAGGGGAGACCACGACCGCATCATGCGCCGGCTAACGCTGGCCTTCGCCGCCGTCGTCGTGCTGGCGCCCATGATCCAGTCCTGGTACGTGGTCTGGCTGATTCCGCTGTTTGCCGTGACGGGCATCCGGGCCGACTGGCAGGTCAAGGCCCTGTACTTCATCGTGTCCTTTTTCATGGTCTACGCCATCTCGGACCAGCTTGAGGTCTTCCCGTATCTGCAGTCAGAGGATCTCGGACTGGCACTGGCCCTGGCCAGGAACGCCGCCGCCATCATCGCGCTGCTGTTCGCGCTCTACCTTATTTTCCTGGACCCGCGCACCAAACTTCTGTTCAGCAAGTCGGATCAGCCGGTCACCACCCGGCCCGTCATCTGACCGGCAGGTTTTTCACCGCTTCCCGGCGGGACAGCGGGCTGAGGGACTGGCCATTGCGCTCGACGAAGTCCATGACCCAAACCGGATCCGTCTTGGCGTATTCCCGCAGCGCCCAGCCGATGGCCTTCCTGATGAAAAACTCCGTTTCAGCCATGTTCGCTTCAATGACTCTGGCGAGCAGAGTGGTGTCCGTGCCGGATTTCGCCGCGAGCTGGGCGGTAATGGACGCCCGCCTGAACCAGAAATCCGCGTCCTCGCTCCATGCGAGCAGCACAGGCGTTAGCTCCGCCCGGTGCGCCTGAAGGAGGGCGCAGAGGCGGTGGGCAACGCCGTCCACAAGATCCCAGGATGCTCCGGTGCGGATGATCTCCTCATAGACGGAAAGCATCCCAAGGTCTCCGGCCACCAGCCGCAGCCCGGTCAGGTCGATGGCCGCGTAGCGCTCTTCGCGGTACTCCGCCCCGCGCCAGAGGTCGAGCACGGTTTCGCGCAGTTCTTCGGCGGACTCGAGAGGATAGGCTGCCGCGGCTGCCTTGGCAGCCCTGCGGACCTCGGGTACGCGGACGCCCAGCGACGGTGTTGACGACTTCATGTAGGCCTGCGCCGCAGCGCCCCGAACGGGATCCGCGGCAGCCCGAAGCGCGGAGCGGATCGCGGCCCGGACCTTGTCGTTTGCCATGAAGCCAACATAGCGGCTCCAGAAAGGGCCAGGCTGAGCGCAGCCGACATGAAATCATCCAGCACCCGAGGGGCGCGGCCGTTCCTGAGCCGGGAGCGTCCTTGAGTGGGGAGGGGCCTTGGAGCAGGAAGCGTTCTACAGTAGACAGGGTACAAGGCGCTGCCGGCCTGTCCCTGTCAGCGGCACCGCCAAAAGCCCGGAGGCCAGCAGATGTCCATGATCAAAAGCCCTGATGAAATAGCACGCATGCGCGAAGCGGGGCGCGTGGTGGCCAATGCCCTGGCCACCGTCCGCCAGGCGGCCGCCGTCGGCGTTTCCCTCAAGGAGCTCGACGGCGTTGCCGCCGCCTCCATTTCTGATGCCGGCGCCACGCCGGCCTTTCTCGACTACAGGCCGCGCTGGGCTTCGGCACCGTTTCCGGGGGTCATCTGCGCCAGCGTGAACGACGCTGTAGTCCACGGGATCCCCAACGGGTACCGGCTTCAGGACGGGGATTTGCTGAGCGTGGACTGCGGCGCCTTCCTTGAGGGCTGGTGCGGCGACGCCGCCGTCAGCTTTGTCGTTGGCACCGTTGATCCCGTTGACCAGGAACTCATCGACGCAACCGACGCGGCGCTGGCCAGGGGCATCGGCGCGGCGCGGGTGGGCAACAAGATGGGTGACCTCGCCTATGCCATCGGTGGCGCGGCCCGCCGCGCGGGCTACGGGCTGCTGGCCGACCATGGAGGTCACGGCATCGGCCGGACCATGCACGCGGAGCCCTCTGTCCCGAACGACGGACGCCCAGGTCGCGGAATCAAGCTGACCGAAGGGCTGGTCATTGCCATCGAGCCAATGCTCATCCTCGGCGGCAAGGGGGACTACTACCACGACGACGACGAATGGACGCTGCGGTCAGCGAACGGCCGCAGGGCAGCCCACAGCGAGCACACGGTGGCCATCACCGCCGACGGCCCGGTAATTCTTACGCTGCCATGACCCTGAATGCCTTCTTTGGTCGAGTGGGGTATTCTGGCTGACGAATTCAGTTAGCGCTAACAAAACCTCGTAGGAGTCCCATGCCGGCCACGGAACACAGCATCAGCTTTGGCCCTTATTCAGCCATCGTCACTGAGCGAAGCGGAGCCCTGCGGCAACTGCGGTACGGCGAGCGGGACCTGGTGGTCGGTTTCGGTGCGGCCGGGCCCGTTCCGGACTACCGCGGAGTTGTCTGCGCCCCGTGGCCCAACCGCGTGGCCGACGGCCGCTACAGCCATGGCGGCAGGAGCTTCCAGGCCACTATTAACGAACCGGAGCGCCAGACGGCTCTCCATGGACTGGCGCTGGATGCCCGCTGGACTCTCGCCGGGCGCACAGCCTCATCGGTCAGCCTGACCTGCCAGGTCGATTCCGGTCCTGCCTATCCCGGGCGGCTGCAAATTACGGCGGCCTATGAGCTGGTGGAAGACGGCCTGCACTGCAGGGTCACTGCCACCAACACCGGCGACACCCCGGCACCCTACGGCGTCTGTCCCCACCCCTATCTGGTCGCGGGACCGGCTCCGCTGGATGAGTGGACCCTGGAGCTCCCGGCCGGGGAGTTCCTGGAAGTTACCCCGGACCGGCTGCTGCCGCTTGAGCTGGAATCGGTGGAGGGCCACAAATTCGACTTCCGGACCGAACGCCCCCTGGGAAGCATCCGGATTGACCACGCCTTCACCGGAATCAGCCGCACGGAGTACGGCCTGGCTGCGGTGCGCGTGTTTGACCCCTCAGACACGGGAGTGGAGCTCGAATGGGACGAACGCTGCCCCTGGGTGCAGGTTCACACCGGTGACAAGCCGGTCGGTCCAGACCGGCTCGGTTTGGCGGTCGAGCCGATGACGTGTCCTCCGGACGCGTTCAACTCAGGAACCGATCTCGTGGAGCTGGCACCAGGCTCGTCACACGCAGCGGGCTGGACCATCCGGGCCCTGACTCGCTGACGGCAGGGCTACGCAGCAGCCTCCGAGACTGGCTCGGCGCTGCGGCGAAGCGTTACCTGGCCGGTCACCGGGACTGTGGTGCCGCCGTCGGACGTTGAGCCTCCGGCAGCGGTCCCCAGGACGGCCAGCCGGCCGATCGCTTCGCTGCTGACACGGGGAATGATGGGCGACGGCGTCATCGACTTCGCGACGATCGGCACCTGGGTCCGGGACGCCGGCTACACCGGCGACATGGAGGTGGAAAATCTTCAATCGGGGGATCTGGGACTCCGACGGCGACACAGTCCGCGCGCCAAGAAGGAGCGCTACCGGCGCCTTCCCTTAACAGCGCCGTCCGCAGCGCGTAGGGTGATGCTCACGCGTTGGATGGCAATCAGGAGGCGGGCTGATGAATGAGCGTGGCAAGGATGCGGTGGCGTCCATCGATGTGGCGGCCACACCCCAGCGGGTCTGGAAAGCCCTCACCGACCCCGTCGACGTCAAAGAGTATTTCCTGGGCACGAATGTTTCCTCAACATGGCACGAGGGCGATCCTGTGACCTTTGCGGGGGAGTGGAAGGGGAAGGCCTACGAGGACCGGGGGATAGTTCTGGCGAACAGAGCCAACGAGCTCCTTCGCATCAGCCACTACAGCCCGTTGAGTGGTCTGCCCGACGTCCCGGAGAACTATCACACGGTGGAGTACCGCCTGGCTCCGAGGCCCGAAGGCACCGGCGTCACCATCACTCAGGGCAATAACCGGAGCGACTCCGAGGCGGATGAGTCTGCCAAGCTCTGGGAAACAGTGCTTGGCAACCTCAAGGAGTACCTGGAGCGCTGACGGGGAGAGGGCTCGCCGGCAGCGACGGGATTCTTACCGTTTGCGTGCGGCCAAGGACCGGCGCCGGTGTTCAGCTGCGCGCAGCTGGATGATTCGTGCGGCACCGGCCATTGCCACCAAAACGCCGCCGCCGACGGCCGCTATGAAGAGGGCGATGCCGAGGGCCACTGCACCTTCAAGCCCGAAGAACTTTACCTGAACCAGTTCCTGGTTTTGCAGGATGAACACGATGAGCAGCACAAGGACCACCAGCGCCGAGGCGACCGCGGCCCAGATCATGCCTGCCCGGGCCACCGGACGTTTCGGTTCGGCCATGCCGGCCTGCGGGGCGGAGGTCCCGCCGTAGCTCGGCAGCGGAGATGTGCCGGGCGGGATTTTGTCCTCTTCGGCGGCCGGGCGCCGTCCGTCGAGGGGCGAATGTTCTGTCCCGTCCGAAGGCTGCGCCGGCGGCCGTAACGGTTGTCGCTCGAACGGATCGGGTTCAGATGGACTCTGCCGCATGCTGTGGATCCTTCCTCTTGTCTGTCCCGCAACGGGCCAGGAACGTGGGCGCCGGCGCCACATCACTGTGCCGGCGCCCGGTCTGATCATAGGCACATGTCGCGCCAAGTAATAAGCATGCTTTCCATTAATTGTTCCGCGTGTCGGGTTTGGCGTCCACCCGCCCGCTGGTCAGACTTCGAACATTCCGTGGATCCAGATGTTGGCATTCGCTTTCGCGAGCTCGGACATCGGAACGCGGCGCGCTCCGGTGCGGGTTATCCAAAACCTGTTGTCCTTGGTCGGTGTTTTGACGGCAACCCCGACATTGTCGACAAGGTACAGCGACGTCGATGTGGCCGATATGCCTTCCATGGAGGCTCGTTTGGTAAGGCTCCTCGACGTGACGGAGCCGCCGAAAGGAGAGGGCATGGCGGCGTGCATGCAGGTGATGAGTCCGGTGCCGGCGTTCATTGATGTTGACTGGACGAGTCCGTTGAGGGAAACCCAGGCAGCTCCGTTCCAGGAAACGTAATCGCCGAAGCCGCCCGGCTGTGACGCGAATATCGTCACCGAGTTCAGCCCGACCGAGGCGCCCAGCTGATACCCGGCTGCGGCCAACGTTTCGTCGGGTGCCGCGATGACGGAGCCGACCCGCAGGCCTTCGAACTGAGATTGACGGTGACGGGCATGCCATCGAATGACGTCACGACGGATTCGACTTGAACGGGCATGTGGTTGTCATCGTTGATGAATTTGAAATCCTGTGCCGCTGTTGCGAAGGGCGCAGGCCACCATCCGGTAACGCTTGCCGTCAGTTTTCTGGGACTAAGAAGAAGCCCGCTAGCAAGACTGGGAGCGACGAGGCAGGCAGCTGTAACTGGAGCCCTACCAGATCAAAGCTCGGCTTTGCGAAGCTCTCGGGCGGCCGCCGGGGGGCGTACGGTCGGTGGAATACTCAAAGGATGCAACAACTTGGGGATGATTTGCAGCGCGTTCTGGTCGGTACGCCCAGGGGCAGAAGGCCTTGGATCGCTGCTGCCGTCTCTGTGATGGTGATTGGGCTTCTGCTGCTACTGACCGAGATTCCGCGGGGACCGGCTGTTGAGTTGATTTGCGGATATGCGGCTACATATGTCCTGGTGGGGCTGTTTATGTTCGGGCCCAACATGAGAGATCTTCGCGGCGGACGGATTGTCGGCTTCGCCGGGCCCGGCTTGGTCATGGTGATTCTGTGGGTGCTGGGCACTGGCTATTGGGGCGGACTTTGGCTCCTGGGACTCCCGGCGTGGGCCATCGTTTGCCGTGATTGGACCAGTTACACAACGCGGCAGCGGATTGTCCGGCCCCTCATATTCCTCTTGCTGCTAGCCGTAGCGTCGGCAATCTTTGTCGTCGCCGGCATCTACCCAAACTTCAGCGCATTCTTGTTCCCCCTCATACCCTTAGCGGGCCTTGCCGACCCGAAGTACAGGGCCCGAACCGTCCAAGCTGTCACCGAACTTGCTCTCTCCTTCGCGGTTATAGCAGTGGCCGTGGCCCAACCGTCAAGCGGGTGGGCATGGTCCCCAAGCTATGCAGGTGGAGCTGTTTTGGGTTGCGGACTGGTTCTTGCAGGCATGCTGCGTTGGGCGCCGGCCAGCTCCCTGCCAAAGCGAACCAGTTTCGACGTCGCGTCATAGTCGGACCGTGCTGCCAGCTGGCCATCAGGCGGTCAGGGCTCGGACACCGGGAACGGAACCTTGAG
Organism: Arthrobacter sp. P1_B11; assembly: GCF_056406715.1. Classification (NCBI taxonomy): domain Bacteria; kingdom Bacillati; phylum Actinomycetota; class Actinomycetes; order Micrococcales; family Micrococcaceae; genus Arthrobacter; species Arthrobacter sp. P1_B11. Next base: position 33,259 of record NZ_JBFTZQ010000028.1, read on the forward strand.
CGGGTTCTTTTCGTGTGGTTTCGTCTCGTCTCCGCGGATCTAGTCGTTGAAAATCGTCGATCGTTCGGGCCGCGAGGGTCGCCTCTGATGACTGAACAGAGATGCTGTTACCTTCAAATCGAACGCGTTGCGACGATGGTCGGAAACCGCATAACCAGCCCAGACAAAGAAAAACACCCCGGTCCGAAGACCGGGGTGTCAACGATGACCCGATACATCCGTAAAGGATGTCTCGACTCACCACACAAGTGCCCCAGGAGGGAATCGAACCCCCGACCGGCGGATTAGAAGGCCGCTGCTCTATCCCCTGAGCTACTGGGGCTTGTGGCCGCCCGGCAGATTCCGGGTTGCCTCAAAAAGTTTACATTGACTTTCGCCCAGGTGTCGGCATGGGCCGGGACGGTTTTCCCGATCCTCCGCCGGCGGCCGGACCCGGGTTATCCACATACGGCAGTTGGGCTCTCCCCGTTGCCGCGCCGCCGACTGATGCTGGGAGTGCCTGCTAGGGCAAGACACATCGAGACAGGACACCAAGATGACCGACAACATCACTGTCCGCGGCTTCGTTGCCTCGGAAATCAGGAGCTCCACCACACCAGGAGGCGTCGCAACAGCCTCCTTCCGCCTCGGGTCCACGGACCGCCGTTACGACCGCGCAAGCAGCACCTGGGTAGATGGCAACACCAACTGGTTCACCATCCAGGGGTATCGCCAGCTGGCCGGGAACATCGGGTGCAGCATCAAGAAGGGCCAGCGGGTCATCATCGTCGGACGGCTGAAGATGCGGAGCTGGGAAAAGGACGGCCGAATCTACCATGTGGCGGAGATCGATGCTGAGTCCGTGGGCCACGATCTTATGTGGGGCTCGGCCAACTTCACCCGGACGGCGGGAATCAACTCCCAGCCTGCCGTGGCGGCCGGCGTGGTTGGCAGCGAACACGACGGCCACGGTGACGGAAACGGTTCAGAGCCATCAGACCGCGACGAAGCTGGGTCTGATGAGGAAGGGGACGAGGACGACGGCGGCGACGCGGCAGGCATCTTCATCGACGACACCACCGGGGAAACCATGCAGCTCGACTCCGATACCGGCGAGCTCACCGGAGCCGCAGCCTGACCGGCGGAGCCATGCGGCACCGTACCCCCGCGGTGCCGCATGGCAGAATGGCAGCGTGAGACGACCCGGGATATTCCAATCGACCACCCGACTCTTGGGCTCCTGCAGCAGGGTACCCGTCAGGGCATCGGTCGGAACATCGAGCAGAGCTTCGAGCACAACCTCGAGCAGAACGTCCAGCAGGACGTCGCTAAGGGCATCCGTACGGATCACGTTTACCGCGCTTCTGCTCGGAGCCATGGCTGCCTGCAGTTCCGGAACCGCCCAGCAGCCCGGTCTCGGCGCAGCGGGGGCTACCAGCCAGTCATCCGCTCCGTCCGCCGCGGCTAGCCCGCCGCGATCTGCCCGCTCCTCGCAGGCGCCTTCTGCGGCAGCCGGCCAGGCATCACGGGCTACGGAGACGCCCGGTACGGAGACGCCCGGTACGGCGACGGCCAAGATGCAAAAGACAATGTCTGAGACGCTGGGCGTCGTCGCCTCGGGAACCCCTAAACCCGAAGCCGAGCAGGTCAGGCAAGCGCTGACCGCCGCGGGAGTCCCGGCTGCCACCCTTGAGGTTTCGGCGGGCCGAACGCCCACCGGCCTGGACGTTGATTCCATCGAGGCGGCGGCGGTGCAGGGCAAGGACTGCGTCATTGGCCAGATCCGCGACGGCAAAGTGACGATTGCGGTGCTGCCCGTCCTGGCGGGCGGGAAGTGCTTCGTGGGGCCCCAAGCCTGACGTCCCGAATGTGAGATATACCCGTCAACCCACTAGATTTGGAACCATGGCGGAATTTATCTACACAATGACCAAGGCCCGTAAGGCTGTTGGCGAAAAACTTATTCTCGACGACGTAAGCATGTCCTTCTTTCCGGGCGCCAAGATCGGCGTTGTTGGCCCCAACGGTGCCGGTAAGTCCACCATCCTGAAAATCATGGCAGGCCTGGACACCCCCTCCAACGGTGAAGCCCGGCTGAGCCCCGGCTACTCCGTGGGCATCCTGCTCCAGGAGCCGCCGCTCAATGAGGAAAAGACAGTCCTGGGCAACGTCCAGGAAGGCGTTGGCGAGATCTACGGCAAGATCCAGCGTTTCAATGAGATCTCCGAGGAGATGGCCAACCCTGACGCGGACTACGACACCCTGCTGGAGGAAATGGGCCACCTGCAGGAAGCCATCGATGCCGCCGACGCCTGGGACCTCGATTCCCAGCTGGAGCAGGCCATGGATGCCCTCCGTTGCCCGCCGGCCGACGCTGACGTGACCCTCCTTTCCGGCGGTGAGCGCCGCCGTGTGGCGCTCTGCAAGCTGCTTCTGCAGAAGCCGGACCTGCTCCTCCTTGACGAGCCCACCAACCACCTTGACGCCGAGAGCGTGCTCTGGCTGGAACAGCACCTGTCCAGCTATGCAGGCGCAGTCCTTGCTGTCACCCACGACAGGTACTTCCTGGACCACGTCGCCGAGTGGATCGCTGAAGTGGACCGCGGCCACCTCTACCCTTATGAAGGCAACTACTCCACCTACCTGGAGAAGAAGCGCGCCCGCCTCGAAGTCCAGGGCAAGAAGGACGCCAAGCAGGCCAAGCGCCTTACCGAGGAACTGGAATGGGTCCGCTCCAACGCCAAGGGCCGTCAGACCAAATCCAAGGCCCGCCTGGCCCGCTACGAGGAAATGGCGGCCGAGGCTGACCGCACGCGGAAACTGGACTTTGAGGAAATCCAGATCCCGCCGGGCCCCCGCCTGGGCGGCTTGGTTCTGGAAGCCAAGAACCTGCAGAAGGGCTTCGACGACCGCACCCTGATCGACGGACTGTCCTTCTCCCTGCCCCGCAACGGCATCGTCGGCGTCATCGGCCCCAACGGTGTCGGCAAGTCGACGCTCTTCAAGACCATCGTTGGCCTGGAGCCTCTCGACGGCGGCGAGCTGAAGATCGGTGACTCCGTCAAGATCTCCTATGCGGACCAGAGCCGCGGCGGCATCGATCCCAACAAGACCCTCTGGGAGGTCGTTTCCGACGGACTGGACTTCATCCAGGTCGGCCATGTTGAAATGCCGTCCCGCGCCTACGTTGCCGCCTTCGGCTTCAAAGGCCCGGACCAGCAGAAAAAAGCGGGCGTGCTCTCCGGCGGTGAGCGAAACCGTCTGAACCTCGCGCTGACCCTCAAGCAGGGCGGGAACCTGCTGCTCCTCGACGAACCGACCAACGACCTCGACGTCGAAACCCTCAGCAGCCTCGAAAACGCGCTGCTGGAATTCCCCGGCTGCGCCGTGGTGGTCTCACACGACCGCTGGTTCCTGGACCGGGTTGCCACGCACATCCTCGCCTACGAAGGCGACGAGGAGAACCCGTCCAAGTGGTACTGGTTCGAGGGTAACTTCGAATCCTACGAGGAGAACAAGGTGGAGCGTCTCGGCCCCGACGCCGCTAAGCCCCACCGCGTTACGCACCGCCGCCTCACCCGCGACTAGCAATACGCGACTAAGCGTTAAGCCGCAAAGGCCGGTTCCCCGAAGGGAACCGGCCTTTCGCATGCGCGTGAGGCGACGCCGTGCCCGCAGCAGCCCGCAGGACCGTAATCCCGCTCAGGCTTTGCGTATCTGGTGCTGCAGGACTTTGGACTGGAAGGCGCCGGCAACCTTGCTCTTCAGGTCCGTCGGCACCCTGACCATGCCCTCCTGGGCCACGGACGCCACGTGCAGCCCCTCTCGGCTAAAGATCTTGCCGGTGGCGAGCCCCCGGGCCCCCTGGGCGCTCGGTGACTCCTGGACATACAGCAGCCACTCGTCCACCCGCACCGGCCGGTGCCACCACATGGCGTGGTCCAGGCTGGCCACGCTCATGCCGGGCGTGATCCAGCTGAGCCCGTGCTTGCGCAGAATGGACTCGAGCAGAGTGTAGTCGCTGGCATAGGCCAAGGCGGCACGGTGCGTGTTGGCGTCGTCCGGCATGGGGCTGAAGGTCTTCATCCAGACCGCGTTGCGGGCTTCCTTCTGACCCGTGGCCGCAACGTAGAGCGCGGGGTCCACGTGGCGGATGTCGAAGGGACGCTCATACGCCCAGTGCCTGGCCACCGGGTGGTCGAACTTCCCCAGGAGGTCTGCGGTGCTGGGGAGCGTTTCCGGATCCGGAATTCCCCGGGGCATTTCCGACTGGTGTTCGATACCCTCGTCCTCGGCTTGGAATGAGGCGATCATCGAGAGGATCGGCGAACCGTCCTGGTACGCGTGGACCCGGCGCGCCGAGAAGGACCGGCCGTCCCGCAGCCGCTGCACGCCGAAGGTGATGGGCTTGTTAGCGTCACCAGGGCGCAGGAAATAACCGTGCATGGAGTGCACCGTCCGCTCGGCGTCCACGGTCCGCATCCCTGCGATGAGGGACTGGGCCAGCACCTGACCGCCGAAGACCCGCTGGTGCGGCTGCCGCTGCGACGGGCCCATGAAGATGTCCTCGTCGGTGCGGGCGCCCTCAAGCTCGCCAAGATCAAGCAGTTCGATCAGGGAAGTCGTGGGGTCGTTCGTGGGCAGTTCCTGCAATCCGGCGTCCGCTTCAGTCATGGTTTGACTCTAGACGTCGCCCCGGCACCGCTCAACCGAGGCTCAGCCGGTAGTGTTCTTAATGTGTCTGATCTTCTCACCCAGTCCTTCCGCTTCGCCGATCCCCGCGACCTCGCTGATCTTCGGACGTATGCCACCCGTGCCAAGGCCATCGACGACGGCGCCATCCGGCTCCAGGCCGCAGGGTCAGTCCTCGCCGCGTACGTCTGCGTGCTCCGCCCCAGGATCCTGGGGGAGTCCACGCCCACCATCCTCGGCCTGCGGACGGTGGCCCTGGCGGAGCCGTCCGCAACGGATGTCACGGTGCCGCTGGCAGCCGTCCTTGACAGGCTCGCCCGGGCGGGGGAGAACGACGCCGAGCTGCCGGTCCCGCCGTCGACCGTCACCGAATCGTGGGCGGGTGTCGGAGCCCCCCGCAGCGGCTGGGAGCTGATCGGATCCGTTCCCGACGCCGAACTGCGGCAGACCGCCGAAGCGGGAATCGCCGAGGTCGCCGGACTCGTACCGGACAAGCCCGGCGCCCTTATTGTCAACAACGCCCGCGCCGCAGTCTGGGGGCGCGAGCTGGACGGCAGGTCGGGGCTTCCCGCCGGCGCGGCCTTCGCCGCACTCGCACTCGGCTTCCTCGGCGACGACGAGCAGCGCCTCTACCGTGCCGGGCGCTGGTTCCGACTCAGTGGCAGCCGCGGGCACGTCCTGGCGAGGACGGGTGCCGGCCTGTCCTAGCCGGCCGCCTTCGCCAGAATCGGTCAGGGAGTGCCTCAGTCCAAGGCCTACGGGTTCCTAGGACCCTGACGGGCTGTTGACCATGGAGAGCGCGGCACGCTCCATGTAGTCCCACAGGGTTCCCTCGTAGAGCGGGGGCAGCTGCAGGGCGTCCACGGCAGCGCGCATGTGGTGCAGCCAGCGGTCCTTGGCCTCAGGTGTGACCTGGAAGGGTATGTGGCGCATTCGCAGCCGCGGGTGGCCGCGTTCTTCGCCGTAGGTGGTGGGGCCGCCCCAGTACTGCTCAAGGAACATCAGGAACCGCCGCTTGGCCGGGCCAAGATCCTCTTCCGGGTACATGGGACGCAGGAGCGGATCGGTTGCCACGCCGTCGTAGAACACGTCGATGAGTTTTACGAACGTTTCGTGCCCGCCCACGGCGTCGAAAAAGTTGTCCGTGTAGCCCGGCTGGCTGAAGGGATCATTGCGCATCAGCTGCCTGGGCGCGCCGGGTTCGGATGGTGTGGGACTGGTCATGGCTATTCTCCGGCCTTCTGCTGCGGTCCGTGCTGGGCTTCGGCCTCGAGCGGCCCGTCTCCTGGCTCATCGGCGGGAGCCACGTAGTTGCCCTGCGACCGGTTTCCGACGCGGAGGATCTCACCGTTGCGCAGGTACCAGATCGCACCATTGTCGTCGCGGACGCGGGTAATCCTCAGGCCAATCGACTCCACGACGCCCACGACTTCGCTGGTCTCGATGATGTCACCGATCCCGTACTGGTCCTCGATCGTGATGAAGATGCCGGCCAGGAAGTCGCGGATCAGCTGCTGGGCGCCAAAGCCGATGGCGATGCCGAGGATACCGACGCTGGTCAGCAGCGGCGCCACGTCGACGTCGAGATTCTTGAGCACGTAGATGCTGGTGATGACCGCGATGACCACCCCCACCACACTGTTCAGCAGCGATCCGATGGTATTGGCCCGCTGGACCCGCCGCTCATGGTCCAGGGCCCGCAGCGCGGGGGCGACCCACTTGAAGTGGGGCTTCTTGAACAGCGCTGTTCCGCTGGCGACCCGCTTGGTGATCCGTGAGATCACGAAGCTTGCCAGCAGCCACAGGATGATGCCCGCGCCGAGGCTGATCGCGATTCCGGCGACGTCGAACCCGGTGGGTTCCAGCGAGGCCGAAGGCGTTGTAAACATGCTGTACATCTGCAGGGATGCTCCTTGTTGCTCTCCGGCGCCAGCCGGATTTCCCCGCCGGCGTTCGCGGCGGCTGGACTCGTTCCCTTTTAAGCCTAGCGGGGTATGCCGGTGGCTAGCTTCCTGCCGCTGTGGTAACGGGAACGTGCATTACGGGGAAATTTACGCTGCGGGCGATGAAACAAACCTGGTTGGCCTGCCGGTGCATCTCCTCGGCGAGCCCCACGTGGACAGGATCACCCACTTCCACACGCGGATGGAGCGTCACGTTTTCGAACTGGCCGCTTCCGTCGCGGTTGACGCGCATGAGGCCGGAGGCATTGTCCTCATAGGACAGGACGACGACGCCGTGCCGCACCGCGACGTGCAGGAAGGACAGCATGTGGCACTGCGCCAGCGCCGTGAGCAGCAGCTGCTCCGGGTTGTACCGCGAGCGGTCGCCGTGGAATGTGGGGTCGGCCGAGCCCTTGAGGACCGGCAGCCCGGGAATCTCGACGTCGTGGTCCCGGGAATACTCCCGATACGACGACGTGCCGCTTCCAAGGTTGCCGGTCCATCGAACAGTCAGCGAATAGTGATGCTCGTCAAGGGCCATGCCGCCAGTTTAGATGCCTGCGGGCCGTCGCCTAGACGTCAGCTGCACGTGCCCGCAAGGCCCGGGCAACGCCGTCGCGGTTTTCCAGCATCATGCGGCGCAGCGCCGCGCTGTCCTCGGGAAGCGCCGCGAGGAACTCGTCCGTCCGGTCCACGGTGGCCTGGGTGGTCAGCTGTGCCGGGTAAAGCCCGACGACGATCTGCTGGGCCAGTGCATTGGTGCGCTGGGCGACAATCCCCGGTACGGCGTCGAAGTACTTCCCGGCATAGGGCTCAAGCAGTTCCGTGTCCAGCACCCGCGTGAAGCCGGCGACGGCCGAGGCCTGAATGGCGTTGGACAGCTCGCCCTTTTCCACGATGGATTCCCAGGCCGCCGCCTTGGCCTCGGGGGTGGGGATGGCAGCCTTGGCCAGCGCGGCCGCGTTCTGGCCGCTGGAGGTGTTGTCCCGCTGCAGCTCGGCGTCGATCTGCTCCTGGCCCATCCGTCCGCCCACCACGAGTGCTGCCAGGAGTTCCCACCGCAGGTCCTGGTCCACCGTCAGCCCGGGCAGCGCGACGGAGCCGTCCAGCAGCCCGGCAACCGCGTCCAGCTGCTGTTCGCTTCGGGCCAGCAGAGCGTAGGACTTGATGAACTGGAGCTGGGCATCGGATCCGCCCGGCACCGTCGAGGCGAGATCCCAAAGCCTGTCTCCGGCTGCCACGATGGTGGCCTCACGGTGTTCCCCGGCCACGTAGAAAGTAAGCGTGGTGGCCAGCTGACGCAGCTGCACAAGGATCACCGACGAGTCACTTTCAGAGGCGATGTTGGCCAGGATCAGGTCCACGTAGCCGCGCGCTGGCGTCTCGCCGTCGCGGGCAGCGTCCCAGGCCGATCCCCAGACGAGCGTGCGGGGCAGGCTCTCCCGGAAGTCCTTCAGGTGCGACTTGGCCGTTGCCAGCGATTTTTCGTCCAGCCGGACCTTGGCGTAGGCGAGGTCGTCGTCGTTGAGCAGGATGAGGTCCGGCCGCCGCAGCCCCGCCAGCGCTGCCACCTCGGTGCGTTCGCCGTCGATGTCGAGCTCCTCGCGGTGGACGCGCTCCAGCTTGCCGTCGTCTGTGACGTCGTAGAAACCCACGGCGAGCCGGTGCGGGCGGAGGGTCGGCTGCGCGGCAACGGCTGACTGCAGGATGGCGAAACCGGTGATGGTGCCGTCCGCGTCCACTGTCAGTTCGGGCTGGAGCGTGTTCACCCCTGCGGTTTCGAGCCAGAGGCGGCCCCATCGGTCCAGGTCACGTCCACTTGCTTTCTCCAGTTCACTCATCAGGTCGCCCAGCTCGGTGTTGCCCCAGGCATGCTTGGCGAAGTACTCCCTGACACCGGACATGAACTGCTCCGGGCCCACCCATGCCACCAGCTGCCGCAGCACGGAAGCACCTTTGGCGTAGGTGATGCCGTCGAAGTTGACCTCCACGTCCTGAAGGTCGTTGATCTCGGCGAAGATCGGGTGTGTGGTGGGGAGCTGGTCCTGGCGGTAGGCCCACGACTTTTCCACCGACGCGAAGGTGGTCCATGCGCTCTGGAACTTGGTGTTCTCTACTGCGGCGAGGTGGGACATGTATTCGGCAAAGGATTCATTGAGCCAGAGGTCATTCCACCAGCGCATGGTGACGAGGTCGCCGAACCACATGTGCGCCAGCTCGTGCAGGACGGTGATGGCGCGGCGCTCCACCTGCGCTTCGGGGACCTTCCCGCGGAAGACGTAGCCCTCCAGGATGGTCACGGCCCCGGCATTCTCCATGGCGCCGGCGTTGAACTCCGGCACGAACAGCTGGTCGTACTTTTCAAACGGGTACGGGCAGCCGAACTGCGCCTCGAAGAACTCAAACCCCTGGCGGGTCAGTTCAAAGATGTTGTCAGCGTCCAGGTACTGCATCAAAGACTTGCGGGCGAACACGCCGAGCGGAATGACGCGGCCGTCGGATCCCGTGACGTCGCTGCGCACCGACTGGTACGGCCCGGCGATCAGGGCCGTCACGTAGGAGGAGAGCCGCGGCGTGGGGGTGAATTCCCAGACCGAGCGGGCGCCGCCGTCTGCTCCGGGCGAAGTTTCCACCGGCGACGGCGTGGGGGAGTTGGAGACGACGTCCCAGTGTGACGGTGCCGTCACTGTGAACTTGAACGTCGCCTTGAGGTCCGGCTGCTCGAACACAGCGAACATGCGGCGCGAATCCGGCACCTCGAACTGCGTGTAGAGGTAGACCTCACCGTCCACGGGATCAACGAAACGGTGGAGCCCCTCTCCGGTGTTCATGTAGGGGGTGTCCGCCACCACGGTGAGCTCGTTTTGCGCGGAGAGGTCCGCCAGTCGGATGCGGATGCCGTCGGAGACCGCCGCAGGGTCGAGTTCGCGGCCATTCAGGGTGACGCTGTGAACGGTCGCGGTCACGGCGTCAATGAAGCTGGAGGACCCGGGGGCAGCGCTGAACTTTACGGTGGTGGTGGAGCCGAAGACCTTCCCGCCCCTGGTCAGGTCCAGGCGGACATCGTAGGACTCGACGGCGATCAGATCGGCGCGCTCACGTGCTTCGGCGCGCGTCAGGTTCATTCCTGGCAAGGTTGGGCCTCCTGAGGGGTGGTGGGTCGTTACTGTGAAGCCATTGTTTCATTTCCCGGTTCTTTGGCAAGTTGCGTGGATCACTTTCCCGGTCCCGGCGGCGCCGCAGGGGTAGCGTTAACGCATGGGAAAGTTCCTCGATTCGGTGGACATCAAAGCGCTGCGCTTCGCAGTAGGGTTTCCCGTCCTGCTTGCGGCTGCCTTTGCGCTGAGCGCCGCATTTCTGCGTCCCGACCTTCCGGAACCGCTGGCGGTCCGCTGGAACGACGACGGCGGCATCAGCTTTGCGCCGTTTGCCGCCTACGTGGGGGTCGGGGCCGCGATGATCGTGGCCGTCGGCTGGCTCGTTCTCCTGCAGGCTGTCCCTGTTTCCCGGCCCACGGTGATGCGCCGCATCATGATGGGGGCCGGCCTGACGGTGAGCCTGTTCGTGACGAGCGTCCTGGCCGCCGGCCTGGTGGGACAGGCGGGCCTGGCCGACGCTCGGGAATCCCGGGTGGACCTCATCGTGCTGGCCATGGGCAGCGGCGCCGCTCTTTCGCTCGGCGTCATCCTGGGATTCGTTTTCAAGGCGGACCAGCAGTGGACGCCGGAGGACGACCGGGCCCTCCGGCACGCCCTGGAGCTTGAGCTCGACCCCGAGTTGGCCAGCGATTCGATCAGGCTATGGGTGCACGCCCGCAGCTCTGTCTTTGTCATGATCGGTATCGCCAGCCTGTTCCCGGCGTCCCTTGTTTCGATTGCCGTTCCCTGGCTGGGTGCACTGTTGGTTGCTGCGGCCCTTGTCGGCGCTGCCTTCCTCTTCGCCCGAGTCACCGCAGACCGCAGCGGGCTGCGGGTTTTCGTTGCCGGAATACTGAGGGTGGTGAACATTCCGGCGGAGGCCATCTCGGCGGCCGCTCCGGCGGACGTCCGCGCCGCCGACTACGGCGGCTGGGGCTACCGCCACCACGGCGGAACAGCAGCTGTGCTCGTGAGCAGTGGGCCCGCCGTCGTGGTCCGCAAGACCGACGGCCACCGGCTGGCGGTGAGTGGCGGAAACCCTGCCTCGGCAGAGCGCCTCGCTGAAGTACTGACGCGCGTGGCCGCGCGTGCCCGGCGCGAGGGCCGCTCTCCTTCCCAGGGCGATGCCGGCGCGTAATTTGCACGGCATCACGGGAACCGGACCTAGTACTCTTGGACCTGTTGATTTGACCTGTACCAGCCCGGCCGCGCCCCGGTGCTCATGACTGAACGGAAGCCACCGTGACCACAACTCCTGCATACCCGCGGGTCCACATCGCCACCGACCACGCCGGCATGGAGCTGAGCGCCCACCTGGTCAGCCACCTGTCGGCCAAGGGTTACGACGTGGTGGACCACGGGCCGAAGGAATACGACGCACTGGACGACTATCCGTCGTTCTGCATCAACGCTGCGCTCGCTGTCGTGGCGGACCAAGAGGCGGGAGTCCACTCCCTCGGCATCGTGCTGGGCGGCTCCGGAAACGGCGAACAGATCGCTGCGAACAAGGTCAGGGGTGTCCGCGCTGCCCTTGCCTGGAACCATTCCACGGCCACCCTGGCCCGGCAGCACAACGACGCCAACGTCGTCGCCGTTGGGGGACGGCAGCACAGCGTTGACGAGGCCACCGCCCTGATCGAGGCATTCCTGGAGGAACCCTTCAGCAACGACGAGCGCCACATCCGCCGCATCGGAAAGATCGCCGCCTACGAAACCAGCGGCGAGGTCATCGAGTAGTGCCCGAGGGGCATTCCATCCACCGGCTGGCCCGCCAGTTCGGTGACGTATTCGCTGGCGGACGGCTCGCCGTCTCCAGCCCCCAGGGCCGCTTCGCCGCGGGCGCAGCTCTGCTTAACGGCCACACTCTGGTCAACGCCGACGCTCACGGGAAGCACCTGTTCCTGCACTTCGAGCACGGAATGGTGCTGCACGTCCACCTGGGACTCTACGGCGCCTGGGACTTCGGCGGCGACGGCGAGTTCCGCGGCGCGTCCAGCATCGGCGCGCCCCGCAGGGTGGGGGAGCGTGAGGTGGCCGGCGAAACCGGCGTGGACCTGCCCGCGTACGCCGGCCCGCCGGCGCCTGTGGGTGCCGTGCGGGTGCGGCTGGCAGGCGAACACGGCTGGGCAGATTTGCGCGGCGCCACCACGTGTGCGGCCATCACGGAGGACGAAGCGGCGGCGGTCCTCGGGAGGCTCGGCCCCGATCCGCTTCACAATCCGGGTCCGCTGCGCACTCCGTATCCCCTGAATGAAGCGAACGTCAACCGTGAAGACTTCGTCCAGCGGGTTCTGGGGCGCAGAACGCCGGTGGCGACGCTGCTGATGGACCAGAAGGTGATTGCCGGCGTCGGGAATGTGTACCGGGCCGAGGTGCTCTTCCGCCAGCGGCTTGACCCCCTGCTCCCGGGCCGGGCGCTCACGGCAGCCGTTGCAGGCCGCATCTGGGATGACACAGCCGCCGTGATGTCCGACGGCGTCCGCGATGGCCGGATCATCACCACAACCCCCGGCTTCTGGAGCGATAAGACCTCGCTGCCGCCCACGGAGGAAGCACATTTCGTCTACCGGCGGCACGGGCAGCCGTGCCGGGTGTGCGGCACTCCGGTGGCTCTCGCAGAGCATGCCGCCCGCAAGCTCTACTGGTGCCCGCTGTGCCAAAGCTCGGCGTGAGCAGACGGTCCGGCTCAACGGCCGGCCACAGCCTCCGTTGCAGCAGATCCGGGAACGAATGCAGGCACAAAAAAGGGCCCCTCACCGAGGGGCCCTTCGCCGAGGGGACGACGGGAATCGAACCCGCGTAATCAGTTTGGAAGACTGAGGCTTTACCATTAAGCTACGTCCCCGAAAGAAAGCAGTTGTCGCAACTGCGGATCTTCGGGCTGGCTGTTGAAGCCGGATATAACTAAACCTAATTCATGCCCCACGTGTCAAATGTGCAAAGCCGGCGGGTATGAACGTAGACTGTCCTGTGCATTACGGGGTGTAGCTCAGCTTGGCTAGAGCGCCTGCTTTGGGAGCAGGAAGTCGCAGGTTCAAATCCTGTCACCCCGACTCTGCGGCCCGGGCCGATGGCCTGGGCAGAGAATCGCGATTGCAGAACCCCATCCAACAAATCAGGAGTACTTAGACTGTGAAGAGCGCTGTCGAGAACCTCACCCCCACGCGGGTCAAGCTCAATGTTGAGGTCCCCTTTGAGGAATTGAAGCCCAGCATCGAAGAGGCATACAAGACTGTTGCTTCCCAGATCCAGGTCCCTGGCTTCCGTAAGGGCAAGGTTCCCTCCAAGCTGATCGACCAGCGCGTTGGCCGCGGCTACGTGCTGGAGACCGCCATCAACGAGGGCCTCAACGGCTGGTACCAGGCCGCCGTCCAGGAATCGGGCATCCGTCCGCTGAGCCGCCCCGAAGTTGAGATCACCGAGGTTCCGGACCCGTCGGCAACCGACGGTGAACTCAAGTTCCACGCCGAGGTTGACGTCCGCCCGGAGATCGAACTCCCGGAATACGCAGGCATCAAGGTTGAGGTGGCTGCAGCAGAGTCCTCCGACGCCGACGTCGACAAGGCTCTGGATGAGCTGCGCGGCCGCTTCGGCACGCTGAAGTCCGTGGACCGCCCGGCGGCCGACGGCGACTTCCTCACCATCGACATCACGGCCACCATCGACGGCGCAGAGGTGGACTCCGCTTCCGGTCTGTCCTACCAGGTTGGCGCCGGCACCATGCTCGAGGGCATGGACGAGGCAGTCACCGGCCTGAGTGCCGATGAGGACGCCATCTTCGACACCACCCTCGTAGGTGGCGACCACGCCGGCGAAGCCGCCCAGGTCAAGGTAGTGGTCAAGTCCGTCAAGGAGCGCGAGCTGCCCGAGGCAAACGACGACTTCGCCCAGCTGGCATCCGAGTTCGACACCCTTGCCGAGCTGCGTGAGGACCTTGCCAAGCAGGCTGCCGACTCCAAGGTCGTCGAGCAGGGCGTCGAAGCCCGCGACAAGGTCCTGGACAAGCTTGTTGAGCTCGTTCAGGTTCCCGTCCCGGAATCCGTTGTTGAAGAGCAGCTCGAGCAGCACTTCAACGCCGAGAACGCCCACGGTGAAGGCGAGCATGACACCGAGGAGCACCGCGCCGAGGTCAAGGCCAACACGGAGCGCGCCTTCCAGAACGAAATCATCCTCGACGCCATCGCCGAGAAAGAGGAAGTGGGCGTCAGCCAGAACGAGCTGATCGACTACATCGTCACCACTGCCAGCCAGTACGGCATGGACCCGAACCAGTTCGCCCAGATCATCGATCAGAGCGGCCAGGTCCCCATGATGGTGTCCGAGGTCCGCCGCCGCAAGGCACTGGCCGTCGTGCTCGGCCAGGCAGAGGTTACGGACTCCGAGGGCAACAAGGTTGACCTGAGCGACTTCGTCCGTCCTGCCGGCGAGGACGAGGCCGCGGCCGCCGAAGAAGAAGCTGCTGACGATGCAGCCGAGGTCGTCGCCAGCGACGATCCCGCAGCTGTGAAGTTCTAGCAGCTGTCTCGCACTGACAGCTTAACGGCAGCCCCCGGATCCGCGGATCCGGGGGCTGCTGTGTTTAACCTCAATGGCCGGCGGAAGGCGCCGCCTCAGCCGCCCGCGGCAGTCGTGCGCCGTCAGCGAACAGCGCGATTCCGACGAACAAAACCGCTGCGAAAGCAGTTAGTGTCCAAGTAGTGAAGTTCAGTGATGTCACCGTCACCAGCGAGAGGTAAGTACTTATGTCACAGCAAGCAGGGGCGCCCCGCATGGCAACTGTCGATCCGGCAGCCCAGGACAACTACATCTACAACCGACTGCTGAAAGAGCGCATCATCTGGCTTGGCTCCGAGGTCCGCGATGAAAACGCGAACGCGATCTGCTCGCAGCTGCTGCTCCTGTCGGCAGAGGATCCGAACAAGGACATCTACCTTTACATCAACTCTCCCGGCGGCTCCGTCACGGCCGGTATGGCGATCTACGACACCATGCAGTTCATCCCGAACGACGTCGTCACCGTGGCCACCGGGCTTGCTGCCTCCATGGGCCAGTTCCTGCTGTCCTCCGGCACTAAGGGCAAGCGTTACGCCACCCCGAACGCCCGCATCTTGATGCACCAGCCGTCCGGCGGCATCGGCGGCACGGCCTCCGACATCAAGATCCAGGCCGAACTGATCCTGCACATGAAGAAGGTCATGGCCGAACTGACTGCGGAGCAGACGGGCCAGACGGTGGACACCATCCTCAAGGACAACGACCGCGACAAGTGGTTCACCGCAACCGAAGCACTGGAATACGGCTTCTTTGACAAGATCTCCGCCCACGCCGGCTCTGTAGCCGGTGGCGGCGGAACTGCCCAGAACTAACCGGCACGCAGAGCGAATTGAATCCAGGAGTAAAGAACATGAACTACAACTTCGGCTCGACTGCCGGCAACCTGCCGACCAGCCGCTACGTGCTGCCCCAATTCGAAGAGCGCACGCCCTACGGCTTCAAGCGCCAGGACCCCTACACAAAGCTCTTCGAGGACCGCATCATCTTCCTCGGCGTCCAGGTCGATGACGCGTCCGCCGACGACGTCATGGCTCAGTTGCTGGTGCTGGAGTCCACCGACCCGGACCGTGACATCACCCTGTACATCAACTCGCCGGGCGGCTCCTTCACTGCCATGACCGCGATTTACGACACCATGACGTACATCCGTCCGGAAATCCAGACCGTCTGCCTGGGCCAGGCGGCCAGCGCCGCAGCCGTCCTCCTCGCTGCAGGAACGCCCGGAAAGCGTCTCGCACTGCCCAACGCCCGCGTGCTGATCCACCAGCCCTCGCTGTCCGGCGGCCAGGGAGGCCAAGCCTCTGACCTGGAGATCCAGGCGGCCGAGGTCATGCGGATGCGGTCGTGGCTGGAAGACACGCTGGCCAAGCACTCCGGCCGGACGCCGGAGCAGGTCAACAACGACATCGAGCGGGACAAGATCCTGACCGCGGCCGAGGCCATGAACTATGGCCTCATTGACCAGGTGCTGGATTCCCGCAAGATCAAACCGCAGGCGATTGCAAGGTAGAAGCGGCTGTCCCCGGCGCCGGTGTGGTTCAGTTTTTTTGGACCGCACCGGCGTCCGGTTTCACCCTCTTGGGCCGAATGTGACCTAGAGTGGATGTAATCACGGCCAGACCGCGACGGGTGACCGTGATTCAAGCAACCGGTGCAAGGCTGCACTCGCAGCAAGATACTAAGGGGTTCACATATGGCTCGGATTGGCGAGAGCACGGATCTGCTCAAGTGCTCTTTCTGCGGAAAGAGCCAGAAGCAGGTACGCAAGCTTATTGCCGGGCCCGGCGTGTATATCTGCGACGAGTGCATTGAACTCTGCAACGAGATCATTGAAGAGGAACTCGCCGAAGTGGCCGATCTGGGCAGTTTTGAACTGCCCAAGCCCCGGGAGATTTTCGATTTCCTCCAGGAATATGTCATCGGCCAGGAACCCGCAAAGCGGTCCCTCGCCGTCGCCGTCTACAACCACTACAAGCGGATCCAGGCCGGCCACGCTCCCAAGAGCGGCAGCCTGGCGGACGGTGTCCACCATGACGACGTCGAGATCTCCAAATCCAACATCCTCCTGATCGGCCCCACCGGCTGCGGCAAGACCTACCTCGCGCAGACCCTCGCCCGCCGCCTCAACGTGCCCTTCGCCGTGGCCGATGCAACTGCCTTGACCGAAGCTGGGTACGTGGGCGAGGACGTCGAAAACATCCTGCTGAAGCTCATCCAGGCAGCGGACTACGACGTCAAGAAGGCTGAGCAGGGCATCATCTACATCGACGAGATCGACAAGATCTCGCGCAAGAGTGAGAACCCGTCCATTACCCGCGACGTCTCGGGTGAGGGCGTGCAGCAGGCGCTGCTCAAGATCCTCGAGGGCACAGTGGCCTCCGTTCCGCCGCAGGGCGGCCGCAAGCACCCGCACCAGGAATTCATCCAGATCGACACCACCAACGTGCTGTTCATCGTGGCTGGCGCCTTTGCCGGCCTGGAGGACATCATCGGCTCCCGGTCCGGCCGCAAGGGCATCGGTTTCGGGGCGCCGCTGAACGAGGTCAAGAACACCACTGACTCGTACGGCGAAGTGATGCCGGAGGACCTGCTCAAATTCGGCCTCATCCCGGAATTCATCGGCCGCCTCCCGGTGATCACCACAGTCTCGAATCTGGACCGTCCCGCGCTGATCCAGATCCTCTCCACTCCCAAGAATGCCCTGGTGAAGCAGTACCAGAAGATGTTCCAGCTGGACGGTGTTGAACTCGTGTTCGACGACGCCGCCCTGGACGTGATTGCAGACCAGGCGCTCGAGCGCGGGACCGGTGCACGCGGACTACGCGCCATCATGGAGGAAGTCCTCCTGCCGGTGATGTTCGATCTGCCCAGCCGCGACGATATCGCCAGCGTTGTGATCACGGCGGACGTTGTAGCCAAGAAGGCGCAGCCCACCATGATTGCGCACGACGTCGTCGCGAAACGCCGGAATAAATCCGCCTAGATTCTCGCTGTCGCCTAGGCGTGCCCTGGGTACGCAACACCCTGATGACTTTTCGAGGAGATTCGCTGTGTCTGAAACCGCTGCCAACAAAGCTGATTTTTGGTTCGACCCCCTGTGCCCCTTCGCCTGGATCACCTCGCGCTGGATCGGTGAGGTGGAAGATGTTCGCGACATCACCACGGAATGGCACGTCATGAGCCTCTCCGTGCTGAACGAGGGCCGGGACCTGGACCCCAAGTACCGGGAAGCCATGGACAAGGCGTGGGGACCCGTGCGCGTGATCATCGCCGCGCAGGAACAGCACGGCGGCCGAGTGGTCAAGGACCTCTACGACGCCATGGGCACGCAGATCCACGACGGCGGCCAGAAGGATTTTTCGATTGTCATCGGCAAGGCCCTCGCCGACTGCGGTTTGCCGGCGGATCTGGCCCACGCTGCGGAGTCCGACGCGTATGACCCCCAGCTGCGGGCGAGCCACGAACAGGGCATTTCCCTGGTGGGCCAGGACGTCGGGACACCCGTGGTGGCGTTCAACGGCACGGCGTTTTTCGGCCCCGTCCTGACCCGCATTCCGCGCGGCGAAGAGGCCGGCCGGCTGTGGGACGCCGCGGTCACACTGGCCTCGTTCCCGCACTTCTTCGAGATCAAGCGCAGCCGCACCGAAAGCCCCGCCTTCGACTAGCCGGGTGCCCTGTTCGAAGGGACCAAGAGCCCCGGGAGAACTACATGCGAGTAGTTCTCCCGGGGCTCTTGCGCATCCAAATGAGGGGGACAACAATGGTTCTTACCCAATTCGAAAGAAAAGGGACGCAGGAACCAAAGATTCAGTGACACTCATCCGACGCAGCCTTCGGCAAAGTCAGATGATGGCTACCAGTGACAAGGTAGGAAGACCTGAAACTTCTGAGGATCTTGCCAGACCGTCATAGATGTCACCAGATGGCCGAAAGTCGAAGCCCCACCAACGGCAAAACGCTGATGGGGCTTCCCCTTTGCCCGGAAACTTTTAGCGGGCGTGCAATCCGGTCAGGCCGGCCCGGTCTCCTCGGCTGGAACCAGCACCACGTCGCTGACACTCAGTTCGCCGTCACCCGCTATCAGCGTGATTTCGCGGGCGTTGGAGGCCGCCTTCAGATCAGCCAGACCTGCCTTGAGCTGCGTGGTGAGCGATTCGGTGGCCGTGATGGTGGCAGACAGAACCTCGGTGCGCTGCTTGACCTTGGCCTCCGACTTCGCCTTCCGGATGCCGCTCAGGGCCAGGCCCACCGTCGCGAGCAGCGTGGTGTCTCCGTCCGCGACCTCAAGCGCCGCAGGCCATTCAGCGCGGTGTACTGAGGCGTTTCGCCACCAGCTCCAGACTTCCTCGGTGGCGAACGGCAGGAATGGCGCGAAGAGCCTGAGCAGGGTGTCCAGGCTGGTGGCCAGCGCGGCGAGCACTGAGGCCTGCTCTGTTTCACCCGCGGCCCCGTAGGCGCGGTCCTTGATGAGCTCCACGTAATCATCGGTGAACTGCCAGAAGAAGCTCTCGGTGATCTGCAGTGCCCGGGCGTAGTCGTAGTTCTCAAATGCCTTGGTGGACTGCGTCACGACGTCGGAGAGCTGCGCCAGGACGGCGCGGTCAAGCGGGTTGGTGAGAACCGCGTGGTCGTCCGTTACCACCGAGTTTTCCGTCGCACCCAGGTTCAGGACGAACTTGGAGGCGTTGAGCAGCTTGATGGCCAGGCGGCGGCCGATCTTCATCTGCGCAATTTCATACGCCGTGTCCGCGCCGAGCTTGGCCGAGCTGGCCCAGTAGCGGACAGCGTCGGAGCCGAACTCGTTGAGCACGTCCGTGGGCACCACCACGTTGCCCTTGGACTTGGACATCTTCTTGCGGTCCGGGTCCAGGATCCAGCCGGAGATGGCCGCATGCTTCCAGGGGGCCGTGTTCTGCAGGGCGTCTGCGCGCACCGCGGACGAGAACAGCCAGGTGCGGATGATGTCGTGGCCCTGCGGGCGGAGGTCGAAGGGGAAGACGTTGGCGAAGAGCTCCTCGTCCCTGCTCCATCCGCCAACAATATGCGGCGTCAGGGAAGACGTGGCCCAGGTGTCCAGGACGTCGGCGTCACCGGTGAAACCGCCCGGAACGTCGCGCTGCGCTTCGTCGTAGCCGGGGGCCGCGTCCGCGGCGGGGTCCACGGGAAGCTGCTCGTCGGCGGGCACGACGGGGGCGTCGTAGTCCGGGTTCCCGTCCGCGTCCAGGGGGTACCAGACAGGCACGGGCACGCCGAAGAAGCGCTGCCGGGACACCAGCCAGTCGCCGTTGAGGCCGGAAATCCAGTTCTCGTAGCGTGAGCGCATGAAGGCCGGATGGAACTCGATCTCGTGACCTCGCCGGATCAGGCGTTCGCGGCGGTCCTCGTCGCGGCCGCCGTTGCGGATGTACCACTGGCGGGAGGTTACTACCTCGAGGGGCTTGTCGCCCTTTTCGAAGAAGTTGACCGGGTGCATGATCTTCTTCGGCTCGCCGTCGAGCAGTTCGGCCGCAGCGAGGAGCTCCACCACGGCTTCCTTGGCGCTGAAGACGGTCTTGCCGGCGATGGCGGCGAAAGCTTGCCGGCCCTCTTCCGTGGTGATCCACTCGGGCGTTTCGCCGATGATGCGTCCGTCGCGGCCAACAATGGCGCGGGTGGGCAGCTGGAGTTCCCGCCACCAGGTGACGTCGGTGAGGTCACCGAACGTGCACACCATGGCGATGCCGGAGCCCTTGTCGGCCTTGGCCAGCGGGTGGGCCTTGACCTCAAGCTCGACGCCGAAAAGGGGAGACGTGACCTTCTTGCCGAACAGCGGCTGGTACCGTTCGTCGTCAGGGTTTGCCACGAGCGCCGCGCAGGCGGCGAGCAGCTCGGGGCGGGTGGTCTCGATGTAGATCTTTTCGCCGTTTTCAGTAAAGAACGGGTAGCGGTAGTAGGCGCCGGCAACTTCGCGGTCCTCAAGCTCCGCCTGGGCGACGGCGGTGCGGAACGTGACGTCCCAGAGGGTGGGTGCCTCGGCCATGTAGGCATCGCCGGCAGCCAGGTTCTTGAGGAAGGCACGCTGGGACACGGCACGGGAGGTGTCGTCGATGGTGCGGTACGTGAGGTCCCAATCGACGGACAGGCCGAGGGTCTGGAACAGGTTCTCGAAAACCTTCTCGTCCTCAACGGCGAGTTCCTCACAGAGCTCGATGAAGTTCTGCCGGGACACGACGTCAAAGTCGCGCTGATTCTTGGCAGCCTGTGCCGGCGGCCGGTAGTCGGCGTTGTAGGGGATGGCTGGATCGCAGCGGACGCCGTAGTAGTTCTGCACGCGGCGCTCGGTGGGCAGGCCGTTGTCGTCCCAGCCCATCGGGTAGAAGACGTTCTTGCCGGTCATGCGCATGTAGCGGGCCTGGACGTCGGTCTGCGTAAAGGAGAACATGTGGCCCACGTGGAGGGACCCCGATGCCGTGGGCGGGGGAGTGTCGATCGAGTAGACCTGCTCCCGGGTGGTGTCCGGGTTGAACTTGTAGGTTCCTTCGTCCAGCCAGCGCTGCGTCAGGGCAGCCTCAAGGCCTTCAAGGGCCGGCTTGTCGGGAACGTTGATGGGGGCGGTGGCGGGCGTGTCTGTACCCTGCGTTGATTCAGCCATGGGCCAATTGTTTCATGACCTTAGACGGGAGCCTGCAGCAGACCGCCCGGTGAACCTGCAGTAGCATGCCGCCTATGGAGAATGCAGACGGTCCCTTTGTGATCAAGCGCATTTACGAGGACCCCGCGGACGACGACGGCTGCCGGGTTTTGGTGGACAGGCTCTGGCCGCGCGGGGTCAGTAAGGAACGCGCCCGTCTTGAGCTGTGGCTCAAGGAAGTCGCGCCCTCCCCGCCCCTCCGGCAGGAATTTGCCCACATGCAGGAGCGTTTCGCCGACTTCCGGGCGCAGTATGAAGCGGAACTCGAACAGAACCCCGCAGTGGGGCAGCTGCTGGACCTGGCCCGCGGCCACACGAGGGTGACGCTGCTCTACGGTGCGCGGGATCCGGAAGTGAACCACGCCCGGGTGCTGCTGGAGTTCCTACAGGCGAGACGCGGCTGAGGCATGCTCCGAATGCCGTTAGGGTGGTGCCATGACTGAGGTATCGAAGAACAAAGCAGCTGTCGTCACAGGTGCAAGCACCGGCATCGGCGAGGCGACCGTCCGGGCGCTGAGGGCCGAGGGGTGGACGGTTTATGCCGTTGCCCGGCGCCAGGAGCGGCTGGCCGCGCTGGAAGCTGAGACGGGTGCCGTCGGAATTCCGGCTGACATCGCCGAAGACGGTGACGTTGCCAGGCTCCTGGCCGAGGTGACCGCCGCAGGCGGCATCGACACCCTGGTCAATATCGCCGGCGGAGCCCGCGGCGCGGATCCGGTGGGGCAGGCCCAGACCGATGACTGGGAGTGGATGTACCGGGTGAACGTCCTGGGGACCATGAAACTTACTCGCGCCTTCCTCCCGATGCTGCGCGAAAACGGTGAGGGCACTGTCCTGAACCTGACGTCCACAGCGGGGCTCGTGGCCTACGAGGGCGGCGCCGGATACAACGCCGCCAAGTTCGCCCAGCACGCCGTGACCGGAGCGCTTCGCCTTGAGGAAGCCGAAAACAATGTCCGCGTGATCGAGGTTGCCCCGGGGCTCGTCCAGACCGAGGAGTTCGCCCTCAACAGGCTGGGCGACGCGCAAGCCGCCCAAAAGGTCTATCAGGGCGTGGAAAACCCACTGACGGCCGCCGATGTGGCGGACGTGGTGCGCTACGCCGTCTGCGCACCGCACCACGTGAACCTGGACCAGATCGTGATCCGTCCGGTCGCGCAGGCGGCCAACCACAAGCTGATCCGCAAGCAGGCCTGAACACCTGAGGTTCACTCGGGGTTGATGGGCGAATACGGCATGAAGCTGCCCCGGGCCTAGCCCGCTGCCGGGATCCTGAGCGTGGCCAAAACCGCGGCGTGATCCGTTCCCGGGATCCGATGCACGGCATAGCCGGAACTGGCGATCTGCGGGCTCGTGACGAGGTGGTCGATGGTGATCCCGGGCAGGGGCATGCCTTCCATCGGCCACGAGGGGACCAGCCGCAGGCCCGCGGCGGTTCCCACGTCAACCAACTTCAATCCTGAACCGTTGGCGTTGCCGTCGAGCACTGCCCGGAACTCGGAGTGGTCGTAGGTGGCGTTGAAGTCTCCGATCAGCAGGCGGTTGGCCGGCAGTCCGGGAGGACTCCCGTGCGCTGCCGTCCCCGCGGCCGTCCCCGCAGCCGGACTCGCTGCCGTCCCCGCAGCCGGACGATCCTGCGCAGCGAGCCGCCCGAGTGCCGCCAGGTCGCTGCGCCATTGGGCGACGCGGACGTCCACCGGCGGCAGCGCGTGGACGTTCGTGACGTCGAGCGTGCTTGTGCGGCCGGTGTCCTCGATCGCCAGCCGGACCGTAGGCATTTGGAACGGCGTGTCAGGCAACATCCCCAGGGCCTGCATTGGATGGGCAGAATAGATCGCGCTCCCGGCGCCGTCGTCCGTTGGACTGCTGATCCTGTGGGGCAACAGGCTTCCCAGCCCCTCGGATGCCAGGCTGTCCTCAAGGTCCTGGGTGTGTTCCTGAACCGTGAGCAGATCGACGCCGTTCTCCCGGACCAGGCGGACGATCTCCGCCGCATCGGCCTGGCCGAATTCGGAGTTGATGTTCATGGCCGTCAATGACGTGGCGGCGGCGGACTGGCCCGGCAGGGAGCGCCCGGCGTCCAGGGGAAAGAGCCAGAACAGCTGGGCGGCCAGCAGCACAGCGGCCGCGGCGTTGACCCACACCCGGCGGCCGGCCAGCGCCAGCCCCAGAGCCAGGACGGCGGGAACCACCATCCAGGGCGTGAAAGACAGCAACTGGACCACGGGCGTCGGCCATTGCGCGGGGACGGCCCGGAAGATCGACAAGGACGCCACAGGCACAAGGACGGCGAGCGCCAGCAGCCGCCACGCGAAACCCCTGCCGCGGCTCGAAGCGGGGGATTGCGGGGAACCGGGGGGATTCGAGGAAGCAAGGCCTCGTTCCGAGGAGTCCGGGGCGGGGACTGTCATGGCATCGAGTCTAGGCAGGAAACAGCGCTTGACGCCCGTTCTGGAGGGTCCCCTCGGTTATGGCGTCCGGGAGCACAGCCGTTAGACTGGTGCCAACAGCTTTGACCCGGCCATCACCGGTGAGCTTCCGGAAGAACCCCGGCCCGGTACTCATGAAATGACCGAACTCATGAACCAACCGTGCAGGCCAGTAGAACCGGACGGGTAAGCCCGTCACAGCAGTAATGAGCGGCCGGCGCCGGAACAGCTCCTTTGGGGGCCAGTCCCTGTGCCGGTAAGTGAGGTGGTACCGCGGTGCCGGCATCGTTGGGCAGTGACACTGGACAGTGACACGGGACAACGGCGTACGGGCCGTCCTCGCATCCTGAATGATCCACTTGTTCACCAGCTCAACCCAGGATGTCGAGATGACCTATTACCCCAAGGCTTCTGCCGCACCGTCAGGCGCCAACACCTCCGGCGTGTCTGCCTCCGTGAAGTTTCCGGAGATCGAGGAGCGCATCCTCAAGTACTGGGATGAGGACGGCACCTTCCAGGCAAGCATCGACCAGCGCCATCCGGACCTTCCCGGCGGAACGTCCGGCAGCAACGAATTCGTCTTCTACGACGGCCCTCCCTTCGCCAACGGCCTGCCGCACTACGGCCATTTGCTGACCGGCTACGCCAAAGACCTCGTGGGCCGGTACCAGACCCAGCGCGGCAAGCGGGTCGAGCGACGCTTCGGCTGGGACACCCACGGGCTGCCCGCCGAGCTGGAAGCCATGAAGCAGCTCGGCATGACGGACAAGACCCAGATCGAAGCCATGGGCATCGACAAGTTCAATGACGCCTGCCGCGCGTCGGTGATGAAGTACGCCAACGAGTGGAAGGCGTATGTCACCCGGCAGGCGCGCTGGGTCGACTTCGACAACGACTACAAGACGCTCAACGTCGAGTACATGGAGTCGGTGCTGTGGGCCTTCAAGCAGCTGCACGAGAAGGGCCTGACCTACAACGGCTACCGTGTGCTGCCGTACTGCTGGAAGGACGAGACGCCGCTGTCCAACCATGAGCTGCGCATGGACGACGACGTCTACAAGAACCGCCAGGACCAGACCGTCACGGTGACCTTCCCCATCACGGCGGCGGACTCCGGGCTCTCCCGGCAGCTTGCCGGAGTCCAGGCGCTCGCCTGGACCACCACCCCCTGGACGCTGCCCACCAACCTGGCGCTCGCCGTCGGGCCTGCCATCACGTACGCCGTGCTGCCCGCCGGCCCCAGCGGCGTCAAGGCTGCCTCCCCGGAGGCGCCGGTCACCGGCAGGTTCCTGCTCGCCGAAGACTTGCTCGGCACCTACGCTAAGGATCTGGGGTACGACGACGGTGCTGCCGCGGCCGCCGCCGTCACATCAACCCACACGGGCGCGGAGCTGGAGGGCCTCGAGTACGAGCCGTTGTGGCACGACTTCAGCGACACCGAAAAGTTCGGCACCGAGAACGCCTGGCGGATCCTTGTGGCCGACTACGTCACCACCACGGACGGCACGGGCATCGTCCACCAGGCACCCGCCTACGGTGAGGACGACCAGAAGGTCTGCGAGGAAGCGGGCATCCCCGTGGTCCTGTCCGTGGACGAAGGCGCCAAGTTCCTGCCGCTGTTCAAGCATGGCGACCTGCACGACATCGCGGGGCTGCAGGTCTTCGAGGCCAACAAGCCCATCACCCAGGTGCTGCGCGCCCAGGGACGGCTGGTCCGGCAGGCCAGCTACGAGCACAGCTACCCGCACTGCTGGCGCTGCCGCAACCCGCTGATCTACCGGGCCGTGTCCTCCTGGTACGTGGAGGTCACCAAGTTCCGCGACCGCATGTCCGAGCTGAACCAGGAGATCAACTGGATCCCGGGCAACGTCAAGGACGGCCAGTTCGGCAAGTGGTTGGCCAACGCCCGCGACTGGTCCATCAGCCGCAACCGCTACTGGGGCAGCCCGATCCCGGTGTGGCAGTCCACCGACCCGGAGTACCCGCGCACCGACGTCTACGGTTCGCTCGCCGAAATCGAGGCCGACTTCGGCCGGCTCCCGCTGAACAAGGACGGCCAGGTCGACCTGCACCGGCCGTTCATCGACGAACTGACCCGCCCTAACCCGGACGATCCCCGTACCCCCGACGAGGGCCAGTCCGTGATGCGCCGCGTCGAGGACGTGCTGGACGTCTGGTTCGACTCCGGCTCCATGCCGTACGGCCAGGTCCACTACCCGTTCCAGAACGAGGCGTGGTTCGACACCCACAACCCCGCGGACTTCATCGTGGAGTACATCGGGCAGACGCGCGGCTGGTTCTACATGCTGCACATCCTGTCCACAGCGCTGTTTGACCGTCCTGCCTTCCGGAACGTGATCAGCCACGGCATCGTGCTGGGCTCCGACGGTCAGAAGATGTCCAAGAGCCTGCGCAATTACCCGGACGTGTCTGAGGTCCTGGACCGCGACGGCTCCGACGCCATGCGCTGGTTCCTCATGTCCAGCCCCATCCTGCGCGGCGGCAACCTCGTGGTCACCGAACAGGGAATCCGCGACGGCGTCCGGCAGGTCATCCTGCCGCTGTGGAACGTGTACAGCTTCTTCACCCTGTACACCAACGCGGCCAAGGGCGGGGACGGCTACGACGCCCAGCTCCGCTACGACGGCTACTCCGACACCCTGGACCAGTACCTGCTGGCCAACACCGGCGACCTGGTCCGCAACATGACCGTCCAGCTGGACAGTTATGACATCTCCGGCGCCTGCGACGAGCTGCGCAGCTACCTGGACATGCTCACCAACTGGTACGTACGCCGCAGCCGCCAGCGCTTCTTCGACGAGAACGCCGACGCCTTCGATGCGCTGTACACGGCGCTGGAGGCGGTCTGCCGCGTCTCAGCTTCGCTGTTGCCGCTGGTCTCGGAGGAAATCTGGCGCGGACTCACCGGCGGCCGCTCCGTGCACCTGGCCGACTGGCCGGACGCCGATCTGTTCCCGGCCAATGCCGGTCTGGTCGAGGCGATGAACCGCGTCCAGCAGATCTGCTCCACCGGTTCCTCCCTGCGCAAGGCCGCGAACCTCCGCGTCCGCCTGCCGCTGCAGGAACTCACGCTGGTGGCACCGGGGGCGGATGCGCTGGGCGGGTTCGCTGCCGTCGTCGCCGATGAACTGAACCTGCGGTCGGTGCGCCTGCTGGATGCCGCCAGCGCCTCTCCGGAGGAGTTCGGCATCGAGCAGAAGCTCGTGGTCAACGCCCGGGCGGCGGGCCCACGCCTCGGCAAGAACGTCCAGCAGGCCATCAAGGGGTCCAAATCCGGGGACTGGTCGGTTTCGGACTCCGGCGTGGTGACCGCAGGCGGACTCGAGCTGGAGCCGCAGGAATACTCGCTGGAGACGATGGTTGCCGAGTCCGCCGGCGGTTCCGGCTCCGCATCTTCTGCCGTCGCAGTATTGCCCACCGGAGGCTTCGTGGTGCTCAACACCGAGGTCACCCCCGAGCTTGAGGCCGAAGGGCTGGCGCGGGACATGGTGCGCGCCATCCAGCAGGCACGCAAGGACGCCGGACTCAACGTGAGCGACCGGATCCGGACCACGGTCACCGCGGCACAGAACGTGGTGGACGCCCTGCTGGCCAACGCCGAACTCGTCAAGACCGAAACCCTGACCCTGGAGCTGGACACCGTTCCGGCCGGCTCAGGGGAACCCCTCATCACCGTCGAAAAAGCAGAGGCCTGAATCTTATGACCGACGAATTCTCCGTGGAGAGCGTCTACGCCGAGCTGCTGGGCCGGGCGCCGGAAAACAAGATGGAACCCCGGCTCGCGCCCCTCTTCCGGGCCATGGATGTGCTGGGGGAGCCGAACAAGGCGTTCCCGATCATCCACGTCACAGGCACCAACGGCAAGACCTCCACGGCACGGATGATCGAGGCCGGCCTCCGCGCGCACGGCCTCAGCACCGGCCGCTACACCAGTCCGCACCTGTCCAAGGTCACGGAGCGGATCAGCGTGGACGGCGCGCCGGTGTCCGACGAGACGTTCGTCCGGATCTGGGACGAAATCAGGCCCTACCTGGAAATCGTGGACAACGAACTCCTGGCCGAGGACCAGCCCAGACTGACCTACTTTGAGTGCCTGACCATTCTCGCCTTCGCCGTCTTCGCGGACCAGCCCGTCAATGTGGCGGTCATGGAGGTGGGCCTGGGTGGCATCACCGACGCCACGAACGTGGGCGACGGCCAGGTAGCCGTGATCACGCCGATCTCCCTGGACCACACGGACCTCCTGGGTGACACCACAGAGGACATCGCCTACGAGAAGGCCGGCATCATCAAGCCGGGCGGCTTCCTCATCAGCGCGGCCCAGCCCACGGATGCTGCCCAGGTCCTGCTGGAGAAGGCCAAGGAAGTACAGGTGCCGTTCCGCTTCGAGGGCGTGGAGTTCGGCGTCGAATCGCGGCAGGTCGCCGTCGGCGGGCAGGTTGTGACCATCCAGGGACTTGCGGGTCGCTACCCGGAGCTGATGGTGCCGCTCCACGGCGCGCACCAGGCCGAGAATGCGGCGGTCGCCGTCGCGGCGCTCGAGGCGTTCCTGGGCGGTGGCGAGAAAGAGCTGGACGCCGAAGTGCTGCAGGAAGCGTTCGCCACGGTCACGTCCCCGGGCCGCCTTGAGGTGCTCCGCACCGCGCCCACCATCATCGTGGACGCAGCGCACAACCCGGAGGGCATCCGCGTTTCGGCCGAGGCCATTGAGGAAGCCTTCAGCTTCAGCAAGATCGTTGCAGTGGTCGGTGTCCTCAAGGAAAAGGACGCCGAGGAGATCCTCCGCCAGCTCAAGGCGTCCCTGGGCGGTCTCGCCGAGGAGTTCTGCTTCACGCAGTCGAACTCGCCGCGGGCGGTTCCGGCCGCGGAACTGGCGGAGCTCGCCGTCGACCTCGGCTTTGGTGAGGAGAACATTCACATCGCCGAGAAGCTGGATGATGCCCTCGAATGGGCTGTGGAGCGCGCTGAGGCCAACGAAGATCTTGCCGGCGGCGTGCTGGTGACGGGCTCCATCACCTTGGTGGCGGAAGCCCGCATCCTGCTCGGAAAAACGGAGGCCTGACCCATGGCCAAGCTGACCAAAGCCCAGCGCGAATGGCGGCCGGGCATGCCCAAAAAACGCAGGTCCACCAAGGTCATGTTCGCGTCCACGGTGCTGCTGCTGGAGGCTTTCGTGGCGTTCTTCGCTACGCTGGCCGTCTTCGGACTGCGGCGCAGCGAGATGTCCCCGGTGCTAATCCTCGCCGTGGGCATCGGGCTGAGCGTGGTCCTGGTTCTGGCCTGCGCCGTCCTGTCGAAACCGTGGGGCGTGGCGCTCGGCTGGGTCCTGCAGCTGGTGCTCATCCTCGCCGGGTTCGTGGAGCCCCTGATGTTCCTCGTGGGCGTTCTGTTCGCCCTCGCCTGGTGGTACGGCATCAGGACAGGCATCCGGATCGACGCCGAAGCCGCCCAGCGGGCCCGGGAGCAGGCCGAATGGGATGCCGCGCATCCCGACGGCCCGCGCAGTGAAGGCGCCGGCCAGAACCCGTAGACTTAGCCGGAAACCCACAACCAACCACATTGGAGCAGCTGTGAGCATTGAGCGCACCCTCGTCCTGATCAAGCCCGACGGCGTCACCCGTAACCTGACCGGCGAAATCCTTGGCCGCATCGAAGCTAAGGGCTACACCCTGGCTGAGCTCAAGAAGGTAAATGCCACCCGGGACCTGCTCGAGCAGCACTACGAAGAGCACGTGGGCAAGCCGTTCTACGAGCCGCTGGTTGAGTTCATGCTCAGCGGCCCCGTGGTTGCCGCGATCTTCGAGGGCCACCGCGTGATCGAAGGCTTCCGCTCGCTGGCCGGCACTACCGACCCGACGACGGCGGCCCCGGGCACCATCCGCGGCGACTTCGGCCGCGACTGGGGCCTGAAGGTCCAGCAGAACCTCGTTCACGGCTCCGACTCAGTGGACTCGGCCGAGCGCGAAATCAAGATCTGGTTCGAGTTCTAAGCGTTTCCGCGCCCTCGCTAAAAACCGCGAACAAACACTTGAGGCCCCATTTCCACGGGCTTGGGTTCTAGCGGTCGTTGCAACACCCCGACTTTTGGGAGTTGCAACGACCGTGGTTCGTTTAAGCGGTGATTCATCAGGATCCGGGTGGTACTCGCAGGATCAGAAGGATGCATTTTTCGCGGTGTTTGACCGCTTGGGGAGTACGGCAGCGGCCGCGAGAGAGTTGGGGTTGAACCGGTTCACCTGTGCAGGCTGGG
>NZ_JBFTZQ010000029.1:0-61564 GCF_056406715.1 Arthrobacter sp. P1_B11
CTCGAATACAAGCTGGAGGTCTGGGACTCGCCCAACTCCGCCGGCGTGATCATCGACGCCATCCGCGCCGCCAAGATCGGCTTGGACCGCGGTATCGGCGGGCCGCTCCTGTCGGCTTCGAGCTACTTCATGAAGTCCCCGCCGGAGCAGTTCAATGACGACCTCGCCCGTGAAAAGGTCGAGGCCTTCATCCGCGGCGACCTCGAGCGCTAAACCCCGGACCCTCCGTCAGTTCCTGCAGGTCTTGACCCGACGCTCCCTCAGATCCTGCGGGCTTCATCCGGACGCTCCATCAGCTTTTGCAGGTTTCCACGCGACGCTCCCTCACTTTCGGTGGGGGAGCGTCGGTGCTTAGGCGGGATGCGGACCAGCAGAGGAAGCAACTGCCGGCGGCGAGCTGCGGAGGTTACCCCGCCAAGGCTTGGAGCCGGGCAGGGCGTTGTTCCGCGGCGGCGTGGTAGCTTTCCAGCGTGATGGCGGCGGTCCGCTGCCAGCCGGAGTTTTCGGCGCGGATGGAGGCGGCGCGGCCAATGTGGTCGCGGGTGGCGGGGTCGTCGTAGAGGGCTTCCAGCGCGTCGGCCCAGTCGGCGGCGCGGTGGCCGTCCACCAGCAGCCCGGTCCGTTCGTGGCTGACGGCGCGGGTCAGCCCGCCAACGCGGGTGGCGACCACGGGGGTGCCGCAGGCCTGCGCTTCGAGGGCGACGAGGCCGAAGGATTCGCTGTAAGAGGGCATGACGACGACGTCGGCGGCGCGGTACCAGGCGGCCAGTTCGGACGCGCCGACCGGCGGGTGGTGGGTGACGACGTCGTCCAGTCCGGCGGCGCTGACGAGGGATTTGAGGTTGAAGTCCTTGGCGCCGCTGAGCTCGCCGAGGACGGTGAGTTTCAGGTCGATGTCTGGGCGGCGCTGGCGGAGCAGGGCGGCGGCCTTGAGCAGGATCTGCGGGCCTTTGAGCCGCTGGATCCGGCCGGCGAAGAGCAGGTGGAACGTGCCCGGCCCGATGCCGTGGGCGGTGCGGGAGCGGGCGCGGAACGCCGGCGTGAAGACGGACAGGTCGACGCCGGGGGGTGCGACGTCGATGTGGTCGAAGTCGGCTCCGTAGTGGGAGACGAGTTCGGCGGCTTCGGCGGTGGTGTTGGCAATCAGCCGGGTGGCGCCGTCCACGATCCGGTGTTCGCCGTCCTCCCGGCGGCGGGGTTCGGGTTCCTCACCGGACTGCAGCAGGAGGTTTTTGACCTTGGCCATGGTGTGCATGGTGTGCACCAGCGGCACGTTCCACAGTGCGGAAAGTTCCAGGCCGGCGCTACCGGAGACCCAGTAGTGGGAGTGTATGAGGTCGTAGCGGCCGTGGGGCTGCCGGGCGCGGATGCGTTCGATTTCGGCGACCATGGCGTGCAGCAGTTCGGGGAGTTCCTCTTTGGGGAGTTTGCGGGGCGGACCGGCCAGGACGTTGTGGACGCAGACGCCGGGATCGGGGTGTTCGACGGCGGGCTGGCCGGCGGCGGTGGACCGGGTGAAGATTTCCACTTCGATGCCGGATTCGGCCAGGGCCGAGGCGAGGCCCCGGACGTAGACGTTCATGCCGCCGGCGTCCCCGGAACCGGGCTGTTCCATGGGGGAGGTGTGCAGCGACAGGAAAGCCACGCGCTTGATCAAGGACATGTCCCTCCTTTCTGCTTTGCGAAGTACCGCTTTATGAAGTGGTACACGAACGGCCCCCATCTACAGGACGGGGGCCGTTCGGCTGTTTTGCCCAGTCTTACTGGGATACCTTGGCGAGGTTTTCGCGTTCGGCGGCGATGGTGGTGCTGTCGCCGTGGCCGGTCCGGACCACCGTTTCCGCGGGGAGGGTGAGGAGCCGTTCGCGTATGGAGGTCAGGATGGTCGGGTAGTCGCTGTAGGAGCGGCCGGTGGCACCGGGGCCGCCGTTGAACAGGGTGTCCCCGGTGAACACCGTTCCCTCCTGTTCGAGGAGGAAGCAAGTGGAGCCCGGCGAGTGGCCGGGCGTGTGGATCGCCTTCAGGGTGGCCCCGCCCACGGTAAATTCGTCCCCATCGCTGATGCTGCGGTCGGGGGTGGTCCCGGGGTAGACCTGTTCCCAGAGGACTTGGTCCTCCGGGTTCAGCCAGATGGGTGCGGCGACGGCGCCGGCGACGTCGCGGGCGGCGCCGATGTGGTCGTTGTGCGCGTGCGTGAGCAGGATGGCCAGGACCTTCCGGCCACGCACCTGGCTGATGATCGCAGCGGCGTCGTGCGGGGAATCAATGATCACGCACTCGTTCTCGTTGCCCACGATCCAGACGTTGTTGTTCACGTCCCATGTCCCGCCGTCGAGCGAGAAGGTCCCCGAGGTGACCAGGTTTTCGATCGTGACACTCATGCGGAGGCACCTGCCGTCTGGATGCCTTCGACAGTCTGGATGTCCTGGGCGGGCTGGATTTCGACGACGGAGCGCAGGACCTTGCCTTCGTGCATTTTGTCGAAGGCATCCTCGACCTGGTCGATGGTGATGCGTTCGGAGACGAACGCGTCCAGGTCCAGGTTGCCCTGCTTGTAATGGGAGACGAGCATGGGGAAGTCGCGAGAGGGCAGGCAGTCCCCGTACCAGGAGGACTTCAGCGACCCGCCCCGGCCAAAGACATCCAGCAGCGGCAACTCCAGCTGCATGTCCGGCGTCGGGACGCCGACAAGGACCACTCTGCCGGCCAGGTCCCGGGCGTAGAACGCCTGCTTATAGGTTTCGGGGCGTCCGACGGCCTCGATCACGACGTCGGCCCCGTTCCCGCCGGTCAGCGCCCGGATCGCCTCCACTGGGTCGGAGGTGCGGGAGTTCACGCCATGGGTCGCGCCCAGGGATCTGGCCATCTCGATCTTGTTCTCATCGATGTCCACTGCGATGATCGTGGTGGCCCCGGCCAGCTTCGCGCCGGCGATCGCGGCAATGCCCACGCCGCCGCAGCCGATCACGGCCACCGATTCGCCGCGCTTGACCTCCCCGGTGTTGATCGCCGCCCCGATGCCGGCCATCACCCCGCAGCCCAGCAAACCCACCGCGGCCGGGTCGACGTCCTCATCGACCTTGGTGCACTGCCCGGCAGCGACCAGTGTCTTCTCCGCGAACGCCCCGATCCCCAGGGCCGGGGACAGTTCGGTTCCGTCCTCCAGCGTCATCTTCTGGGTGGCGTTGGCGGTGTTGAAACAATACTGCGGCTGGCCCTTCGAACACGCCCGGCACTGCCCGCACACCGCACGCCAGTTCAGGATCACCCGGTCACCCGGGGCCACCTCGGTCACACCTTCACCCACGGCGGAGACCACGCCGGTGGCCTCGTGGCCCAGCAGGTACGGGAACTCGTCCCCAATGCCGCCCAGCTTGTAATGCAGGTCCGTGTGGCACACCCCGCACGTTAAGACATCCACCAGGGCCTCCCCTGGCCCCGGATCCGGGACCAGGATCGTTTCCACCGACACCGGAGCGTTCTTCTCCCTGACAACAACTGCCTTCACTTTATGAACCATGATCTGGGTGTTCCTTTCGAGTGTTCTGCGGCTGGCACAGTTGACACATCGCTTTTTCGCAGGCGCCTGGCGCTGTCTATGCGGGGGAGCGGGTGGTGGCCGGAGGTCTTCTGATTCGGCGTCAGCGGCTTTTTGGGAGCGACTGATTTACCTGATATTTGTGAGTTATATAACTAATATATAAGTGATCGTATGCGCCCGAACTTGGCTGCGTCAACGTGCTCGAGGCAATCGGGAAAGCCGGACGCAGCCGTCAGTCGGTCTCGGGGCCGGAACAGAAAAAGCAGCCGTGGTAGTCGCAGTCATCAACGGAGGAAGCTTCATCTGATTCCGTTTCAACCTTTGCCACTGTGGACGCCGATGGTGCCATGTGAGTGCCTTTCCTAGTTTGGGACGCGCTCGTAGACGCGGAGAGTTAGCCGCCCGCAAAGGGCGGGAGAACGTCAAGGACGTCCTCCGAATTCAGGGCTGTTGACCGGTCGCGGACAGCCACTTCGTTACGGAGGAAGCTGCTCCTGGACAGAACCCCGTCAAGTTGCGGAGCGCCGGCAGTGGGCTGCGGGCGGTCTGCCGCAAGTATGGCGGACAGGAGTTCGTCCAGCGTTGACCCCGGCGCGAGGTCGAAGTGTTCCTCCGCCATGCCGGCCGCCGCTGCCGCAGCGGCAAAGTAACGGACCAGTACTGCCAAATTAGCCTCCTATGGCGCTCATGGTTCGGTCCGGCTGGACAAAGTCTTGCGCCCCCAAGCCTGTGTGTTCCATGCCGTGGGCTTTGGGCTTGATCCACATGGCGTCCTCCCACCGCCGCACAAGCTCGTCCTCGGGTGCACCTTCCCGCAGGAGGCCCAGGAGGTCGAACTCCTGGCGCGAGAAGAGGCAGCTCATGATCGTGCCCTCGGCCGTCATGCGGGTCCGCCGGCAGTCCGAGCAGAACGGCTCCGTGACGGAGGCGATGATTCCCACCGTGCCCAGCACCGGACCGGCGGGTCCGCCGGTGGCCGGGTCCCGACGTCGGACGCGGAAGCGTTCGGCGGGCGCGCCGTCACGATCCCCGGGATCGGAAGCCAGCACGAACACTGTTCCCAGGATTTCCCGGATTTCCGTTGCTGTGATCATGTCGCGCCGGGACCAGCCATGGTCGGCGTCCAGCGGCATTTGCTCGATAAACCTCAGCTCATGACCGAATTCAAGGGCCCAAGCCAGCAGCGCTGGTGCTTCGGCGTCGTTGATGCCGCGCATGAGTACGGCATTGATCTTGATTGGGCCGAGGCCGGCGGACGAGGCTGCCTGGACCCCGGCCAGCACCCTGCCCAGGTAAGGGCGCCGGGTAATTTTGGTGAAGGTCTCTTGGTGCAGGGAGTCCAGGGAGATATTGACCCGTGTGAGGCCGGCGTCCCTCAGCAACTCGGCTTTCTTGTCCAGTCCCAGACCATTGGTTGTCATGGAGATCGGAAGGTCAGGGTGGCGGCAGCGGAGCGCGCTGA
Source organism: Arthrobacter sp. P1_B11 (assembly GCF_056406715.1). NCBI lineage: Bacteria > Bacillati > Actinomycetota > Actinomycetes > Micrococcales > Micrococcaceae > Arthrobacter > Arthrobacter sp. P1_B11. The sequence goes on from NZ_JBFTZQ010000029.1 coordinate 5,004, forward strand.
CAATGTCCACGAGGTCCCCGCGGACCAGAGGTTCGCCGCCCGTCAGGCGCAGCTCCCTGACTCCGAGCCGATCGACGCCGATCCCCACGATCCGCACGATCTCTTCGGCGGTCATGACCGCCGGCTTGGGAAGCCATTCCAGGCCTTCCGCAGGCATACAGTACGTGCATCGGAGATTGCACTTGTCCGTCACGGACAGTCTCATGTCGGTGGCCCGGCGGCCAAAACGGTCGAACAGTCCCGAAGGCTGCCCTTGCGGCCGCCGCGGCGGGATCTTCATCCGGTTGTAGGGGGCCTCTTGGCGCAACACCGGCAAGCCAAGTTGAACGGTCATCAGTGGTGGCTTCGAGCTGATGACCGGGTGGTTACCGCGGCGACTGTGCCGATTGTTGCGGACATTGCGCTTTCCCTTTCTGGGTCCGACGTTCTTGCAGGGGCGCGTCAGTGCGGCCGGATCCCGATCCGAGGTGGTACCGGGATCCGGCCGCGTTGTACTTAGCGCCGCTTGTCCCCGGCAGGATCAAGCTCACTCTTGGAGCACCGTTCATCACATTCATGCTTGGTCACCAGATCGAACTGGACGCCGCCATGCTGTTCGACTCCACTGCGGATGGAGCGCTCGACGACGGATGTGACCAGCCGCCTGCGCAGTGACAGCGGGTCCCTGCGCAGATCCCTTGTCAGGGCAAAACACATCAGGAACATCACAAGCACGAAGGGCAGCGCTGAGACGATGGTGATCCGTTGCAGTCCGGCAAGCGCCTCGGCAGGCTTGTCGCCGCCGGCAAGGAGCATCACAGATGCGACGGCGCCGGTGAGGGCACCCCAGAAGATAACGACTCCCCGGCGTGGCTCTTCAGCGCCGTCGGAGCTCAGTGAACCCATCACGATGGAGGCCGCGTCGGCACCCGTGACGAAGAAGATCGCCACCAGGACCATCGCCAGGATGGAGACCGCGGCGGCAATGGCGTTGGGCAAGGGCAGGTGGTGGAGCAGATCGAACAGCGCACCATCGAAGGAAATCGTGGGAGTTCCGTCGACGATCTTGGCCAGGCCATCGCCGGTGTCCGGTGTGGCATCAGCTGTGGACTGGATATGGATGGCGGCGCCGCCGAAGATGCCGAACCAGATCACGCTGACGACGCTGGGGACCAGCAGGACACCAGTGACGAACTGGCGGATGGTGCGGCCGCGGCTGATGCGGGCGATGAACAGGCCCACGAAGGGAGTCCAGGAGACCCACCAGGCCCAGTAGAAGATGGTCCAGCCGGACATCCATGTGCGCAGGGCATCGTCGCCGACGGCCTCGGTCCGGGAGGCCATCTCGGCCAGGTCCCGGGCATAGTCGCCGACGGCCGCCGGAATCAGGTTCAGGATGAAAAGCGTTGGCCCGGCCACGAAGACGATGACCGCAAGGAGTGCGGCCAGGACCATGTTGATGTTGGACAGCCACTGGATTCCGCGGCTGATGCCGGAGACTGCCGAGGCCACGAAGCAGGCTGTGAGAATGGCAACGATCACCACGAGCACGGGGGTGGCAAGTTGGCCGCCGATCCAGCCGTTGGACGCCATGCCGCTGCCGATCTGCAGCGCTCCGAGTCCGAGCGATGCTGCCGTTCCGAAGAGTGTGGCGAAGATGGCCAGCATGTTGATGAGCTTGCCGATGGGACCTTCCACCCTGCGGATGCCGAACAGGGACGTGAAGACGGAGGAAATGAGTTGCTTGCGGCCGAGGCGGTAGGACCCGTAGGCCATGGCAACGCCCACCACCGCGTACATGGCCCACGGGTGCAGGGTCCAGTGGAAGATCGAAGTTGCCATTGCCGTTTGGACCGCCGCGGGAGTCTGGCCGTCAACGGTGCCCGGTGGCGGGGAGATGTAGTGGTACAGCGGCTCGGCCACGCCGTAGAACATGAGCCCGATGCCCATGCCTGCCGCGAACATCATCGAGACCCACGAGACCATGGAGTACTCGGGCTTTTCCGCGTCTTTCCCCAGCGGAATGTTCCCGAAGCGGCTGACCGCCAGCCACAGCACATAGACCACGAATAGGGACGAGAGGGAAACGAACATCCAGCCGGTGTTTTCCATGACCCAGTCAAGGACCACCTGGGAAGTGGCGGCCAGGTTCTCCCTGCCGGCAAATCCCCAGATGACAAAGGCCAGTGTGAGCAGTCCGGCGACGCCGAAGACTACCTTGTCGATGCCTCCCTTCCGGAACAGCTGGCTGCTGCGCCGCGCTTCTTCGTGTTCTGATTCGGTTTCCCGCAGGGCCTGAAGGATTTGCAGGTCTTCCTGGGGAGGTTCAGGCTCTCGTTCCAACGCCGGGTCCACCCCGGAGTCCCGACTGTCTTCGCTGCTTTCATCGATAGTGACGTCACTATTGATTGTCATGAGGTTCCTTAATTGAATAAGTGGGACGGCGGCCGTGGCCGCCGGCGGTTAGCCCGGCGGCAGGTCCGGCTCGTCCTCGGATTCGATTGTCGCCGTCGACAATCTTGATTTCGTGAATGCGGACCAGCAGTTCCGCCGGGGGAGGGGCGACGGATCCTCTGCTCGTTTAGTTCCGCAGTAATCAACACGCATCGTCTTCAGCAACAGAGTGCGCTAGCTCACACGCAATTGTCAAGGAATTCCTTGGCCTGGCGTCATCCTTGACAGTCGACATGTCACACATCACGCTGTTGCTTATCGCGGTTGTTGTTGCGCATAAAGCAGTTAGGAAGCGAGTGGGTTATGCAGACACTTGCGATCGTGGGCGCCTCACTGGCCGGCCTTTCGGCGGTCAGGGCAGCCCGCGCTCAGGGCTTCTCCGGACGGTTGGTCACCCTTGGCGATGAGCATCACCGCCCCTATGACAGGCCGCCCCTGTCCAAGGAATTCCTCCTCGGCACCATCACGGCCGAAGATCTGTTTCTCGAGACGGACGACCACGGACTGAACGCTGAGTGGCTTCTTGGCGGCGGCGCTAGCGGTGCAGGCGCTGCTGGATAGCGATGCTCAACCACCGGTCCGGGTCATCGGCGCGTGTAGCCCATGTTGGCACTGATCCGCAGGCCAGCCTGCCCGAGGCCCTCGACGAGGCCCGGCGTTTTCTCCGGATCGAAGCGGAATGCGGGGCCGGAGATGCTGACCGCGCCGATCACCGTCCCCAAGTGGTTGTAGACCGGAACCGCCATGGAGTTCAGACCGATTTCAAACTCTTCCCTGACCACCGCATGGCCGTGGTGGGCGACGTCCAGAAGTTGCTTTTCAAGCTTGTCGCGGCTGGTGATGGTCCGCGGGGTGCGGGCCGGCAGTCCGGTCTCAGTCAGGATCCTTTCCCGTTCTTCCACCGGCAGTGCCGCCAGCAGAACTTTCCCGCTCGATGTCGCGTGCAAGGGGGTCAGGCTCCCCACCCAGTCATAGGTAGCCAGAGTTGACGGTCCCATGGCCTGGTCCACGTTCACCGCGTAATTGGACCGGAGCACGGCAAGGTTCACCGTCTCCTTGAACTCCTCGGCCAGGCTTTCGAGCACAGGGCGTGCCTCGCGGACCAGGCTCAGCCGGCCGGGAATGGAACTGGCCAGGCGCAGGATGCCAAAGCCCAGCTGATACTTGCCCCGTTCGCTGTTCTGGTGGACCATCTCCCTGCCCACCAGGGAGCCGAGCAGCCTGGAGGCAGTGGACTTGTGAATGCCCATTTCCTCGGCGATCTCACTCACGCCAGCATGGCCTTCGCGGGCCAGGATCTCCAGGACAACGAGGGCCCTGTCTACAGACTGGACACCGCCATGCTGGCCGCCCTCGCCCTCGCTGTCGGCATCGGATTCAGGGTCATTGTTCGAAGCCATGATCCATACTCTCAAAGTAGTGTCGGCGGTCTGCTTTCCAGGGAGACCGCGGGGACAGGCCTCTCGGCCAATCCCCCGTTTTGATCCTATGCCGGGAAGTGTGACGAAGCCGACATTGCGTTGAGGCGGTTAACGCTCAGCGCAGGTCAAGGCGCATAAGCACCCGCGGGAAGCCATTGAGGACGGAGCCGGTGTCGGCGGCCTTGGTGAAACCTGCATCCTCGAAGAGTTTGCGTGTACCGACATAGGCCATGGTGAGGTCCACCTTCCTGCCCTGGTTGTCCACCGGATAGCCCTCGATGGCGGGCGCGCCGAACGAGCGTGCGAATTCGACGGCACCCTGCAGCAGCACATGGGAAATTCCCCACCCGCGGTACCCCGGGCGCACCCGGATACACCACACGGCCCACACGTCGAGGTCGTCCACGTGAGGGATCCGGCGGTTGCGTGCGAAGCTGGTGTCGGCGCGCGGATGGACACCGGCCCATCCAACTGCCTCCCCGCCGTCGTACGCCAGCACCCCGGGCGGCGGGTCCTGCGCCACCAGTTCCTGCACGAGCTCCCCGCGGGCAGTGCCCCGCAGCTCAACGTTTTGCTTTGACGGAATGCGGTAGCTCAGGCACCAGCACACGGTTGCGTCGGGCCGCTTGGGCCCCACCACCGCTTTCACGTCCTCGAACTGCGTCGCCGGACGGACCTCGATCGCCATGCGGCCACCTTGCCACCGCTCTCGGGTGGAGGCAAGCGCGGAAAGACGACTTAGCGCAGGCCGTTGCTGTGCGCCAAGGCGATCGCTTCAGTGCGCGAAGTGGCGCCGAGCTTGCGGTAGATGTTGCGGAGGTGGAACTTCACGGTGTTTTCGCTGACGTGCAGCTTGGCCGCGATCGCCCGGTTCCGTTGCCCGGCGGCCAGCAGCTGCAGGACCTCCAGCTCCCGGTCACCCAGGTTCCAGGCGGCGACGTCGGGCAGTTTGCGGCCGGGCGGGTCCAGCGGAAGGGTGACAGCGACGTCGGCACCCCAGCCCTGCATCAGGTCGATCGTCATCTGGCCGTCCAGGACCTCCACCCGTTGCGTCAGGCGGGCGATGCTGGGAGCCTCTGCGGAGAGGCTGCCCAGGCCGTCATCGCGGACGTTGATGAGCAGGTTCTCGCCGTCGCAATCCCACTGGGTACGGATGCGGCGCACATCCGGCTGTTCAACCATGGCGAGCACGAGGCCACGGACGATGGCCCGGGCGGCATGCGCCACTTCCCCGGGAAGGGCGCGGCCGTTGACTGGGGGCTCGATGAACTGGACGTCGATGCCGCTGAAATGCATCAGCGGGCGGAGATCTTCGCGGAGGCGCTGGAAGGCCGTGGCAACAGGTTCTTCGACCTGTTCCGTGGTGCGGTCATTGAGCGTCCGCAGTTCCACCAGGGCCTTGGCGGCGACATCTGTGGCGGACTTCCGGGCTGCACCGTCCGCGAGGGCGGGGGAGCGCAGGGCGGCAAGCAATGTCTCCAGCGTGGTTGAGTGCCGGTCAACCAGTTCCGCCGTCACCCTGACCCGTTCGGCGGACGCCGCACGGGACTCGATAAGGTACGACGGCGGTGCATCCGCCACCTTTTCGCGGATACGCTCGGCCGCGAGATCCCACAGGTAACGGACCAGCCACGGCACCGTAAGCTCCTGCCCGGGAAGCCCCGCACCGCTTTCTCCTGTGGCGGACTGGGGATCGGTCAGAACCAGCAACGCGTTTGTGGGCGACGGCAGGGCAAGGATGGGACGTTCCCGGCCCCCGATCGGTGCCCGGCCCTGCCAAGTTTCGCCCCCGTCCAGCGACGCTCTGACGGCATCCAGTTCGGCGATGGAGACCTGGCTGATGACGGACTCGTCACCGGACTTTTTCTGTGGCCGGCCTGTGCAGTCTTCCGTAAAGATCACGAGGGCACTGCTCCGCAGGTACGGGAGGGTGGCCCGGTGGAGTTTCTGCGCGATCTGGGCCAGCGGCGCCGAGGACAGGGACGCGATCGCCTCAAGCAGGGGTTTCACGCCTTCGGACGTCTCAGGCGTTGGGGGAGGGGTGGCGGCTTCGGTAGTGACTGGCACCCGTCCATTGTATAGAAATCCGCGGCGCCGCCTATCCCTTTGGGTGGGAAAGACCGTCCGATCATGCCGTAGTGCCCGCCCGTTTAGCAATCGAAGATGGAAGGGCAAGAACGTCCCGAAGGAGATAACCCATGAGTGTCATGACGGGCACCGATCCCGCCACGCTGGCAGGAACGTCCACCGCAGTTCCGGCAGCATCGGTCACCAGGAACCAGCTCCTGGTCCTGGACGAGATCCAGCGGACAGCTGCCCGCGTGGATCCGGAGCAGGTTGCCGCCCTGGCATCTGAGATCCGGCGCGGCCAGCGGATCTTCGTCACCGGCGCCGGGCGAAGCGGCCTCGTCCTGAAGATGGCGGCCATGCGGCTCATGCACCTGGGACTGACAGTGCACGTGGTGGGCGAGACCACAGCACCCGCCGTCCGCTCCGGAGACGTGCTGCTCGCCGCCTCCGGTTCCGGCACCACATCGAGCGTCGTCAAGGCAGCACAGACCGCTGCCGCCCAGGGCGCGCGGGTGGCTGTCTACACCACGAACCCGGGTTCCCCACTCGCGGAGGCGGCCTCCGCCGTCGTCGTAATCCCGGGGGTGCAGAAGACGGACCACGGATCAGCAGTCTCGCGCCAGTACTCCGGCAGCCTGTTCGAGCAGGTGCTGTTCACCACGACGGAAGCGGTGTTCCAGAGTCTTTGGGATGAAGACGCCGCTGCTCCGGAAGACCTCTGGCTGCGCCACGCAAACCTCGAGTAACCCCCGAAACGCCAACAAACCACCTGAACCACTCAACAAACCAAGGAAGAACACATGAAACTGCAAGTCGCCATCGACCTCCTCACCACCGAAGCCGCCCTCGAACTGGCCGGCAAGGTTGCCGAACACGTGGACATCATCGAACTCGGCACGCCCTTGGTGAAGAGCGAAGGGCTTTCCGCCGTTACCGCCATCAAGAACGCCCACCCGGACAAGATCGTCTTCGCGGACCTGAAGACCATGGACGCCGGAGAACTCGAAGCCGACATCGCCTTCAAGGCCGGCGCTGACCTGATCACCGTGCTCGGCGCCGCCGACGACTCCACCATTGCCGGTGCCGTCAAGGCAGCCAAGGCCCACAACAAGGGCGTCGTCGTCGACCTGATCGGCGTGGCGGACAAGGTCACCCGTGCCAAGGAAGTCCGCGCGCTGGGTGCGAAATTCGTAGAGATGCACGCCGGCCTGGATGAGCAGGCCAAGCCCGGCTACAACCTGAACGTGCTGCTGAGCGCCGGGGAGGAAGCACGCGTGCCGTTCTCCGTGGCCGGCGGAGTGAACCTCTCCACCATCGAGGCCGTCCAGCGGGCGGGCGCCGACGTGGCCGTCGCCGGCGGTGCCATCTACAGCGCCGCGGACCCCGAGCTGGCCGCGAAGGAACTGCGCGCAGCGATCATCTAGCAGGAGCTTCCGGGAAACCCCGACGGCGGTCCGCATCTCTTCGGTGCCGGCCGCCGTTCTGGTGTTGGCCGAGGTTCTGGTGCCGACTGCCGGCCTCCGGGTGCCGTTCCTTCCCGGGCGGCGCCGTGGCACACTGTATGAACTATCGAATGGCTGGGGGATCCAAGTCAGGAGATTGTCATGCGCAGTCTGATCCAACCCTGCACTTCAGGCCTTCGGCTGGCGGTGAGCAACTCATGATGATCGGCTGGGCGTACCTCGCAGCGGCAATCATGACCGTGGACTCGCTGTTGCTGGGATTGCTGCTGATGAACGTGAAATGGCCGAAACGCCGGAAGTGATCCGGTGAGAGCTAGGTCCCGGAATCCTGATCAGCTGCATGGACTCCTCCAGGTGCGCGGACGGACTGCATGAAGGCGACCGGCGAGGTTGGGGAAAGCCTCCGCTGTTGTTCAGTTCCGACGCTGAGGGACATGGATGCCGACGGCGACAGTTACGTGGCCGCCGACCCCCTGCGCATCGTCGGTTGCACTCACAGCTTCCTGACAGTTTCCGAACAGCGGTGCCATATCCCGCTGCCGCATCTTTGTATGAGGGGGCTGAACCTGACGCCGCCCTTAGCCACAAGCCGTTTCGCGCGGCGGATCGAGGAGACACCACATGTCACGAACCAAAAGAATCACGCTCGGCGTTGCGGCCGGAGCCCTGGCACTGTTTGCCGGACGCTCTCTCACTTCCTGCCGCGTCAGCTGAAACGCTCTCTCACTCGTGAGAGAGCGTTTCGGTTTTTATGGCGGTAAGTGAGAGAGCGTCTGGCGGGGTGATGCTGCCTAGAGGACCTTGCGGATGGTCTCCTCGAAGCTCGTGACGTGGTGCAAAGCGAGTTCACCGGCCTTGTCCGCGTCCCCTTCGGCCACCGCATTGAGGAGCTCCACGTGCTCGGTGATGTGGCCGCTCACTGAGGGGACCTTGTCCAGGACCAGGCACCAGATGCGGGTTGCCAGGTTGTCGTAGCGGATCAGGGTGTCTTCGAGGTGCGGGTTCGCGGCCGCCTTGTAGATCAGGCGGTGCACCGTGAGGTCGTACTTCATAAGCTCACGGGATTCTGCAGGGCTCGGATCCAGTTCCGCGATTGTTGTGGCCACGCGCAGTAATTCGCGGCGCATCGCGGCGTTTGCCCTCTTCGCGGCGCGGCGGGCCGCCAGCGGCTCCAGCAGTTCCCGAATTTCCGAGACGTCGGCCAACTCCGTGAAGTCCACAGTGGTGGCAAATGTTCCCCGCCGCGGATAGGACACCACAAGGTGGTCCACCTCCAGCCGCTTGATCGCCTCGCGCACGGGCGTGCGGCCGAAGCCGAGCTCCGCGGCCAACTGCCCGTCGTTGATGGGTTCGCCGGGCCGGATTTCAAGCATGATCAGCTTGTCGCGCAACTGCCGGTACGCTGCCTCGGCCTGGGACAGTACTTCGTCCTCGGCGGACGGCAAAGCGGGAAGTGCATTCACGGCGCGGCTCCGTTCCTCGGTGCTGGGGTCCTCTTACCTACTGCGGCCCGAGATTCAAATGGAAGCTCAGTGCCACTTTGCTTCCGGCTATTGACTCTCTTGTGATCTCAATCATACCATTGTCATCACACTGATATATCAGTTATAGACGAAATGGTATTTCAAAGGAGCATCCGTGGTTGAGCAGTTGAATGAGCGACTTTCCGCAGTCGATCCAGAGGTCGAGCAGGCCGTTGCCCGCGAGCTGGTCCGCCAGCAGTCCACCCTCGAGATGATCGCCTCGGAGAACTTTGCTCCGGCGGCCGTCATGGAGGCGCAGGGCTCGGTCCTGACCAACAAGTACGCCGAGGGCTACCCCGGGAAGCGCTACTACGGCGGCTGCGAGCACGTTGACGTGATCGAGCAGCTCGCCATTGACCGGGTCAAGGCCCTGTTCGGTGCCGAGTTCGCCAACGTCCAGCCGCACTCGGGCGCCCAGGCCAATGCCGCGGCAATGTTCGCCCTGCTGAACCCGGGCGACACCATCATGGGTCTGGATCTTGCACACGGCGGCCACCTCACCCACGGCATGCGCATCAACTTCTCCGGCAAGCTCTATAACGTGGTCCCCTACCACGTGCGCGAATCCGACTTCCGCGTGGACATGGCCGAAGTCGAAGCCCTGGCCCTGCAGCACCGCCCGCGGCTCATCGTCGCAGGTTGGTCGGCCTACTCCCGCCAGCTCGACTTCGCCGAGTTCCGCCGGATCGCTGACCTGGTGGACGCGTACCTGATGGTGGACATGGCGCACTTCGCCGGCCTCGTGGCGGCAGGGCTGCACCCGAACCCGGTGCCGTACGCCGACGTCGTCACCACCACTACGCACAAGACCCTGGGCGGCCCGCGCGGCGGAGTCATCCTCGCCAAGGAGGAGTACGCCCGCAAGATCAACAGCGCCGTGTTCCCCGGCCAGCAGGGCGGCCCGCTGGAGCACGTCATCGCCGCCAAGGCAGTGGCCTTCAAGCTGGCCGCAACCCCCGAATTCAAGGAACGCCAGGAACGCGTCCTCGAGGGAGCCAAGCTGCTGGCAGCCCGGCTCCTCCAGGAGGACGTCGCCGCCGCCGGCATCTCGGTGGTCAACGGCGGCACCGATGTCCACTTGGTCCTCGTGGACCTGCGCAACTCGGAACTGGACGGCCAGCAGGCCGAAGACGCCCTGCACCGGATCGGCATCACTGTCAACCGCAACGCCGTCCCGTTCGACCCCCGCCCGCCGATGGTCTCCTCCGGTCTCCGGATCGGAACGCCTGCACTGGCCACCCGGGGCTTCGGCGCAGCGGAATTCACCGAAGTGGCGGACATCATCGCCACGGCGCTCATCGCCGCGGCGACCGGCGGCGAAACCGCCGGCGGACCGCTCAGCGAGGACACCGCCGTCGAACTCGGCGCCCGGGTCACGGCGCTCGCCGACCAGTTTCCCCTCTACCCGCATCTGAACGACGGCACCGAGATTGCCGACTTCGAGGCAGACATGATTGGAGCAGCCCAGTGAGCACGCAGCAGCTTCCGGAACACCCGGACTTCCTCTGGCGCAACCCGGAGCCCAAGTCCTCCTACGACGCAGTGATCGTGGGCGGCGGCGGGCACGGGCTGGCCACCGCATACTTCCTGGCCAAGAACCACGGCATGACCAACATCGCCGTCCTGGAAAAGGGCTGGCTCGCCGGCGGCAACATGGCCCGGAACACCACCATCATCCGTTCCAACTACCTCTGGGACGAGAGCGCGGCCATCTACGAGCACGCCCTGAAGCTCTGGGAAATCCTGCCGGAGGAGCTCGAATACGACTTCCTGTTCAGCCAGCGCGGGGTCATGAACCTCGCCCACACGTTGGGTGACGTCCGCGAGAGCATCCGGCGCGTGGGCGCGAACAAGCTCAACGGCGTGGACGCCGAATGGCTGGAGCCGGACCAGGTCAAGGAACTGTGCCCCATCCTGAACATCAGCGACAACATCCGCTACCCCGTCATGGGCGCCACCTACCAGCCGCGCGCGGGCATCGCCAAGCACGACCACGTGGCCTGGGCCTTCGCCCGCAAATGCGACGAACTGGGCGTGGACATCATCCAGAACTGTGAGGTCACCGGCTTCCTCAAGGACGGCAACCGTGTAGTGGGCGTCAAGACCAACCGCGGCACCATCAACACCGAAAAGGTGGGCCTGTGCGCGGCCGGACACAGCTCGGTCCTGGCGGAAATGGCCGGTTTCCGGCTCCCCATCCAGTCGCACCCGCTGCAGGCGCTGGTGTCCGAACTGCACGAACCGGTTCACCCCACGGTGGTCATGTCCAACCACGTGCACGTCTACGTCTCCCAGGCCCACAAGGGTGAACTGGTGATGGGCGCCGGCGTCGACTCCTACAACGGCTACGGCCAGCGCGGATCCTTCCACGTGATCGAGCACCAGATGGCCGCCGCCGTCGAACTGTTCCCCATCTTTGCCCGGGCGCATGTGCTCCGGACCTGGGGCGGGATTGTGGACACCACGCTGGACGCCTCGCCGATCGTGGGCACCACACCGGTGGAGAACATGTTCGTCAACTGCGGCTGGGGAACCGGCGGGTTCAAGGGAACGCCCGCTGCCGGACTCACGTTCGCACACACCATCGCCACGGGCGCACCGCACAAGCTGAACAGGCCGTTTGCGCTGGAACGCTTTGAAACCGGAGCCCTGATCGACGAACACGGCGCAGCCGCCGTCGCCCACTAGCCGCCGTCCACTAGAAAGAAGACGCACATGCTGCTTATCTCATGCCCCAACTGCGGCTCGCGCGACGAGACCGAGTTCCACTACGGCGGCCAGGCCCACGTGCCCTACCCGGAAAACCCGAACGAGCTGAACGACCGCGAATGGGCCGAATACCTGTTCTACCGCGACAACACCAAGGGCACCTTCGCCGAGCGCTGGCTTCACAGCACTGGCTGCCGCCAGTGGTTCAACATGCTCCGCGACACCGTCACCTACGACATCCACGCCGTCTACCCGATGGGCACGCCACGGCCGGCGACGGCGGTTCCCGCCGCTGCTGAAGTCGGCACCGCCAGCGTCGCCGCGGACAGCACCACCATCGGGAACGCCGCACCCAGCACCTCTGCAACCAGCATCGCCCCGGCCGATCCAGCCCCCAGCACCACCGCCCCGGAAGGAGCAACCAAGTGACTTCCCAGAACGCCCGCCTCGCCGCCGGCGGACGCATCGACCGCAGCATCTCCTGGCGTTTCACAGTGGACGGCGAGGAATTCACCGGCCACCCCGGCGACACGCTCGCCTCGGCCTTGCTCGCGAACGGCCGGATCACGGTCGGCAACTCGCTCTACGAGGACCGGCCCCGCGGCATCCTGGCAGCCGGCGTGGAGGAACCCAACGCCCTGGTCCGGATCGAACCGCGCTTCCCCGGCCACGTGGCCGAATCCATGCTCCCCGCCACCACCGTCACCCTGGTGGACGGCCTGAAGGCAGGCCTGCTGAACGGTCTGGGCCGGCTGGACCCGGAGGACGACCGCGCCGAGTACGACAAGAAATACGTCCACACGGACATCCTGGTGATCGGCGGCGGCCCCGCCGGCCTGGCCGCGGCCCGCGAAGCCGTGCGCACCGGCGCCCGCGTGATGCTGCTGGACGACCAGCCCGAACTGGGCGGCACGCTTCTCTCCGGATCCACGGCCCCCGGCCTGGCCGAGACCATCGAGGGCAAGCCCGCCCTCGAATGGGTGGCGGACGTCGAAGCCGAGCTCGTCTCCGGAGCCGAATGCACCGTCCTGAACCGCACCACGGCCTTCGGCGCCTACGACGCCAACTACGTCATCGCCGTCCAGAACCGCACCGACCACCTGTCCAGCCCGGCCGCCCCCGGTGTCTCCCGGCAGCGTATTTGGCACATCCGTGCTAATCAGGTCGTCCTTGCTCCCGGCGCCCACGAACGGCCGCTGGTGTTCGAGAACAACGACCGCCCCGGCATCATGCTCTCCTCGGCCGTGCGCAGCTACCTCAACCGCTACGCCGTCGCCGCCGGGCAGCGCGCGGTCATCAGTACTACCAACGACAGCGCCTACTCCCTGGCCGCGGACCTGCGGGCCGCCGGCGTCAAGGTGGCCGCCGTCGTCGACGCCCGTCCCCGCCTCACCCCGGTGGCCGCCGCCGCCGTCGAAGCCGGCACCCGTGTGCTGATCGGCAGCGCTGTGGCCGACACCGCCGCCGCAGAGGACGGCGACGGCCGGCTGACGGGGGTCACCGTCCGCAGCATCAACGACGACGGCGAACTCACCTCCGGCATCGAGGAGGTCGCCTGCGACCTGCTGGCAGTCTCCGGCGGCTGGAGCCCGCTGGTTCACCTCCACTCGCAGCGGCAGGGCAAGCTGCGCTGGGACGAGGACCTGGCGGCCTTCGTGCCGAGCAGCATGGTCCCGAACCAGCAGATTGTCGGCTCAGGCCGCGGCAGCTTCGAACTCGAGGACTGCCTCGCCGAGGGCATCTCGGCCGGAGCGTCGGCGGCGATCGCCGCCGGCTTTGGTTCCGCCGTCGAGCCTTCCGTTATCAGTGAGCCGAAAGCGTCCGGCCCCACCCGCCAGCTGTGGCTGGTCCCCGGGCAGACCGGCACGCCGGATGACTGGCACCACCACTTCGTCGACTTTCAGCGCGACCAGTCCGTGGCCGACGTTCTCCGCTCCACCGGGGCCGGCATGCGCTCCGTGGAGCACATCAAGCGCTACACCTCCATCAGCACCGCCAACGACCAGGGCAAGACCTCCGGCGTCAACGCGATCGGCGTCATCGCCGCCGCCCTCCGGCAGGCCGGCGAAGCGTCCCGGGGCATCGGCGACATCGGAACCACCACCTACCGGGCGCCGTTCACCCCCGTGGCCTTCGCGGCACTGGCCGGACGCCAGCGCGGCGAACTGTTTGACCCCGCCCGCGTCACGTCGATCCACCCGTGGCACGTGGCACAGGGAGCATTGTTCGAGGACGTAGGGCAGTGGAAGCGGCCCTGGTACTACCCGCAGTCCGGCGAGGACATGGACACCGCCGTGCTGCGCGAATGCGCCGCCGTCCGCGAATCCGTGGGTTTCATGGACGCCACCACCCTCGGCAAGATCGAAATCCGGGGCAAGGACGCCGGTGAATTCCTCAACCGGATCTACACCAACGCGTTCAAGAAGCTCGCACCCGGCTCCGCCCGCTACGGCGTCATGTGCATGGCGGACGGCATGATTTTCGACGACGGCGTGACCCTCCGCCTCGACGAGGACCGGTTCTTCATGACCACCACCACCGGCGGCGCCGCGAAGGTGCTGGACTGGCTGGAGGAGTGGCTGCAGACCGAATGGCCCGAACTGGACGTGCACTGCACCTCGGTGACCGAACAGTGGTCCACCATCGCCGTCGTCGGGCCCAAGTCCCGGGCGGTGATCGCGAAGGTGGCCCCCGAACTCGCCGCGGGCGGCGGGCTCGAGGCTGAAGCCTTCCCGTTCATGACCTTTCGCGAAACCACCCTCGCCTCCGGTGTCAGGGCGCGGATCTGCCGGATCTCGTTCTCCGGTGAACTGGCCTATGAAATCAATGTGCCGTCCTGGTACGGGCTGAACACCTGGGAAGCCGTGGCCGCCGCAGGCGCCGAATTCGACATCACCCCGTACGGCACCGAAACGATGCACGTGCTCCGGGCCGAGAAGGGTTACCCGATCGTCGGGCAGGACACCGACGGCACGGTCACCCCGCAGGACGCCGGGATGGAATGGGTGGTCTCCAAGGCCAAGGACTTCATCGGCAAACGCTCCTACGCCCGGGCTGACGCACAGCGTGAGGACCGCAAGCACCTGGTCAGCGTCCTTCCCGTGGACGGGTCACTCCGGCTGCCGGAGGGCACCCAGCTGGTGGAGAAGGGCATCACCACGAACCCCGCCTACGGGCCCGTGCCCATGCAGGGCTTCGTGACCTCGAGCTACCACAGCGCCGCGCTCGGCAGGTCGTTCGCACTGGCACTGATCAAGAACGGCCGCAACCGCATCGGCGAGACCCTCGTGGCCGCCGCCGGCGACCAGCTGGTTGATGTCGTCGTCGCCGAAACCGTACTTTTTGACCCCGAAGGGACCCGTAAAGATGGCTAACACCGCAGCACTCACAGGCATCAATGGACTCCGGGAAATCCGCCGCAGCCCGGCCTCCCACCTGGCCCAGGCACTCGAAGCCGGCTCCGTGCCAGGGGCAGTCGTCCTCAAGGAGGGCCCGTTCCAGACCATGGCCGGCGTCCGCGTCGCCCCCAGCTCCGAGGAAGGCGCCAGGATCGCGTCCGTCGCCGGCGGCCTGCCGGCACGCTGCGGCGAGGTCACCGGCAGGGACGGCGTCAGCGTCCTGTGGCTCGGCCCGTCCGAATTCCTTGTGGTGGCCCCCGAAGAGGCCCACGACTCCCTGGGCGGGGACCTGATCGGCTCGCTCACCGCAGCCCTGGGCGATGCCCCGGGACAGGTGGTGGACTTGTCCGCCAACCGCACCACGTTCGAGCTCTCCGGCCCCCGGGCCCGCGCCGTGCTGGAGAAAGGCTGCGCCCTGGACCTGCACCCGCGGAGCTTCACGCCGGGAACGGCCCTGACCACGGAGGTGGGGAACATTCCGGTCACCCTCCTGAAGACCGGGGACGACAGCTTCCGGCTGTTCCCGCGGGCTTCGTTCGCGGACTTCCTGGGCCGCTGGCTCCTGGATGCCATGAGGGAGTTCGCTTCCCCCGAGGTGCCCTGATGGCGCTCAGCGCCCTGGACCTGTTCTCTGTTGGCATCGGGCCGTCGTCGTCGCACACGGTCGGCCCGATGCGGGCGGCGAAGCTGTTCGCCGAAGGACTCAAAGGTGATGGCCACCTGAGCTCCACCACAAGGGTCCAGGCCGAACTGTTCGGATCGCTCGGCGCCACCGGCCGGGGCCACGGCTCCGACAAGGCCGTGGTGCTGGGCCTCCAGGGCCTGGACCCGGAAACGGTGAACACCTCCACGGCCGACGACCAGGTGGCCGCGGCCGCCCTCGACGCCGAACTCCGGATCGGCGGGGACCACAGGGTGGACTTCAACTGGGACGAGGACGTGGTGCTGCACCGCCGCAAGTCCCTGCCCGCGCACCCCAACGGCATGACCTTCCGGGCGCTGGACCATGCCGGCGCCGTGCTGAGCGAACGGAGCTTCTATTCCATCGGCGGCGGCTTCGTGGTTGACGGCGCCGTTGGTCCCGGCGACAACGTGGTGGCCGACGACACCGTCCTCCCCTTCCCCTTCACCACGGCCGACGAACTCCTGGAGATCTGCCGCCGCGAAAGCATGTCCATCTCCGACGTCATGCTCGCCAACGAACTCGTGTGGCGCAGCGAAGCGGAGCTCCGGGAGAAGCTGCTGGCACTCTGGGCCGTCATGCGCGAATGCGTCGACAACGGCTGCACCGCGGAAGGAATCCTTCCCGGCGGTCTGAACGTAAGGCGCCGGGCGCCGTCGTTATTCAACACCCTGACCGCGGACACCGGCGTCACCGATCCGCTCCGGGCCATGGAATGGGTAAACCTCTTCGCCCTCGCCGTCAACGAGGAAAACGCCGCCGGCGGGCGGATCGTCACCGCCCCCACCAACGGCGCGGCCGGGATCGTGCCGGCGGTGCTGCACTACTACGTCAAGTTTGTTCCGGGAGCCGACGACGACGGTGTGGTCCGCTTCCTGCTGGCGGCGGCCGCCGTCGGGATTCTTTTCAAGATCAACGCCTCCATCTCCGGCGCTGAAGTGGGCTGCCAGGGCGAAGTGGGCTCGGCCTGCTCCATGGCGGCCGCCGGGCTGTGCGAGGTCCTCGGCGGCACCCCCGAACAGGTGGAAAACGCCGCCGAGGTGGGGATCGAACACAACCTTGGCCTGACCTGCGATCCAGTGGGCGGCCTGGTGCAGATCCCCTGCATCGAACGGAATGCGATCGCCAGCGTGAAGGCGATCAACGCCGCGCGGCTGGCGCTGCACGGCGACGGCAGCCACAAGGTGTCGCTGGATAAAGCCATCAAAACCATGCGTGAGACAGGAGCGGACATGAAAACCAAATACAAGGAGACCTCCCGCGGGGGCCTCGCCGTGAATGTGATCGAGTGCTGAGCCATGACTGCCATCGAGACTGAATCCTTTACCGGTCCGACCGCGACCACCGTGGAGCATGTCCTCACGCTGGACTGCCGGGAGTCGCCTGGCATTGTGCACGCCGTCTCCGGCTTCCTGTTGGAACACGGCTGCGACATCATCGACAACCAGCAGTTCGGCGAGCGCTCCGAAGGGCACTTCTTCATGCGGGTGCACTTTGCGTCCGACGGCGATGTGTCCACCGCGGACACCCTGCGGGCCGCTTTTGGCCCGGTGGCGGAACGCTTCGGGATGAGCTGGCGGCTGGAGCCGCACGGCTCCAAGCGGCGCGTGCTGATCATGGTGTCGAAGTTCGGGCACTGCCTCAACGACCTGCTGTTCCGCGCCAGGATCGGCGAACTTCCGGTGGAGGTGGTGGCCGTTGTTTCGAACCACACCGACCACCAGACCCTCGTGGAATGGCACGGGATCCCGTTCTTCCACGTGCCCGTCACCGCCGCCACCAAGCCTTTTGCGGAGGCCCGGCTGCTGGAGCTTGTGGACGAGTTCGATGTGGAACTGGTGGTGCTGGCGCGCTACATGCAGGTCCTCAGCGACGCGCTCACCCGCAAGCTGGACGGGCGTGCCATCAACATCCACCACTCATTCCTGCCCAGCTTCAAGGGCGCCAAGCCTTACCACCAGGCCTACGCCCGCGGGGTGAAAACGGTGGGGGCTACAGCACACTACGTCAACGGCGAGCTCGACGAGGGGCCCATCATCTCCCAGCAGGTGGTGGAGGTTGACCACACGTACGGCCCGGAGGACCTGGTTGCCGCCGGCCGCGACACCGAATGCAAGGCGCTCAGCAACGCCGTCCGCTGGCACTGCGAGGGCCGCGTGATCCTGCAGGGCAACAGGACAGTGGTGCTCCGCTAGCAGGACGCTCTCTCACTTCCTGTCGCTTAAGCCGGGACGCTCTCTCACTTCCCGTCGCTTGAGCCGGGACGCGCTCTCACTTCCTTGGGGGAAGTGCGAGAGCGTCCCTATTTTTGTTGCGAAAGGTGAGAGAGCGTCCATCCCGCCGGGGCTACAGGACGGCCAGCCGGGTGGCCAGATGCAGGGCTGCGAGCCGGCCGGTTCCCCGCGGATCTCCGCCGCACAATTCAAAAATCCGCTGCAGCCGGTGATGCATCGACTGCCGCTCCACGTGAAGTTCCCTCGCGGCCTGCGCCGTATTGCAGCCGGAGTCGAGCCAGATGGCCAGGGTTGTCAGCAGCTGGGAGTTCCGCCGCTCGTCGTGCTCCAGTACGGGTCCAAGTTGCTGGCGCACAAAGTCCTGCCGTGCCCCCTGGTCCAGGTGCTGCACAGCCATTCGCTCCACGGCGAGGTTTTCGACGTCGACCACCACACCTGCGGATTCCGACGGCAGCCTCGCCGCTCGGAGTGATGCGTTCACCACCAGGTCCAGGGCGCATTTCGCCTCCGACAGCGACCACGGTGCGTTTATGATCCCGGCAGCCAGGGGGCCCACCGCCGTCATGGTTCCGGCCTCCACAGGGAGTTCCTGCAAGGCCGCCACGAGTTCCGCCCGTGCGGCGGAGGCGCCGTCAATAGGAAGGGCTGCGAGGGCAAGAAGCTCTGAATTATCCACATAGCTGGCGCTCTGCTGGGCTGAGCGCTTCAGGATCTTGTCCATTGCGGCGCGTAACTGTTGGGACGTGGACGTCCTGACGACGATGGCGACCACAGTTGCCGAGGCCGGAATCCCGGCAGTCGGAGAGAGCTGTTGCAGCCGCCAGGGCTGACTGCCGGAGCTGACAGCGCGCAGCAGCGCGGTCCCTGCGACCTCTTTCAGGCCGGGTGGCATCCGTTGCAGCAGCGCCAGCGAAAGGATGTCAACGCACCGCCCGCCGGCAACGCGTGCCAAATTGACGTCGCCATGGGCCGGGACATTGATTGCCAGCCTGGCGGAGGGCACGCCGCGGACGGGGACGTCGATATTGATCGGCGTTCCATCCGTGCCGGTCCCCACCGCGTTTTCGCGCCGTTCGTCGGGCCCGGAACCGTCCGCCGGAATGGAACCGGCGGAACCGTCACTTGCCGGGGCGGCGGTTCCCAGTGTCACACCGGACACCGACGAGAGTTCCAGCGTCGCTTCAATGATCCCGGCCAGCACGGCGAGAATCCGGTCCAGGCTGCTCCCGTGGGCCAGTTCCACGGCCATGGCGTGGCTGGCCTCGTCCGCGCGGCGCAGGTGTGCCACCGATTCGCTGACCAGCATCGAGTTGATGGCCTGCATGATGCCCACGAACGGCACTACTTTGCGGAATTCAATGAGGGGCAGCCCGGCTTCTTCGGCGGCCCGGATCATCGAGGACGGAAGCGACGCGAGGGTCTGGCCTGTCTCCACGGCCAGGGCGCCGACGCCGCGTTCAGCCAGCTGTCGGACGTACTCCACGCGCCGGCCGTCCGTGGCTGAGACCAGGGCATCACCCCCGGTGAGAAGCAGTTCACCGCCGCTAAGTAACGGCGCAATGTCCAGTACCTCACTCGAATGGACCCAGCGCAGTTGTGTACCCGACGCTGCACCTGCCCCGGCGCGGATCACGGGATCAGCGGCCGTGAGGGTGGGGTGCTTAAGCACGTCGGCTAGCAATACAGGCATTACGATCCGTAACGTAGATGAGCGTTGTGTTGTACACATAGTATCTTGTTGACTGTGGCCTGTGACACATAATCTGGCGGTATCCCCCTTCCCCCTACGGAGGCCCCCATGCACAACCACTCCACTGCAGCCGCGGACGGCCCAGTGCCGGCAGCCGACAATGATGTCGAAGCCTGGCTCCAGCCCATTCCGGAATCCCAGCGGACCAGGAAAGTCTCCGGACAGTTCTGGATCTGGGCCGGCGCCAACCTGGCACCCATCAACTGGGTCCTCGGCGCCCTCGGCATCCACCTCGGGCTCGGCTTTGCCGACACCGTCACTGTCCTTGTCTTGGGCAACCTCATCGGAATGCTGCTGTTCGGTTGCTTTGTACTGCTCGGCCAGAAGACCGGCGCCACCGGCATGGTGCTGGCCCGCGCGGCGTTCGGCCGGCGCGGAAACTACTTGCCCGCCTCCATCCAGGCGCTGCTGGTGATCGGCTGGTGCGCAGTGAACACCTGGATCATCCTGGACCTCGTGATGGCCCTCTTCGGGACGCTCGGCTGGGTCGACCCGACAGCCCACAACTACGGATGGAAGATCGGCGTCGCCACCACCATCATGGCAGCGCAGGTGGCCATCGCCTGGTTCGGCTACAAGGCCATTGCCGCGTTTGAAAAATGGACCGTACCGCCAACCATCATCATCCTCGCGGTGATGTCCGCCGTCGCCTGGTTCGGGATGAAGATCAACTGGTCCTACGCAGGACCGGCCGGCAATATCCTCGAAGGCTCGGAGCGGATCGCCGCGATGAGCGCGGTCATGACGGCGATCGGCATTGGCTGGGGGATCACCTGGTTCACGTACGCCGCCGACTACTCCCGGTTCGTCAGCACCGAAGTGCCAAAGCGCAAGGTCTACCTCGCGTCGGTCCTCGGCCAGTTCATCCCCGTCGTCTGGCTCGGAATCCTGGGAGCCAGCCTCGCCACCAACAGCGGCGAGATCGACCCCGGAAAGCTCATAGTCCAGAACTTCGGGGTCATGGCGCTCCCGGTGCTCCTGATGGTCCTGCACGGGCCCATCGCCACCAACATCCTGAACATCTACACCTTCTCCGTCGCCACTCAGGCGCTCGACATCACCATCAGCCGCCGCAAGCTGAACCTGTTCGTCGGCGTCTTCTCGCTGGCCGCCGTCGTATTCTTCATCTTCCAGGAGGACTTCGCCTCTGTCCTGGATGCATGGCTGATYGGGCTCGTGGCCTGGGTGGCTGCCTGGGGCGGCGTCATGCTTGTGCATTATTTCTGGATCGAGAAGCGCTGGCCAGCCGACGGCGGACGGCTGTTCGACAGTGTGGGCACCGGGCGGCTCCCCGGCATCAACTGGGCCGGCGTTGTATCCCTCCTGGTCGGCATCTTCGCCACCTGGCTGTTCATGTACGGGCTGATCCCGGTGATGCAGGGCCCCATCGCCGTGGCCTTGGGCGGCTGGGACCTGTCCTGGCTCGCGGGTGGCCTCAGCAGCGCCGCGTGCTACGCGGTTCTTGGCCCCCGGGTCCACCGCAGGTTTCTGGCCGATGCCGGATCGCAGCCGGTCCCGGCAGCCGTCCCGGAGACAGTAGCCCTCCCGTCAACAACCACTGCCGCCCTCTAGAAAGGAACGGACCATGGAATTCCCTGCCTTCGCAGACTCCGCCCATCCCATCACCTGGCCCGAAGGGTACCGGGCAGCCGCCTCGTTCACGTTCGACGTCGACGCCGAATCGTGCACCATCGCCCATGACCCCGCCAGCACGCGCCGGATGTCGCTCATGACGCACCAGTCGTACGGGCCCAAGGTTGCGGTCCCCAGGCTGTTGCAGATCCTCGAACGGCAGGACATCCAGGCCACGTTCTTCATCCCGGGTTTTACCGCGGAAAGCTACCCCGACGTGGTGCGCCGGATCGCGGATGCAGGACATGAGATCGCCCACCACGGCTACCTCCACGAACCCATGCAGGGCATCGACGCCGACACCGAGGCGCGGTACATCGACCGCGGGCTGGAAGCACTGGCCAACGTTGCGGGCGTGCGGCCGGTCGGCTACCGCGCTCCCTGGTGGGAGCTGAACTGGCACTCGCCGGCTCTGCTGGCTGACCGCGGCTTCCTCTACGACTCAAGCCTGCTCGACGGCGACGCACCGTACCGCTTCAGCGTCGCCGACGGCGACTCCAGGGATCTGGTCGAAATACCTGTTGACTGGGCACTGGACGACTGGGAGCAGTACGCCTTCTATCCGGGGGTGACCGGCAGCGGAGTCATTGAAAGCCCCGCCAAGGTCCTCGAAATGTGGACGCTGGAGGCAGAGGCACACCATGCGGCCGGGAGCTGTTTCGTGCTGACGAACCATCCGTTCATCTCCGGCCGGCCCTCAAAGGCGGTGGCCTTGGAGCAGCTGATCAACCGAGTCAAAGCCATGGACGGGATGTGGGTCACCACCATGGCCAAAATCGCCGAGCACACGCGGGACACCGTGACTGAAGTCCATAGCCACGCGCGCATTGCGGTTCCGGGCTTTCCCGACGCCGGCGCCCGCTTCACCCCGGCGCAGGTCCGGCAGCCGGAGCTGACCGCCGGCCCGTAACACGGCTGAGCCCAGGCAGCCCTCTCTCACCACCCGTCGCTTAAACCGGAACGCTCTCTCACCACCAGTCGCTTAAACCGGAACGCTCTGTCACCACCCGTCGCTTAAACCGGAACGCTCTCTCACCAGATGAGAGAGCGTTCCGGTTTTTGTTGCAGGAGGTGAGAGAGCGTCGGCCTGGAACGTGCGGGAGGTGAGAGAGCGTTTAGACGCCCAGGGATTCCTTCAGCGCCTGGACGTGGCCCTGGGCCTTGACCTGGTACTGGGCGAGGCGCACCTTGCCCTCGGGATCAAGAACCACGGTGGAGCGGACGATGCCCTCGCGGACCTCCCCGTCCACGAGCTTCTCGCCCCAGGCGCCGTAGGCCAGTGCGACGGAGTGGTCCTCGTCGGCCAGCAGCGGGAAGGTCAGGGCGAAGTCGCCGGTGAAGTGGGACAGCTTGTCCGGGGCGTCGGGGGAGACGCCCAGGACCTCGTAGCCGGAGCCCTGGAAGGTGGCCAGGTTGTCGCGGAAGTCGCAGGCCTCGGTGGTGCAGCCGGGGGTGGCCGCCTCGGGGTAGAAGTACACGATGACGTTCTTGCCCCGGTAATCGGCCAGCGAGGTCTGCTTGCCTTCAGCGTCCGGCAGGGTGAAGTCCGGGGCCTGGGTTCCGGGCTGGAGCTTGGTGGTCAGTTTGGGGCTCATGGCATTCCTTCGGATGGATCTTGCGAAACAAAAGCTGGTGGAAGAATCAAGGGCTGAATTGGATAACAGCCTAGCTAGATACTGTATTCCGCCGGGCCGCGGACGGTGGCGCCCGGGCCGGGGATGAACTGGTAGCCGCCGCCCCGCACCGTGGCGATCGCGTGCCGGCCGCCGCGCAGTTTCCGCCGCACCCGGCCCACGTAGACGTCGATGGAGCGGGTGGCCGCCCCGGGGCTGTCGAACGATTCCAGGAACACCCGCAGCTCCTCGCGGCCGATGGCGCGCGAGCAGTTTTCCACGAGGTAACGCAGCAGCTTGAACTCGACGCCGGTGAGCGGCACCGGCCTGCCGTCCAGCAGCACCTCGCCTTTCGCGAGGTCCACGGCGACCCTGCTGACGGGGCCGCCCGACGGCGGGAGGTGGGGTGCGCCGCCGTCGTCCAGTTGCGGGGAGTCCTCCGGGGAGGACGACAACGGCGCGGGAGTGCCGCCGTCGGGCGTCCCGCGGGGTGCCCCCTCCCCTGGGGGCTTCCCGGACGGGAACGAACCGGCGGCGGACGTTGCAGCTCCGGCGGCAGGCCAGTGGACTTCCGCCTCCGGAGCAATCTTCAGGGCACGCGCGAGCACCAGCTCGGCGGCGCGGGTGAGAACAGCCTCATCAATGTCCTGCCCGGGCCCGGCGGTTACCCAGACGGCCAAGCCCCGCGCCTTGAACCCGGGCGCGCCTGAGCTCCGGTCCGGGACGGCAGTGAGGTGCGGGCGCCCGCCGACGCTGCCGCCGGCCGGGTTCCCGCGCGGCGTATGGGCATGGACGGCCATGACGGAACGCCTCAGACGCCGCCGCGGCGGATCAGTTTGCCGCTGGGCGTCTGGCCGTCCACCACGCTGCCACGCAGGAACGTCTTGCGGACAACACCGGAGAGGGCCTTGCCGTCGTACGGGGTGATGGGGTTCTTGTGCTTGAGCTTGGAGACGTCCACCACGAACGCCTCGTCGGGGGCGAAGACGGAGAAGTCGGCGTCGTAACCGAGGGCGAGCTGGCCCTTGTTGGACAGCCGCGCCAGGGCTGCCGGCTTTTCGGCCATCCAGGACACCACCTGCTCCAGGGGGATGCCGCGGTGCCGCGCCTCGGTCCAGATCAGGGACAGCCCCAGCTGCAGTGAGGAGACGCCGCCCCAGGCCACGGCGAAGTCGCCGTTTTCCAGGTCCTTCAGGTCAAGCGTCGAAGGCGAGTGGTCAGAGACGATGCAGTCGATGGTGCCGTCCTGCAGGCCCTTCCAGAGCAGCTCGCGGTTGGAGGCTTCGCGGATGGGCGGGCAGCACTTGTAGGCGGTGGCGCCGTCGGGGATCTCCTCGGCCATGAGCGTGAGGTAGTGCGGGCACGTCTCCACGGTGAGGTGGACGCCGTCGCGCTTTGCGCTTGCGATCATGGGCAGCGCGTCCGAGGAGGAGAGGTGCAGGATGTGCGCGCGGGCGCCGGTCCAGCGGGCCCGCTCGATGACCTCGGCGATGGCCTTGTTCTCGGCACCGCGGGGGCGGGACGCCAGGAACGTGGAGTAGTGGTCGCCGCCCGGATGCGGTGCGCGGTCAATGGCGTGCGAGTCTTCGGCATGGACGATCATGAGCGAATCGAAGGACTTGAGTTCGGCCATGTCCTCCTCCATCTCATCCGCCTCCAGATGCGGGAACTCGTCCACGCCGGAGTGCAGCAGGAAGCACTTGAAGCCGAACACGCCCTCGTCATGGAGCGGGCGCAGGTCCGCCTTGTTGCCGGGCACGGCGCCGCCCCAGAACCCGACGTCGACAAACGCCTGGTCCTCGGCCACTTCGCGCTTGAGCTTGAGGCCCTCCACCGTGGTGGTGGGCGGGATGCTGTTCAGCGGCATGTCGATGATGGTGGTCACGCCGCCTCCCGCGGCCGCGCGGGTGGCGGACGCGAAGCCCTCCCATTCGGTGCGGCCGGGCTCGTTGACGTGGACGTGGGTGTCCACGAGGCCGGGAATGAGGATTTCGTCGTCGGCGAGTTCAATGATCTCCCGGCCGGACAGGCCGTTGCCGAACGGTTCGAGGGCGACGATCTTGCCGCCCCGCACGCCCACCTCACGCGCGGCGATGCCGGCGGTGGTGAGGACGCGCTGGCCCCGGATGACGAGGTCAAAGCTTTCTTCAGACATTGAGGGGCTCCTTTGTGCGGGCGCTGTTCGCCGGGGCGGTGGCGGCGGGGACCGGGTTCGCCAGCTCCGCGCCGATGCGCTGTCCCAATTGTTCAAGCAGGGGTCCTGCTTGGGCTATACATATTTCTACCTTGGCCTCCAGCGCGGTCAGTGGGTAGACCTGCCGGAAGCCGGATTCCTGCTGCTGTTCTGCGGTCAGCGTGGTGCGGCCGCAGACGGCGACCACCGGCACGCCGGCGGCAGCGGCGGCGCGGGCCACGCCCATGGGCGTCTTGCCCAGCAGGCTTTGCTCGTCCAGACTGCCTTCGCCGGTGATCACCAGGTCGGCGCCGGCCAGCCGGGTGGCCAGTTCAGTGAATTCAAGCACGACGTCGATGCCCGGCCTGCGCGTCGCGGCCAGGGCCGCTATGGCCGCGTAGCCAACGCCGCCGGCCGCTCCGGCCCCCGGCGCGTCCGCGGCTTTCAGTGCGCGCGGGCCGATTTCCCGGGCGAGGACGCGGACGAAGTTGGCCAGGGCGCTGTCCAGTGTTGCCACATCGGCAGGGGTGGCGCCCTTCTGCGGTCCGAAGATCGCAGCGGCACCTTCCGCACCCAGCAGGGGGTTGTCCACATCGCTGGCCAGGACGAAACGGGTCTCGTCCAGGCGTGCGTCGAAGCCGGAGAAGTCAATGCTCGCCAGGTCCGCCAGTGCGGCACCGCCAAGCGGGAGTTCGTTGCCGTCGGCGTCGAACAGTATGGCGCCGAGGCCCTGCAGGACCCCCGCTCCGCCGTCGGTGTTGGCGCTGCCGCCGACGCCCAAAATGATCTGCCGGCAGCCGGCGTCCAGGGCGGACCGGATGAGTTCGCCGGTGCCGAGGCTCGTGGCGGCCTTGGCGCTGGCGGAATCCGGCTGGCCGCCGGTCCCTCCAGCGCCATTGGCCTTGCCGCCGGTTCCTCCAGCGCCATCGGGGAGGACCGCGAGCCCGGAGGCCGCGGCCATCTCGATGACGGCCTCCCGTCCGCGGACCGCAAACTCGGCAGTCAGCGGCTGCCCGGTGGGGCCGCTGACAACGGCGCTGCGGCGGGTGAAGCCGGAGCCGACGGCGGCGTCCAAGGTGCCCTCGCCGCCGTCGGCCACGGGAATCCGGAGTACCTCAAGGGGACCCTGCCCCGCGATGCGGAAGCCCGCCTGCAGCCCCCTTTCCAGGTGCCGGGCGACGTCCGGGGCGGAGAGCGAGCCCTTGAACTTGTCCGGCGCGATCACTATGCGCATTGCAGTGCCTGTCTTTTAGTGTTGAGCGCCGCGGCTTAGGGCTGCAGGGCCAGGATGGCGGTGGGGGCGTCCTCGCGCGTCTCGGCCAGCTCCTCGAACTCGTTGATGGCGTTGATCTCGGTGCCCATGGAGATGTTGGTGATCTTCTCCAGGATGACCTCAACCACCACGGGAACCTGGAACTCGCCCATGAGGGCCTTGGCCTTGTCGAACGCGGAGCCCAGGTCGTTGGGGTCTTCCACCCGGATGGCCTTGCAGCCCAGGCCCTCGGCCACCTTGATGTGGTCCACGCCGTAGCCCGCTGCGGTAGCGGAGGAATCAGTGGAGTTGATGTTCTCGAAGGCCAGGGACACGTTCTGTTCCATCTTGAAGCCGCGCTGCGACTGCCGGATCAGGCCCAGGTAGGAGTTGTTCACCACCACGTGGATGTACGGCAGGTTGAACTGCGCGCCCACGGCCAGTTCCTCGATCATGAACTGGAAGTCGTAGTCGCCGGACAGCGCAACCACGGTCTCGTCCGGCTTGCCGCGCACCACGCCCAGGGCCGCCGGTGCGGTCCAGCCCAGCGGGCCGGCCTGGCCGGCGTTGATCCACTTGCGCGGGCCGAAGACGTGCAGCATTTGGGCGCCGGCGATCTGGGACAGGCCGATGGTGGACACGTAGGTGGTGTCCTGGCCGAAGGAGCGGTTCATCTCCTCGTACACGCGCTGCGGCTTGATGGGGATGTTCTCGAAGTGCGTCTTGCGGTGCAGGGTGGCCTTGCGCTCGGCACATTCGGCAACCCAGCCGGAGTAGTCCGGCAGGGTCTTGGCGGCCTGGCGTTCGCGGGCCAGTTCCAGCAGCCCGTCCAGAGCCGCGCCGGCGTCCGACGCGATGCCGAAGTCCGGGGAGAACACGCGGCCGATCTGGGTGGGCTCGATGTCGATGTGCACGAACTTGCGGCCCTCGGTGTAGGTGTCCAGACCGCCGGTGTGGCGGTTGGCCCAGCGGTTGCCGATCCCGATCACGAAGTCGCTCTGCAGGTAGGTTTCATTGCCATAGCGGTGCGAGGTCTGCAGGCCCACCATGCCGGCCATCAGCGGGTGGTTGTCCGGGATGGTGCCCCAGCCCATCAGGGTGGGGATGACCGGAACGTTCAGCAGTTCGGCCAGTTCCACCAGCTGGGCGGAGGCGCCGGCGTTGATGATGCCGCCGCCGGCCACGATCAGCGGGTGCTGGGCCGCGGTGAGCATGTCCAGGGCCTTTTCCAGCTGCTTGCGGCTGGCCTTGGGCTTCTCGACGGGCAGCGGCTCGTAGGTGTCGATGTCGAATTCGATCTCGGTCATCTGCACGTCGATCGGCAAGTCCAGCAGCACGGGGCCGGGTCGGCCGGAGCGCATCAGCTGGAAGGCCTTCTGGAAGGCGCCCGGAACCTGGCCCGGCTCCAGGATGGTCATGGCCATCTTCGTGACCGGCTTGGCGATCGACTCGATGTCCACGGCCTGGAAGTCTTCCTTGTGCAGCTTGGCCACGGGGGCCTGGCCGGTGATGCAGAGCATCGGAATGGAGTCGGCCCAGGCCGCGTACAGGCCGGTGATCATGTCGGTGCCGGCGGGGCCGGAGGTGCCGATGCAGATGCCGATGTTGCCGTCCTTGGCCCGGCTGTAGCCGTCAGCCATGTGGCTGGCGCCTTCAACGTGGCGGGCCAGGGTGTGGCGGATGCCCCCGTGGGCCCTCATGGCCGAGTAGAACGGGTTGATTGCCGCGCCTGGCAGGCCGAACGCCTCGGTGGCGCCCTCCTTTTCCAGGATGGCGACGGCTGCGTCTACGGTGCGCATCTTCGTCATGGTGTGCTCCTTGAAAGTCTGTGGGTTGCCCGCTGTGGGCTGAATTTTTGGGTGTGTTTAGGGAGCCGCCGTCGTTGATGCACGACGGCGGTTGCCCGGTTTTGCTTGTTGAGTCCGCCCTGTGGGCGGCTGGCCTACTGGCGGCCTGGGTTACTTCCGGCCGCTGAGCTGCAGGACCTGCTTGAAGAGGCCTGAGTGATCGAGTCCGCCGTCGCCCTGGTTGACGGTGGCGGCAACGAGCTGTGCGACGACGGCGCCAAGGGGAACGGCGACGTTGGCTTCGCGGGCGGCGGAGGTGACGATGCCGAGGTCCTTGTGGTGGAGGGCAAGGCGGAAGCCGGGGTCGAAGTTGCGGTCCAGCATCTTCTGGCCCTTCTGGTCCAGGACCTTGGAGCCGGCCAGGCCGCCGCCAAGGACCTTGAGTGCTGCATCGGTGTCCACGCCGTAGGCCTCAAGGAAGGCGATGGCCTCGCCGAGGACTTCGATGTTGACGGCCACGATCAGCTGGTTGGCTGCCTTGACGGTCTGGCCGGAGCCGGCGGGGCCGACGTGGACGATGGTCTTGCCGACGGCGTTGAGGACGTCCTGTGCTGCGTCGAAGTCGGCCGCGTCGCCGCCCACCATGATGGACAGGGCGGCGTCGATGGCGCCCTGCTCGCCGCCGGAGACCGGGGCGTCGAGCGGGCGGATGCCTGCTGCGACCGCGTCCTCGGAGAGGCGCTTGGCAACGTCCGGGCGGATGCTGGAAGCGTCGATCCACAGGGTGCCCTTCTTCGCGTTGGCGAAGATGCCGTCCTTGCCGCTGACGACGCCCTCAACATCGGGGGAGTCCGGGACCATGGTGATGACGACGTCGGCGTCCTTGACGGCGTCCGCGATGCTCGTGGCACCCTTGCCGCCCTCGGAGACGAGCTTGTCGATCTTGTTCTGGCTGCGGTTGAAACCGGTGACCGCGTGGCCGGCCTTGACGAGGTTGATGGCCATGGGGAGGCCCATGATTCCGAGTCCGATGACTGCAACGTTGCTCATGATGGTTCTCTTTCTGAAGTCTGTGGTGGTTCTGGTGGCCGAGCCTGTCGGGACCTAGTTGGAAGCGTGCTGGCGGATGGCCCAGCTAAAGGCTGTTTCCGCCGGTTCCTTATATTCGAGACCGATGTAGCCCTCGTAGCCGAGTTCGCGGCTGCGGGCGATCCATTCGCCGAGGGGGAGCTGCCCGGTTCCGGGAGCCCCGCGGCCGGGGTTGTCGGCGATCTGGATGTGGCCGAAGTCCTTGGCGTGCTTTTCGATGACGGCGTCGACGTCGTCCCCGTTGACGGCCAGGTGGTAGAAGTCGGCGAGGAGCTTAATGTTCTCGGCGCCGGATTCTTCCCGGACCCGGCTGATCACCCGAAGGGCGTCTGCGGCGGCGAGGAGGGGGTACTTGGGGGCGCCGCTGACCGGTTCGAGGAGGACGGTGCCGCCGATGCGGGCGACGCCGGCAGCCGCCGTTGCGAGGTTTTCGGCGCCGATGGCGTCCTGCTTTTCGGGCGATTCGCCGTCGATGCGGTTGCCGTAGAGGGCGTTGAAGGCCTTGCAGCCGAGGCGCTTGCCGATGCCGGCTACAACGTCGATGTTGTCCTGGAACTCGCGGGATCGTGCTGGCCAGGAGGTGAGGCCGCGGTCGCCGCCGGGCATGTTGCCGGCGTTGAAGTTCAGGCCCGTGAGCTGCACGCCGGCGTCGTTGATGGCGTTCTCGAACTCGGTGACCTGGGCGTCGGCGGGGACAGAGGTGTCAAAGGGCCACCAGAATTCGACGGCGTCGAAGCCGGCAGCCTTCGCTGCGGCGGGGCGCTCCAAGAGCGGCAGTTCCGTCAGCAGGATGGAGCAGTTCACGGTGTACGTCATTGTCTTTGTTCCTTGCGGGTCCGGTGGTGGCGTCTTTGCTGAGCAGTGCTGGCTTCCTCGGCTATTTCGTATTGTGGAAGTTATATTCTGCTGTATGAAAAGTGTAGGACGGGGCGGGTGCCGGCGTCAACCGTTGCGGACCGTCCGGCAGGCTGATGCCGGAGACGGCACTGCGGAACCCCTGTTTGAACAGCCGATTCGCTTCTAGAATTGTTGTGGGGCCGACGGCAGAGCCCCGGTGAGCCGGGGTGCCTTCCCAAGCGCCGCCGGCCCTTATTGATTCCGATCCGGTCACACTACGGACACGGCTCTTCCGGGCCGGGCGCGGGCGTGTGACGATACGGGCATGAGCGAAGAACTTATGGCGGCGGCACCCTCCGGCGGTGGCGCTCCCCGTAATAGAACGGCCGGACTATTCCATCCCGAAGGCTCCGAGGCGACGCGGAAGATGCGCGAGCAGGCTCGGCGGCGGCGGGAAGCTGAAGCGAAGCTGCAGCTCCACCTGATGCAAAACCACAACAAGATCGCAGGCTCACCCGACCCGGCACTCTGAAGGGGCCGGTGAATCCAGGCAGGGCAACAGCGGCCACCCAGGCGCATTGAGGCGTTTGGGTGGCCGCTGTTCCGTTTGCACACCGGGTCCGGTCGCTGGGACCTTGACCGTACTAGACACGCAGATGCGCCGCTTCGAACGTCGTGGACCCCGGGCCCGGCGCGGGTAGCCTGTTGGGTGCTCCGAGTGCCCGATAGTCCCAGCCAGCGGCGCGGTATGCCACGGCGTCAAGCGCGTGCCGGCCGTCAACGATGTTGCGCAGCTGCACTAGCTCGCCCAGCGCAGCCGGGTCAGCGCGCCGGAAGATGTCCCATTCGGTCAGGACTGCCACGATTTCGGCCCCGGTCACGGCCTCCTCCAGCGAATTCGCGTAAGCGAGGTCCGGATAGCTCCGGCGGGCGTTCTCCATCGCCTTGGGGTCGAAGACCGTGACCTTGGCGCCGCTCTGGTGGAGCATGCGGGCAACGTCAAGGGCCGGGGCGTCGCGGATATCGTCAGAGTCGGGTTTGAAGGCGGCGCCCAAAACGGTCACGCGCACGCCCGCCAGGTCGCCGCACGCCATTTCGGTGATGAGGTCCACGGTCCGCTGGCGGCGCCGTTGGTTGATGGCGTCCACTTCCTGCAGGAAGCCGACCGCCTGCCCTACGCCGAGTTCCCTGGCCCGGTGCGTGAAGGCCCGGATATCCTTCGGCAGGCAGCCCCCGCCGAACCCCAGGCCCGGCTTGAGGAAGCGGCCGCCGATGCGGTTGTCGTAGGACAACGCCTTCGCCAGGAGACTGACGTCCGCGCCCGTGGCCTCGCAGATTTCCGCCATCGCATTGATGTACGAGATCTTGGTGGCAAGGAAGGAGTTCGCTGCCGCCTTGACCAGTTCGGCGGTGGCAAGGTCTGTAATCACCACCGGAGTGCCCTCGGTGATGATCGGGGCATAGCATTCGGCGAGCCGGTCCCGTGCCCATGCGGAGGGCACTCCGAAGACCAGCCGGTCCGGGTGCAGGGTGTCCTCCACCGCGTGGCCTTCGCGCAGGAATTCCGGGTTCCAGGCCAGCTCCGCCAGCGTGCCGGCCGGCGCGCTGGCCTGGATGTTGGCCGTGAGCCGCTCCGCCGTGCCGATCGGAACGGTGGATTTTCCCGCGATGAGGCAATGCCGTCCCAGCTCCGGGGCGAGGCGCTCGAGTGCCGCGTCCACATAGCGGAGGTCGGCGGCAGGGGAATCGGGTTCCTGCGGTGTGCCGACGCACAGGAAATGGACATCAGCATCCCTGGCCGCGGAGAAGTCGCTGGTGAACCTCAGCCTGCCGCTTTCCAGCATCTTCCGCAGGAGCTTCTTGAGGCCCGGCTCGAAAAACGGCAGCTGCCCCTCGGACAGGGCTCGTACCTTGGCTTCGTCGACGTCGATCCCCGTCACGCGGTGGCCCAGCAGTGCCATGCACACGGCGTGGGTTGCGCCGAGGTATCCCGTCCCGATGACGGTAAGGGAAAGGCTGGTAAACACCGGGGCGCCGGTGGAGAGGGAAAAGCCGGACGACGGCGGAACATCCGCGGCGCCGTGCGCCCGCCGAGAGGAACTGCTCATGTCAGGCTCCAATCTGTGCTCAATACCGGGACGGGTTCGCGATCCGGGGACGGGCTGGGGAAGGGCTTCACCAGGTAGCGCGTCGCACGTGCCCCCCAGGGTGGGCGGAAGGAGTAAAGGCAGGCCATGCGGAGGCGCGCGCAGGCACAATACGCGGCGAACCGTTCGGGCGCGACGTGCAGTTCTTCGGCTACGGCCATGATCTCGCCGTGGGCAATGGCATAGCGCCGCGTTGTCAGAAGCTTCTGGCACAACCGCAGCTCAAGGTTCACGGCGAGATTGGCGAGGTCCAGTGCAGGCTCGGCCTGGCAGGCTTCGTCAAAGTCCAGCAACCCGGGCGTGCCGCTTCCTCCCCGCCCCAGCAGTTGCTTGTCATGCAGGTCCCCATGCGCCCAGCGGAACGGATCGGGGCGCGTGGCCATGAGCCCGGTGATGGCATTCTCGGCCTGTGCAACGAGGCCGGTGCGGGCTGCTGCAGCTTCCGGGACGCCTTCGCTTTGCAGGAGCCAGAGATCGATCCAGCGCCGGAGATTGGCCACTTCGGCCGCGGGTGGGTGCAGTGGCAGTCCCGCTACGCTGCTGCGGAAATCGGCACTGTTGGCGACGTCAACTGTTTGCAGCCAGGCCAGTGACCATTCGCGCCACATCCGTGCAAAGGAGGCGTCCGTAACGGTCGCATGGTCCTGCCCGAGCTCATAATATGAGCGCCCCGGAATACTGCTGAAGACGACCACCGAGCGCCGGCTCTCCAGTAGCAAAGGGGCTGTGATGCAGCCTGAGGTCAGGGGCGCGGTGGCCAGGGTATGGTTCCTGGCTGCCGTCTCTGCCGGGCCGGGTCGGAAGACTTTTATGTACCGGCTGCCGGCGTGGACTACGGCGCGTTTGTGGGCGCGATGGGCCACGACTTCTCCCTTGGGGGCCTCCTTTGCGAGCGCGGGAAGCCGTGGGTCCTTCTCCGGTACCGGCTCAAAGATTCCGTGCCGCAGATGGGCCGCGCGGACACCCGGAATCCCAGGGGACCGGATTTCCAGGACGTAGTCGCCGCCTTCGGGTCCGGGCCAGGCACGGCGGACCAGCCAATCCCTGCCCCCGGCATCGGTGACGCGGGACGGTATAGCAGGGTGCCAGCTCATGCGATCAACTCCAGGGCCCGGCGGAGGTGCCAGGCTATGTCGGCGGCCCATTCGGGGGACCGGTCCCGGAACGGATCCACGCTGCCTTTGAACAACCGGACGGCGGCCCAGGCATCGAGGTCCTTTTGCCGGAACCGTCCGCCTGCTTGAACATAGCCTTCGGTCAGACAGGCGGTCTTCGCACCGCCCGCGCCGTGGGTGCTCGCGGCTGCAGCACCGGGCGCCGCCAGAGTAGCTTCCTCCACGGCAGCGAACGATCCCAGATCGGCTTCGGCGGAGCCAGGGTGGGCCCGGTCGAAGTCGATGATGCGGACGTCCGATCCGCCCACGAGCACCTGATCGGCCGAGAAGTCGCCGTGGACGGGGACGCTGGTGCGCTCTTCGCGGTGGCCCAGCAGGCCGGGTAGGCCGCTCTCCAGTTTCCGCGCGTGCCCCTCCAGTTCGGGGACGAGCGCAGTCACCATGGCGCGGGTCGCGGCCAGCTGTCTGATCAGATCATCAAACCAGTCACCGGGAGCGGCATCGGGACGGACGTGCAGGCCGTGCAGCCGGGCGAGAGCCTCCCCGGCGCGATGGGCACCGCCGGCCGCGTGCGCGTCGTCGAGTCCGGCCAGGTCACCTCCGCCCCATACTGGGCTGGCGCCAACTCCGTGACGTGCGCACTCCGGGTCACCGAGTTGCGGCAGGAGCGGGACGCCGTGCTCGTAGAGGCGCTGCTGAAAATCCAGCTGCCGTTCGGCGTCGGCCGCATTGGCCGCTATCTTGATCACGACGGGGGCCGCGGGATCCGGGATCATCAGTACGAGTCGCCGTTCGGGCTTGTAGCGCAGCACGCTGGCCGCACCGGCCAGATGGCCGTCGGGCGGAAGCCAGTCGACGCCCAGACGCTCCACGCCGTGCTTGCGGAGCCAGGCAAGGTTGCGGCGCAGCTTCCAGTCGTCGGCTATATCGCCGGTGGCGACGAGGGCACCCGGCTGACGGGGGTCGGGCCGGAGCACCCTGATGTTCCCCTCGCGCGACTTGGAGGCCTGTTCGCGATGGAGGAGCTGACCGCTTCCCTCCTCGGTCTTGGTCAGGGCCCAGCCGTAATCGAAGCTGCCGTTCCGGGTCCGGCGGAAAGCAACCAGCAAGGAAGTACATGGTTTGTAGCGGACCCTCGTCACCCGGACAGTTTCGCCGAGGAGCGCGGACAGATTGCCGTTGTCCAGCAGGTAGGGCAAACCTGCCAGGCCACTGTCCCGGCTGGCCAGGGCCCGGTCCGGATCCCGGAGGGCAGACGCAGCTGCGGTCATGGCACTTCCAGCCTTTCAAGCGGCCGCCCCGGGTCCTGATCGCCCATCCAGCGTGCGAAACGCGTCTCCGGATCCTGCAGAAGTTCATCCGGCCGTCCCTCCTCGACGATGCGGCCGTCCTCGAGCCAGATGACGCGGTCGCAGGAGCGGGCGGAATGCTCATCGTGGGTGATCGTAATCGAGGTGCGGTCCCGGGTGAGGGCAGCCAGGGCCTCCAGAACCGACTCCCGTGAGGCAGGATCCAAGCCTGCAGTCGCTTCGTCGAGTATCACAATGGGTGCCTGCCGGAGGATGGCCCGGGCGATGGCGATTCGTTGGCGCTGGCCTCCCGAGAGATCCTTTGCCGCTTCACCCAAGACGGTGTCGTAGCCCTCAGGCAGGGAACGGATGAAGGCGTCTGCCTGGGCCAGGGCGGCGGCGTTCTCGATTTCCTCGTCCGTGGCATCCAGGCGGCCAAACCTGATGTTGTCCCGGACCGTGGTGCCAAAGAGAACGGAATCCTGGAGCAGGATTGAAACGTGCGAGCGCACGGACGCGATCTTCAACTCCCTGAGGTCGCTGCCGCCGACCAGCACTGCCCCCGACGTTGGGTCGATCATTCGCAGGATGAGGCTGGCCAGGGTTGATTTGCCGGCGCCGGAGGGGCCGAGGATGGCCAGGTGTTCGCCGGCCGGGACGCTGAGGTTTATTCCGT
Organism: Arthrobacter sp. P1_B11; assembly: GCF_056406715.1. Taxonomy (NCBI): domain Bacteria; kingdom Bacillati; phylum Actinomycetota; class Actinomycetes; order Micrococcales; family Micrococcaceae; genus Arthrobacter; species Arthrobacter sp. P1_B11. The sequence goes on from NZ_JBFTZQ010000029.1 coordinate 40,297, forward strand.
GCAGCACGGTGGTTCCCTCGCCGTGGCCGGCGGTCACGTCGTCGAACACAATGTCGGGATGGGCGCTCGAAAGCACGCAGGCGTCGGCGGCCTCGGGGAGATCGGTCTGCGCCTCCAGGAGATCTGCCACCCGTTCCCCAGACGCCGTGGCGCGGGCGATCCGGCTGGTTTGCTTGGCCAGGTCCTTGAGGGGTTTCATCCCGGTCTTCAGATAGGTCAGGAAGACCACCAGGTCTCCTGGTGTGATCGAGTGGTCCAGCACGCGCATGCCGCCCCCGGCCAGGACGATCGCCGTGGCCACGCCAATCAGTACGTCCGTGCGGCGTTCAAGTGCCGCGGCCAGCCGCAGGGCCACCACTCCCGTTCCCAGGGTCTGCTTGTTGCTGGACCGGAAGTCGTCGCTGATGGTGTCCTCAAGGCCGTAGGCCTGGACTTCACGCATGGCATTCAGGGTCTGGGCGGCGGTGGTTGCCAGGGCGCCCTCACCTTTGCGGGACCTGCGGGCGGCCACCGTTATTGATGGCGAACTTCTGTGTGACAGCAGCACGAACGCGCCGCCGGCAAAGAACACGACGAGTGCGAGCAGCGGATCAAGCCACACCATGATGCCCGTCATGGCCACCAGAGTGACCATGTTGCCCAGCAGCGGCAGCCCTGCGGTAACGGCCACTTCCTGCAGCCGGGAGACGTCGCCCACCAGGCGCTGGACTGTGTCTCCGGAGGAGGCGCGGGTGTGGTGCCTCATGGAGAGGCTCTGCACATGGCGGAAGGTCCGCGCGCGAAGGTCGGCAGCGATCCTGGATCCAATCAGGGCGAAGGCGATCGCGGACCAGTAGTTGGCGATGGCCCGCACCACGCTGATGACCACAATTGCTCCGCCGCACAATAGGAGGGTTTCCAGGCTTGCGTCCATTGAGGGTCCGGGTTTGCGCAGCGTGGCGCCGAGTGACCGCGACACGGCGTCAACCACGAGTTTTACGGGCCAGGGCTCCAGCAGCCGGAAGAGGACATCGGCCGCAAGGGCCACGAAACCGCCGGCCATCAGGAGCCGGTGTCCCTTGAGATGCGGGCGCACGCAGCGGAGCGTCCGCCGGAGTCCGGACTCCGGCTTGGGGTCGCGGCCCGGCGCCCCGCGGCCGCCCGCATGTCGGGCAGTTGTGCTCATCGCAATGCCGCCTTTGGTTCGGCCGTCAAGGCTTCGGTGATGGTCGAAAGCACGTGGTTCCAGCTGAAGCGGCGCTCGGCGTCGGTCCGGGCCTGGCGGCCCAGGCTTGCGCGCAGCACCGGCTCAGCCGCCAGCCGCGTCAGCGCGGAGGCGAGCCCGGAGGTATCGGCGCCCGGAACCAGCAACCCGGTGCGGCCGTGCTCCAGGATGGACGGGATCTGGCCGACGGACGTTGCGATGATCGGCATAGCCGCCGCCATGTACTCGTAGATCTTCAGCGGTGAGAAGTAGTCTTCCCGGCCGGCGTCCTCGGGAGGGTACGGGGCCATGGCGGCGTCGCATTCATGAAGCAGGCGGGGCACGGTCCCCGGGGGAACTGCCCCGGTAAATTCCGTCTCCACCCCGAGCGTGGCTGCAAGGCGTTCAAGGTTGTCCCGCTCCGGCCCGTCTCCGATCATCCGCACGGTCCAGCGGTCCGGGTCGGCGGAGCGGGTGTTGGCGATTGCGACGGCGTGGAGCAGGTCCGGGACGCCGTGCCAGGGCTTCAGCGTCCCCACGAAGGCCACGGTGAGATGACCGGAATGCCGCCGTCCGGGGCGCCGGGGAGTGATGCGTTCAACGTTGACGCCGTTCGGAGCCAGCACGGTCCTCGCCGCGGGCACCCGGCCGCGGACCCAGCGGACCACAGGTTCTGAGACGCAGGAAACCACCTGCGCCGCACCCGCATTGTGGCGCAGGATTGCTTCGGCCGTTTCCGCGTCCAGCAGCTGGCGGTACCGCCGCTGCTCTTCAATGAGGGGTGCATTGACTTCGAGGACGGCCGGAACGCCAAGGGCCTGGGAAACAAGGGACAGGGCCGGGCTGAACAGCGAGTATCTCTCGTAGAACAAGTCGCAGCCGTCACTCAGGACTGTGTCTGCGAGATCCAGCGCCGCATCCTGGAGAGCACGCTCCGGGTGTATGCCGGGCCCCCGGCGCGGCTGGTTTTCGACGACGTCGAGATCGGCAAGGTCCGCCGGGCGGTCCTCTCCGCGGCGGGTGCAGTAGAGGGTGACGTCGTCCCCTGCATTGCGCCAGGCCCTGATGATCTCCTGCACGTGAACGGAGGAGCCTTTGGTGCCAAAGACGGGGACTCCGCGGTCGGCGCAGAGGTAGGCCACGTGCATCATGCCACCTTCCTTTCCGAAAGGGCCAGGGACCGGAGCAGCTCCACCTGCCGGCGGACGTCGTAATCCTGTTCGATCAGGGCGCGGGCATTGCGGGACAGGGCAAGCCGGTCCGTTCCGGGCGCGCTGATCCGGCGGATTGCCCGGGCCAGGGCGTGCGGGCTTCCGGGAATTGCCAGAATCCCGGTTTGGCCATCATGGATCGCTTCGGGGATGCCTGTGACCGAGGTGCTGATGCAGGGCACGCCAGTTGCCATCGCCTCCAGCAAGACAGTAGGCATGCCGTCGGCGTTGCCGTCCGCGCCGATGACGCACGGGGCCACGAAAACGTCGGAGGAGTCAAGCAGTTCGAGGACCTCGTCCTGGGTCTGCGGTCCGATCAGCCTGACGTGGTTGCCGAGCCTGAGTCGTTCAATGGTGTTCTGCAGTTCCTCGGTAAGCTCGCCGGCGCCCGCGATCTGCACGTCGAGGTGAAAGCCCTGGCCCACGAGCTCTGCGGCGGCAGGCAACAGGTGCTGGAAACCTTTCTTTTCCACCAACCGGCCGACGGCGGCCACGCGCAAGGTAGTACCGATGGGGCGTGGCTCCCGGTAGGGGAAACGATTCAGTTCCAGGCCGTTGCGCACCAGATGGAGGCGGGAGGTGGCAGCGGGAAACAGGCGGCGGAGGTAACGGAAGTTGTACTGGCTGATGGTCACGGCGTGATGGGCCTCTTCCAGCTTCACCCGCAGCTCGTCGGCCTGGACTGACTCATGGAAGATGTCGACTGCGTGGGCCGTGAACGAGAACGGAAGACCGACGAGGGCCGCGGCGAGTCGCGCAACGCTGGTGGCCGCGTTGGCAAAATGGACGTGAAGATGCCTGATGTTCCGCTGCGAAAGGGCAGTTGCGAGGTTGATCGCCTGCGCAGCTTCGGTGCATTCGGCCGCGGTCAGTTGGCCCAGGTTGCGCGAAAGGGCTGCGGACAGGCCGGCTGTATCCGCGGCCCTGAAGTTCTCCCATAGCTCGGACGCCTTGAGCGGCCGGTCAATGTAGGTGACCGGAGCCTTGACCCGGGCAAGCTCGGGATGGAAGCGGGGGTCGTTGGGCTGGAGAAGTGAGAAGATTTCGATCCGGTCCCCGGCTGCCTCCCGGGCGAGGATTTCGGAAACGATGAAGGTCTCGGAGAATCGCGGATACATTTTCAGCACGTAGGCGATGGCCGGTTCAGACTGCAGCACGTGCCGCCCCTTCCCTGATGGTCTCCGCCCGCGAGCCGGCCGGCTGGAGGACCGGCTGCAGGAGGGCGGCTGCCAGCTGAGGCACACGGGCGAGCCCGTTGAGGTGCGCCAGCCGCCGGTCCACCTTGGTGCCGAGGCTTTGTGCCAGCCAGGCCGCCAGGATGGCAGGCGTCAGCGTGCCCATGTCGTGGCGGTCCAGATAGCCGGCCCGGGCCAGGGAGGCGGCCCTGATCTGCTGCTCGGAGCGGGAGTGGTTCCGGGGGACGATCAGCGCAGGCACGCTGGTGCTCAGGAGCTCGCACACCGTGTTGTATCCGCCCATGGAAACAACCGCCTGAGCATTCCGCATGTGCAGGACCATGTCGTCCAGGGCTTCGACCACCCGGACGCCGGGCGTGGCGTGCCGCCGCAGGTCGGCCAGCTCAGGCCCCGGCATCTGCGGACCCGCAACGATGAGGTGTCCGATTCCGGCTGGGAGCGCGGCGGCGGCGGCGATGCTCGCCAAGGCGTGACCATCGGCACCGCCTCCGACCGTTGTCAGGAAATAGGGGCCAGACATGCAGATTTTCCCGGATCCGGGCGGCCTGCCGGTCGCCAGGTAGCCCGTGTATCGGATCATGCTCCGGAGGGACTCGGGAATCTCGCCGGCGGCAAGTGGGTCATGGACTGCGGGGTCGCCGTAAATCCAGACTGCGTCAAAAAGGTCTTTGACGAGCTGTGCGCCGCCGGCACTGTCCCATTCTGCGAGGGCAGTCTCCGGGGAATCCAGCACCTCGCGAAGTCCCAGCACAACCTGCGCCGGAGTCAGGGCACGGGCACGGCGCAGCGCAGCCTCCAGTTCGCGGTGAATGCCAGTGGGATGGCGGTCAACCACGATCAGGTCGGGGCGGAAACCTCCCAGTACTGCTTCCAGCAGGGCGGCCCGCAGGGATACAAGGTCCTGCATGGGGACCGCCAGGTTTCGCGGATGGTAGCCGTCAGGACCCTTCTCGACGCCCGGCAGAATAACCCAGTCCCAGCCCGCCGGAACCTGGAAGCCCGGTGCAAGGGCCGTCCCGGAAATGAGGACGCCGGTTACTGGCCGGCCGGTGAGGCCGGGAAGCTGATTGCTTAGGGCGTGCGCCAGCGCCAGATTGCGGCGGACGTGTCCCAAGCCAAGCGAATCATGGGAATAGAGCGCAACTCTTAACTTTTTCAATGGGCCCCCACGGCCTACTGAATTCGCCCCCCACAGCCAACCGAATTCTCGGTGACGATTACTTTGGTCTAGCCAGCCCTTAAGAAAGGCGCGACCAGCGATAAAAATTATTAGACAACTCTCATAATTTGCCCTAAATGTACTGATGCCCGCGTAGGCTGCCGGTCAACGTCGTTAGAGCTGCCCCAAGAAAGTAATACAGAGCAGCCACAAGAAAGTACGACGCACCCTTGGGAAACCAACCAGTCAGGCGTGGAGCTCCGGAGGGGGCCGGCTGCGGTCCTGCCGGGTCTCTTTCCGTTGTGGCAAAGGCGACGGCGAGCAGCTGATGACAGTGGCAGCGGGAGTTGCCGCGATCTGCAGGGCAGAGTCCCGCAGCCAGGCGTCGTCGCCTTGCATGCCGTCAGTGCTGCGCGCTTGCAGCGGCTCACTGGACGCGTCAAAGAAATACGCGACCGGCGGGTAACCATGAACTGCCGGGCTCGGCGCCAGTCCCGAGATGGTGGCGGCGCCGTGGTGGTTATTGAATGCAGAGTTTCGGGCCAGGCCCTGAGTGGACGCCCCCAGGAACACAACGAGTGCGAGGACTGCCATCACCGTGGCGGGCTGCAGACGTTTTCGCTGGTGTCCGCCCGCGGCGGACGCCAACTGTCTGAAGAGGGTGTGCATAAATACCCCCGACGAGAGGAGGGTGCGAGATGTGTCCCACGTTGCCACCGCTTGTCGTGTAGGTCAATCCTAAAAATTTATCGTTCAACTTTTCTTTCTCGGCCACCTGACGTCGAAAGCAAAAAGAGCGACGGCGGGAGGTCCCGCCGTCGCTCCAGTGCGTTCGTTTGGGGAACAGGCTGTGGAATTCAGCCGGCCGTGCTGCCCCTAATGCTGGCCGAGATTTCCACCCATGGGCGGGACGGTGCCCGGGCCGCGGTCAGCGGTCTCGTCGCGATCCGCAGCGCTCTGGGTGTCACTGGCGGCTGTTTCGTCCGAATCGCCGTCGTCGTCAATGAGGCCGTTGGTCTGGTCGAAGGGATGGGCGATCGTCTCGTCGGCCAGCGCCGAGCTGTCCGCACCGGTTACCGGAGCCGTGCCGGTCACTTCAGGCGTCCCGGCGGTGCCTACTGTCTCGGTGTACACCGGCGTCACCGCCGGGGTCGCCGTGTGGTCGGGGACTCGCACTGTGGCGTCCGAATCGCTGCTGCGGGTGGCTGCGACGGCTCCTGCCGCTGCCGCCGCGGCAACGCCGACCCCCGCGGCGAGCTTGCCGGATACTCCGGCCTTGCCGCTGTCGCCGCGCGACATAGCAGCATGTTCGACGCCGGGTGTGCCGACGGAGGCGCCTTCGTTGACGGAACCCCGCCAGGCGCCGCTGGCATACCCTTCGTCTTCGATGAACTCCTTGAACTTCTGGAGATCGGACTCGGCCTGGCGATCCACCACGTTGAGCTTGTCACCGATCTTTTCCACCAAGCCCTCGGGCTCGTAGTCAATGAAGAGCCGGACGGACGTCTGCCCGCCGCCCACATCCTCGAACTCGACCGATCCGGCGTTTGTGGCACCCTCGGTGGCGGCCCAGGCGACCTTGCGGTCCGGGATCTGCTCGAGGATTTCCGCTTCCCATTTCCGCTTGACGCCGGCGATGTCGGCCACCCACTCAAGGCGGTCGTCACTCAGCTGGGTCACGCTCTTCACGCCGCCCATGAACTGGGGAAAGTCCTCGAACTGGGTCCACTGGTTGTAGGCCGTGCTGACCGGCACATTGACCAGAATTCGTTTTTCAACCCTCGTGCTCACAGTGTCTCCTTTTGTCGACTTGAACAGGCACCGACGAACAAGAACACAATTCGTCAGCATGCTTACCATATCGGCCTGAACCGTTAGCTGGCCAGAGCCGTCCTCCGGCCGTAAGTGAAAGGGAGCCCCTGCGCGAATCCTGTGGACTCAAGCGCGGAGGCTCCCTGGCGCTCCGGTCTGGGGGGAAAGACGGAGAGCTTGGAATCAATGTACAGCCGGGTGGAGGCTTATCAGGGCATATTTAGGACATCTTGACTAAACCTTGAGCCGAATCACATCTATGCCCCGCGCGAAGAGAGGAAGGCGACGGCGCGCAGCCGGCGGGCATCCGCTAATCCTCGCTGCCCGCGGTGTCCACCACGCAGAAACGGTTGCCTTCCGGATCGGCAAGGATCACGTAGTCCGCGTCCGCCGGCCGCTTGCTCCACTCAACACGGGTGGCTCCGAGACCGAGGAGGCGCTGCACTTCGCCGCCCTGGTCCTCGGCGTACAGGTCCAGGTGGATCCGCGGCGGGATGCGGGCCGACGACGGGACCCGGTCCAGCGAGATGCACGTGCCCACGCCGTCCGGCGGCTGGAGGATCACAAAATCCTCATCCGCCGCCCTTCGCGGTTCGTAGCCCAAGGCTGCCTGCCAGAAGGCCATCTGGCGCGGGAGGTCATCAACGCGGATCACGATGGAGCCGATGCTCAGCATGCGGCCAACGTACACCCGCCCAGGGGCTCCGCAAAGCTGTTGCCTCCGGCCGCTCCGTTAGGCTGGCGACAGAGAACACCCGGCAGGCCGCCCTCCCATGTGACCGACCTGCCCCGAGCCGACGGAGCTGTTGGAGACCCATGACCCGGAAGATAACTGTGAGCCTGCCGGATGCGGCACTTCGCGAGTACCTGACGCCGAACGCGGCCGTCACGGTGTTTGAGTGGGACTTCGCGGGCGAGCCGCCGCAGCGCCAGATCGACATCGTGGTGCCGCCGTACATGGGCGGCCCGCAGGTCCTGCGGAATCTAGACGGCGTGGAGACGGCGCTGGTGCAGAGCCAGTCGATCGGGTTCGACGGTGTGGCGGAGGCGCTTCCGGCCGGACGGGTCTTTGCCAATGCCGCCGGAGTGCACGAAACGTCCACCGCGGAACTGGCCCTGGCCATGGTCCTGGCCAGCCAGCGGGAGTTCCCGCGCATCATGCGGAACCAGCAGGAGGGCGAGTGGGACACCAGGCCCACCGCAAGCCTGGCAGACCGCCGCGTCCTCATTGTCGGCTACGGCGGCGTGGGCAAGGCGATCGAACAGCGGCTCATCCCGTTTGAAACGAGCATCACGAGGGTGGCCAGCCGGCAGCGGACGGATGAGACGGGCGTCGTCCATGGCATCGCGGAACTGCCCGCGCTGCTGCCGGAACACGACATTGTAATTGTGGGGGTGCCGCTCGGCGACGCCACCAAGCACCTCATTGACGACGCTTTCCTGTCGGCAATGCCCGACGGCGCGCTGCTGGTGAACGTGGCCCGGGGCCCGGTGGCGGACACCGAAGCCCTGGTCCGCCACACGGCGTCCGGACGGATCCGTGCCGCCCTAGACGTCACGGATCCCGAGCCTCTGCCCCGGGACCACCCGCTCTGGGGCACACCCGGCGTCATCATCACCCCGCACGTGGGAGGGGCGAGCTCCGCGATGCGCCCGCGGATGGGGCGGCTGCTGCAGCGGCAGATCGACCTCATGCTGGCCGGGGAACCGCCGGTCAACGTGGTGCTGGGCGGCTGATGCGACCCGGTCCCACTCGGGCGGGTCCTCTTCAGGCCGGGTCCTCGTTCGGCCCCGTCCCCGTCAGGGTCCGACCGCGGACCGCCTCGGAGCGTCGGGCTCCAGGCCGGGGACTGGAGACTCGTGCCGGCCCCGCCGGAAAAACCGGTTGGCGGCAGGAGTCCACATCAGCGCGGCACCGGCCAGCGTCAGGGCCAGCCCGGCCAGGATGAGGCCCGAGAGGTCTAGCGGCGCTCCCAGCGCGGAAAGACCGGCGACCACGGTCAGGAGGATGCGGGCCCAGCCCGCGCCCCTCAGCAGCTCGATCGCGGCCCACACCTGCAGGGCGGTCAGCGGCACCGCGAACGCCACCATGTACGGCACCGCCCAATCGGGCGTGGACTGGCCGAAGTCGATGCGTGCCACCTCCAAAACAGCCGGCAGGAAGCCTGCAGCCACGGCGCTGGCGAGCCAGAACGCCGCCGACGACCTAATGACTGCCGGTATGTCACCGGGCACGCCGGAATCCAAACGCTGTTCCCCCAATGAAGTCCCCAATCTTCAACATGCGATGTACCGCGGATGTCCGGCGGTGTTTCACAGCCTACAGGTGACGGAATCCGCGGCCCTGTCAAGTGTGGAAGGAGGGCGCCAACACGTCCCCAGCCTCGCGACGTACACTGTCCAAATCAGTGTGCGTGATGTGCCTGCGTGAGGTGGAGCCCGGATGCTCTGGAAGCTGCTCGTTGAGTACCTGCGGCCGCAGCGGCGGCTGCTGATCGCCGTCGTCGTTTTCCAGCTGGCGCAGTCCATCGCTTCCTTGTACCTGCCCACGCTGAATGCGGACATCATCGATGAAGGTGTGGCGAAGGGCGACACCGGCTACATCCTGCGGGTGGGCAGCCTGATGCTGTTCATCACGCTGCTGCAGATCGCGTGCGCGGTGACGGCCGTGTACTTCGGGGCGAAGGCGGCGATGGGCCTGGGGCGTGACCTGCGCGGGGCCATCTTCGGCCGGGTGGGTGAGTTCTCCGAGCAGGAGGTCACCCGGTTCGGTGCCCCGAGCCTCATCACGCGCTCCACCAACGACGTCCAGCAGGTCCAGCAGCTCGTCCTGATGTCCGCCACGCTCATGGTCGCGGCACCAATGCTCAGCATCGGCGGTGTGATCATGGCCGTCCGGCAGGATGCCCAGCTGTCCTGGCTGATCGCCGTCAGCGTCCCGGCACTGCTGATCGGCGTCGGACTGATCATTACGCGGATGGTGCCGCTGTTCCGGAAGATGCAGGTCCGGATCGACACCGTGAACCGGGTGCTCCGCGAACAGCTCACCGGCATCCGTGTGGTGCGGGCGTTCGTGCGCGAGGACATCGAGACCGCCCGGTTCGCGCGGGCCAACGCGGACGTGACCGACACGGCCCTGCGCGCCGGGCGGCTGATGGCGCTCGCGTTCCCGGTGGTGATGCTGGTGCTCAACGTCTCCAGCGTGGCCGTGATCTGGTTCGGCTCGTTCCGGATTGAGGACGGGTCCATGCAGGTGGGCACCCTGATTGCCTTCCTCAGTTATCTGCTGCAGATCCTGATGTCCGTCATGATGGCCACATTCATGGCGGTGATGATCCCCCGCGCTGCGGTCTCCGCGGACCGGATCGGGGAGGTGCTGAACACAGAGTCAAGCGTGCGCCCGCCGACGCACCCCGTGGGTTTTGGCGCCGATCGGGATTTTGGTGAAGACGGCGTTGCCCGGCGTCGCCCGCGAAGGGGCGAGCTGGAAATGCACGACGTCGGATTTGCCTACCCTGGTGCCGAGCAGCCTGTCCTCAGCGGGATCGGCTTTACGGCCCGCTCGGGGCAGACGACGGCGATCATCGGCAGCACCGGGTCGGGAAAGACCACGCTGGTGAACCTGATGCCGCGGCTCTTCGACGCCACCGCCGGTTCGGTGCGGTTCGGCGGCGTGGACGTGCGGGAGCTGCACCCGGACCTGCTGTGGGGGCACATCGGCCTGGTCCCGCAGCGGCCCTACCTGTTCTCCGGCACCGTGCGCAGCAACCTGCTCTACGGCAAGCCCGATGCCACCGAGGACGAGCTGTGGCGCGCCCTGGCCACGGCCCAGGCACACAGTTTCGTCCGGGAGATGGAGGGCGGCCTGGATGCGCCCATCTCGCAGGGCGGCACCAACGTCTCCGGCGGCCAGCGGCAGCGGCTCGCCATCGCCCGGGCCCTGGTGAAGAGGCCCGAGCTGTACATCTTTGACGACTCGTTCTCCTCGCTGGACACCGCGACGGACGCCCGCCTGCGGCAGGCCCTCAAGCACGACACCTCCGGAGCCACGCTGGTGATCATCGCCCAGCGGGTGTCCAGCATCGTGGATGCAGACCAGATCCTGGTGCTCGACGACGGCCGGATCGTCGGGCGCGGAACGCACGGGGAGCTGCTGGAGACGTCCGAGACGTACCGGGAGATCGTCTCCTCCCAGCTGGCGGCGGAGGAGGCGGCATGAGCACCTCAAGCCGGACCGGAACCGGCAGCGGAACGGGAGCACCCGCCGTCGGACGTATTCCCGCGGGCGGGACAGGAGAGAGGCCCGCGGGGCCGCCCCGGCCGCCGATGGGCCCGGGCAGGGGCGGGCCGTTTGCCGGGATGAATGTCCCGGCGGAGAAGGCGATGAACTTCTGGCCGTCGGCCAGGCGGCTGCTGGGCACGCTGCGCCCGGAGCGGCTGTGGCTGGCGCTGGTCCTGGCGCTTGCCGTGGCGAGTGTGGCGTTCTCGGTGATCGGGCCGCGGCTGCTGGGGGAGGGCACCAACCTGATCTTCGCCGGCGTCGTGTCGAAAAACCTGCCGGCCGGGGTGAGCAAGGACGAGGTGATCGCGCGACTGCGGGCGGCCGGCCAGGATTCGCAGGCGGACATGATCGGCGCGATGACGCTGACACCGGGGACGGGGATCGACTTCGCAGCGCTGGCCAGCGTGCTGGAGTGGGCGCTGGCGCTGTATGTGCTGGCGTCGGCGTTCGGCTGGATCCAGGCGTATGTGCTCAACGGTGTGGTGCAGCGGACGGTGTACCGGCTGCGCGAGCGGATCGAGGCGAAGATCAACAGGCTGCCGCTGCGGTATTTCGATTCAGTCCAACGAGGTGAGCTGCTCAGCCGGGTGACGAACGACGTGGACAACATCTCGCAGAGCCTGCAGCAGTCGATCTCCCAGGCGGTGACGTCGCTGCTCACGGTGGTGGGCGTGCTGGTGATGATGTTCCTGCTTTCGCCGGTGCTGGCGTTGATTGCGCTGGTGACGGTGCCGCTGACGCTGGTGACCACGGCGCTGATCGCCAAGCGCTCGCAGAAGCTGTTCGTGGCGCAGTGGAAGCACACGGGGGAGCTGAACGGCCAGATCGAGGAGACGTACACGGGGCACGCGCTGGTGAAGGTGTTCGGCCGGCAGCGGGAGGTGGAGGAGCGGTTCCGGCAGAAGAATGTGGAGCTGTTCGAGGCGAGCTTCGGCGCGCAGTTCATCAGCGGCCTGATCATGCCGGCGCTGACGTTCATCGGGAACCTGGTGTACGTGGGGATCGCCGTGGTGGGCGGGCTGCAGGTGGCGTCCGGGGCGATGCAGCTGGGCGACGTGCAGGCGTTCATCCAGTACTCGCGGCAGTTCACGCAGCCGCTGGCCCAGCTGGGGTCGATGGCCAATCTGCTGCAGTCAGGGGTGGCGTCGGCGGAACGGGTGTTCGAGCTGTTGGATACGGAGGAGCAGAGCCCCGATCCGGCTGTTGCCGTGGCGCCGGAGTCGGTGCGGGGCCGGCTGGTGTTCGATAACGTGTCCTTCTCCTATTCTGTTGACAAGCCGCTGATTTCGGACCTGAGCCTGGTGGCCGAGCCCGGGCAGACCGTGGCGATAGTGGGGCCCACCGGGGCCGGCAAGACCACGCTGGTGAACCTGATGATGCGGTTCTACGAGCTGGATGCGGGGCGGATAACGCTCGACGGCGTGGACGTCACCCTGATGACGCGCAACGAGCTGCGCTCGCGGATGGGCATGGTGCTGCAGGACACGTGGCTGTTCGGCGGGACGGTCCGGGACAACATCGCGTACGGCCGGCCTGGTGCTTCGGAAGCCGAGATTCTGGAGGCCGCGCAGGCGACGTACGTGGACCGGTTCGTGCGCTCGCTGCCGGAGGGCTACGACACGGTGCTCGACGACGAGGGTTCCAATGTGTCCGCCGGCGAGAAGCAGCTGCTGACGATTGCGCGCGCGTTCCTTGCCCGGCCTTCTGTGTTGATCTTGGACGAGGCGACGAGCTCGGTGGACACCCGCACCGAGGTGCTGGTGCAGAAGGCGATGAGTGCGTTGCGGTCCGACCGGACGAGCTTCGTGATCGCCCACCGCCTCTCCACGATCCGCGACGCCGACCTCATCCTGGTGATGGAGGCCGGGCAGATCGTGGAGCAGGGGACGCATGCTTCCTTGCTGGCGGCCGGCGGGGCGTACTCGGCGCTGTATGAGGCGCAGTTCGCGGCTCCTGTGGCGGAGGTTTAAGGGTTGGCGTCGTCTCGAAAGCCGAGGGTTGGAAGAGCGGCTGGTGAGTCTCGGCCGCCCGCAGTTCATGGCTCAAACCATTGGCTGGCGCCTCCGCCAGTCCAAGGAATTGATTCCAGGGACTGGCCCTCCCCCGTTCCAGCGTCTGCCGACGACGATACCGGTACATTTTGGCTGATTCAGCGGGCATGGCCGGACAAGACACCAGGAGAATTTGTACTGGAGGTTTTGACTCCGGGACGGCCCGGCGTCAGGGGAGCTCATCTGCGTCACGGGCAGTTCGAACTTATCCCGTTGGACGATCCGGGGCTGCCCGCCTTGCGGGGGGAAGCGGAGCGGGGGGAATTGATTTCGTACTGGCCCCACCACCAGGCGGTCGTCCGGGCGGAGGGCCGCTACATAAAGATCTTCGAGCCAGGCGGCGCCGTCGTACCGGCCGAGCGCTGTGCACAAATGGACGTCCTGCTGGACGCCGGCAACTTCACAACACCCAGAATTCTCCGTCAGAGTTCCCAGGAGGACGTCATCGTTTTCAGCGCCATCGAGGGACAGACTCTGAACGAGCTGGGCCAGGTGGAGGCCGCCGTCTGCGATCAAGAGTTCGCCAGGGCGTGGGAGAAATGGTCGCGCGCCTGGGTCACGGAACTGAACGGCTCCTATGGTCCCGCGGCACAGAGCGTTCTCTACAGCCTTCCGCTCCGTTCAGCAGAGTGGGAAGCCACGAAGGCGTGGCGACGGGTGGACGACTGGTTGCGGCACAATGAAAACGTCCCCGAGTTGTCGTCTCAGCGCGATGCCTTGCGTGCCGCTGCAGAGCAAGTGGCCACGAACCTGCTTCGGACAACACCGGATCCTCTGGTATGGGCCCACGGAGACCTTTACGACAGGCAAATCATCGTTCCTGCCGACGAAATGCCGCCCGGATTGCTGGACTTCGACAGTACGGCCCAACACGAGGCCGCCCGGGATCTGGCCGGCCTGGACGTCCGACTGGAGCTTCATCTGCGAAATAACCGCATGACGCCCGAAAGATATCTGACGGCTCACAGGCAGGTGCTGGCCGCCGCCGAGGAACTGCACGTCAGCCCGGCCCGGTTCGATGCGTACTCGGACGCCTTCTGGCTCCGTCTGGCACTTTCTCCGTTACCTGGACGCTTCTCCCTGGCCATCGCCGTCCTCGCGGAACGCGCGGCACGGGAGCTGAGACAGTGAGCCCCCCGGCAGATGACGGCTCCACCCGCAGCGACAGCCGTCCACGATCCTCGACGCCGACCTCATCCTGGTGATGGAGGCCGGGCAGATCGTGGAGCAGGAGAATGCATGCTGAGTTGTTGGCGGCCGGCGGGGCGTACTCGGCGCTGTTCGCGGCTCCAGTGGCGGAGGTTTAAGGGTCTGGGGTCTGGGGTCAGCGTCGGCGTTGGTCTTGGTGCGCCTGGGCTACGAAGTGCTCAACCCGACGATCCGGAACAAGCCAGATCAGCGCCACCACGGTATAGACCGCAACTCCCAGTAACGGCTGTACTGCGCTCAGCGCAAGGCCCGTCAAATAGATCAGCGGGGACGCCTTGCCTTTCCAGTCCCTGCCGACGGCCCGGGCGAGGGCACCCTCCCTGCCCTGATGGCGGATGAGGGTCTGCTGCAGGATGAAGTAGGCGATGGCCGCGCAGAGGAGGTTGATCCCATATACAAGAACCGGGACCTGTAAAAACCCGGACTCGTCCATCCAACGGGTGCTGAACGGGAAGAGCGAGAGCCAGAACAAGAGGTGCAGGTTCGCCCAGAGGATCCCGCCGTTTACTCGGTCGGCCAAGTGGATCATGTGGTGGTGGTTGTTCCAGTAGATGCCCACGTAAACGAAACTGAGCAGGTAGCTGAGGAAGGTGGGCAGCACAGCGGCCAACCCCTGCCAGGTCGGTTCGTGCGGCACACGCAGCTCGAGCACCATGATGGTGATGATGATGGCCAGTACGCCATCGCTGAATGCCTCCAGCCGATTCTTGTTCACAAAGTTCCCTTCATCAGCGCCTCATCCCAGCTTTACGTAGTACCGGATATGAGCTTCCCCTACTTTGCCTTGGTCGAGGCCGTTGCGTCGATTGACTGCCGAGGCATCCATGAGCCCGGCACGCGCAGCACCCCAACCGCCGCCACCAAATAAGGCACCGGATCCGCGTCCGACCCCGCAGCCCACTGCATCCAGGCCTCGAACGTCGCCCCGAGATAAGCGGCGCACAGATACCCAGCAACATCCTCGCTGATTCCAGCCGATATCAGGCAAGCGCGCGTCCGCTCCCGCTGCGGCGCCAGCGACTCGTAGCTCCGGCTGGCCAGTTCGGGGTGTTCAGCGATCAGGCGAAGCCGGCCGCGCGTGACCTCCAGGTCAGGGAGAACAGCAACTCCAGCGACAGCCGCATCTCGCAGCCCCGCCAGCATGTCGCCGTCGGAAGCGCCCGCAACGCTAAAGGAATCCAAAACCCGCCCCGATGCCTCGATCACCGGCTCCATTCCGCCCCAGATGAGTTCGGCCTTGCTGGAGAAGTAGCGGTATAGGCTCTTGCGCCCGATCCCCGCCTCGCGCGCGATGTCCCCCATGGAGGTCTGCTCGTAGCCGCGCTCGGCGAACAGCCGCAGCGCGATGGCGGCCACGGCGTTGGGATCAATCGTCACCGGGCGACCGGTGGAGCGCGGAACGGCGGTCTTCAAAGCATCCGAAGGCATCCCACCAGTATTCACCCTTACATAATGACACAGAGTGTCATAAGGTGGATCGCACCACGATCAGCAACGTCTGGAAGGACATCATGGGCAACGGAGCTACATGGCAGGAAGCCGCCACCAGCGGCCGCTTCGCCGGCAAGACCGTCATCGTCACCGGGGCGGCCTCCGGCATCGGCCAGGCCACCGCCCTGCGCGTCGCCAAGGAAGGCGGCCGCGTCATCGCCGCCGACATCAGCAAGGAACGCCTGGATGACCTGGTAGCCGAGAACGCCGGACTGGACCTGGTCCCCGTGGCCGGCGACATCTCCACCGAGGAGACCGTGGCCGCCGTCGTCGCCGCCGCCGGCGGACAGGTCGATGCGCTGGCGAACGTCGCCGGCATCATGGACAACTTCGCCCCCATCCACGAAGTGGACGACGACCTCTGGGAGCGCGTCTTCCGGATCAACGTCACCGCCCTCATGCGCCTGACCCGCGCCGTGGTGCCGATGATGCTCGACGCCGGCACCGGCTCGGTGGTCAACGTCGCCTCCGAGGCCGGCCTGCGCGGGTCCGCCGCCGGCGCGGCCTACACCGCGTCTAAGCACGCCGTCGTCGGCCTGACCAAGAACTCGGCCGTGATGTACGGGCCCAAGGGCCTGCGCTTCAACGCCGTGGCCCCCGGCCCCACCATCACCAACATCGTGGCCAACTGGGGATCCCAGCTCGCGGCCGAACGCCTCGGCCCGCTGATGCAGGCCACCGTCCCCACGCCCGCCACCGCGGCGCAGCTCGCCGCCTCGATCACCTTCCTGCTCAGCGACGACGGCACCAACATCAACGGCGCGATCCTCGCGTCCGACGGCGGCTGGTCGGCGCTGTAGGGGAGCGGCACCAAACGCAAACGGACGACGGCGGGACATCCCGCCGTCGTCCGCTCACCGTCGCTGCGCACAGCAGATGCCGGCGGCGAATAGGCTCCCACGAGTACCGGGCGAGACCAGGTTGGTGAACCTGATGATGCGGTTCTACGAGCTGGATGCGGGGCGGATAACGCTCGACGGCGAGCACGGATCCGTGGCTGTTCGGCGGATCGACCCGGGACAACATTGCGTACGGGCGCCCTTCGGCTACAGAGGTGGAGATCCTAGGGGCCGCGCGGGCCATGTACGTGGACCGGTTCGTGCACTCGCTGCCGGAGGGCTACGACACCGTGCTGGAGAACGAGGGTTCTAACGTGTCGGCGGCGAGAAGCAGCTGCTGACGATTGCCCGGGCGTTCCTGGCACGGCCGTCTGTTTCGATTTTGGATGAAGCGACTTCTTCTGTGGACACCCGGACCGAGGTGCTGGTGCAGAAGGCGATGAGTGCCTTGCGCTCGGACCGGACAAGCTTCATGATCGCGCACCGCCTGTCCACCATCCGCGACGCCGACCTCATCCTGGTGATGAAAGCCGGGCAGATCGTGGAGCAGGGGCCCACACTTCGTTGTTGGCTGCGGGTGAAGCGTACTCGGCGCTGTATGCGGCACAGTTCGCGGCTCCTGTGGCGGAGGTTTAGCGCGGCTGGCGTATCAGTATTGTCAGGTTGAGCTCTAAGCGCCTCTTGAGCTGTGTCAGAAAAAGGGGAATCACACCCTATGCTGACGCCCATTCGGCTTCTTACCTGACGTCAGGTTGGGGTGTAGTTCATTTTGGATATGAGGGTCCGCCGCACTACGCCTGTTCCCGCGTCTTGGAGCCGGCGGTTGCAAGACGCGGGAATGCGAGACAAACGTTGGTTTAGTTGCGGCAAGGTCCTAGGCCTCTCGTCACTCTCTCTGAAGTTCTGCCGGGCTCGTTTGTCATCGGTACTGCTGTGTGACAAGCCCCTCAAGAAACTACGCCCGGACCGTTCGCATCGTGCCTTCTCTGATACTGAAATGAACGATCCGGCACCGTTTCGGGGAGAGCCCATTTGCCTGGTCTCAGCGGCTGGCACCGCTCTCTATACGTGAATTCGCCGGTTCTTCCCGCCGTTCGCGAGGGGATGCTAGGAGCCGCCGGGCTCACGCGGGCTGAGCGTGCGCCCGGCAGGTCAGATCACCTAGGCGGTCAGGCCACCTGCGCCGTCAGACCGGCCGCCTTGATCGCCGTCGCCGCGGCGGTCTCGTCGTTGTCGGAGCTGTCCCCGCTGATGCCGACGGCACCTGTGATCGTGCCGTCTTCATCGCGCACGAGGACGCCACCGGGCACAGGGATCAGGCGGCCTGCGAGAGCGGCGGTCGCAGCGGCGATGAAGTAGGCCTGCTGCTCGGCGCGCTCCATGATGGCCCGCGATCCCATCCCGAGGGCGAGGGCACCGTAGGCCTTGCCTTGGGCAATTTCAAAGCGGTTATTCGAAGCGCCGTCCTGGCGAGAGACGGCGATGACGTGGCCTCCTGCGTCGAGCACGACAACGGTCAGCGGTTTGAAGCCGTGTTCCTGACCCGTCGCGAGGGCCTGGGCGATGATCGACTGGGCAGTCGCTAGGTCAATGTTCATGAGGTGCTCCTGGCAAGGTCGTGGATGTGTTTCTGCGTGGCTCGGCGCAAGTGTAAAACGGGTTCGGTGTATCCGGACGGCTGCGCGACGCCGTCAAGTACGAGCTCGCGGGCGGCTAGGAACCCCTCGGTGTCGAACGCAGGGGACATCGGCAAATAGTCGGGATCTGAGGCGTTCTGCTCGTCGACGACCGTGGCCATGCGGCGCAGCGATTCTTCCACTTGCTCCGTGGTTACAACCCCGTGCCGGACCCAGTTGGAGACATGCTGCGAGCTGATGCGGCAGGTGGCCCGATCCTCCATGAGCGCCACGCCCTGAATATCGGGAACCTTGGAGCACCCGATGCCGGCATTCACCCAGCGCACGACGTAGCCCAAGGTGCTCTGGATGTTGTTGTCCAGCTCGTTGCGTCGAGCATCGGCGTCCCAATCGGAGGGGTCCCCGACCGGGATGGTGAGAAGCTGCCGCAACGTGGACCGGCGCGCCCCACCGAGCTCGGCCTGCCGGGCGTCCACGTCGACGTGGTGGTAGTGGATGGCGTGCAGGGTCGCGGCGGTCGGCGAGGGAACCCAAGCACAGTTGGCGCCGGCGAGCGGGTGCGCGATCTTCTGGGCGAGCATATCCGCCAGGTTGTCCGGTGCCGCCCACATGCCCTTGCCGATCTGGGCCCGGCCGCGGAATCCGCATTCCAGTCCAATGTCGACGTTGGCGTCCTCGTAGGCGGCAATCCAGCTGGAAGTGCGCATGTCGGCCTTGCGCACCATGGGCGCTGAGAGCATCGAGGTGTGGATCTCGTCGCCGGTGCGATCCAGGAATCCGGTGTTGATGAATACCACGCGGTCGCGCGCCTCCCAGATACACGCCTTGAGGTTGGCCGAGGTGCGGCGCTCCTCGTCCATGATTCCGATCTTGAGGGTGAGTGGGTCAAGGCGCAGCACGGACTCTGTGCCCGCGAGTAGAGCGCAGGCCACTGCCACTTCGCGCGGTCCGTGCATCTTTGGCTTCACGATGTATACCGAGCCTGTCCGCGAATTGTTGCGTGCGTTCGGCCCGCGCAGGTCGTGCACGGAGCCGAGGCCGGTAAACAGGGCGTCGAGGATCTCCTCCGGCACCGGCTCACCGGCTGTATCGAGAACGGCGTCACTCGTCATGAGGTGGCCGACTTGGCGGATGAGCAGCAGCGAGCGGCCCGAAAGGGCCAGTTCGGATCCGTCAGGTGCGGTGTAGACGCGATCGGTGTTCAGCCGTCGGGTATAGGTACCCCCGCCCTTGGCGACCTCGGCGGTCAGAGTGCCCTGCATCAGCTGCAGCCAGTTGCGGTAGCCGACCACCTTGTCCTCGGCGTCGACGGCCGCCACCGAGTCCTCAAGGTCCATGATTGTAGTGATCGCGGATTCCAGCACGATGTCTTTCACGCCGGCTGGGTCGCCCGAGCCGATGAGATGGGTGAAGTCGATCTGGATCTCCACGTGCAGGCCATGATGGACGAGCAGCACGGACTCAGGCGCATCCGCGGTGCCCCGATAGCCGCGGAGCTGGTCGCGCTTGGCCAGCTCTGTCATGCCGTTCGGGGTCTCGGCGACAAGGAGGCCGTCTGCGATACGGTAGGCGGTGACATCTGCGTGCGAGCCGGCCGCCAATGGCACGTGCTCGTCCAGGAACTGTCGCCCGCGGGCGACGACGGCGATGCCCCGAACCGGGTTGTAGCCGCTCGTTCGCTCACGTCCCTCCGCTTCGTCGATGACGTCGGTTCCGTACAAGGCATCGTACAGCGAGCCCCAGCGGGCGTTGGCCGCGTTGATCGCAAAGCGTGCATTCAGCAGCGGCACGACCAGCTGGGGGCCGGAGATCGTGGCGATTTCGGGGTCGACCTTATTGGTCGTAATAGTGAAATCCGCAGGCTCATCGGCCAAGTAACCGATCGAACGCAGGAACTCCTCGTAGACCTCCGGGTCCCCCGGACCGTTCAAGCGGTGGAACTCGTCAATCTGCTGCTGCAGCAGGTCACGGACATCCAGCAGGTCGCGCACCTGCGGCGAGAACTCCCCGATTAGCGCCGCGGCGCCGCTCCAAAATTCCTCCTCCTCGATCCCCGTGCCCGGCAACGCCTCGTCCCGTACAAAGGCATGGAGCTCTTCGGCGACACTAAGGCCGTTAGTTTCTATCCGGTGTGACATGTTCCTCGTCCATCCAAGTTATTCCGCACAGCGGAAAGATTATTTCAACAAGTAGAACCTAACGAGAGCAACGCTGCCTGTCAACGCTCAAGTGCAATTCGCTCACGACGTCGTCTCGGCGATCCCGCTCCGGTCGGCGCTAACGGCTAAAAGCAAGTTCAACTTTTCCCCACAAGACCATTGACTAGTGGTCAGACCGATACGTAAAGTCAATCCATAACGCAGAATATTTTTATCGTATGGTGGAAAAGGTGCCTTGGATCTTCAAGCTCCGTACCGGAAGCCGTCGGGGAACCTGCCCCGTAAATTGACGCTTTCAGTCCTATGCGCCACGTACTCTCTCCCTCCCCGCTCCAAATACAAAGGAGTCTTTTGTGAGCACTTACCAGCAAGTCGTGGATCCCCTCTGGGGTTCGCTTGGCCTATCCGCCTTGTGTGCGGCGTTGCCGTTGCTTCTTCTGTTTGTCTTGTTGGGTGTCTTCCGTGTGAAAGCGGCAAAAGCTGCCCTGACAAGTCTGCTGCTATCAATTGTCTTGGCCACCATGGTTTGGCAGATGCCCTTGGATCAGGCTCTTAGCGCCACTGCCGCCGGCGCCTTTTACGGCCTGTTCCCGATTCTGTGGATCCTGGTGAACGCCCTGTGGATTTACAAGCTCACCGTGGCCACTCCGTGGTTCGATGCCCTCGGCCGGACCATCCGGTCCATTTCCAACGACCTGCGCATCCTCTCCATCCTGATTGCGTTTTGCTTCGGTGCGCTGCTGGAGTCCCTGGCTGGTTTCGGTGCACCGGTGGCGATCACCGCGGCGATGCTGATGGCCGCCGGCATGAAACCGCTCAAGTCCGCCGTTGTCTCGCTCCTTGCCAACACAGCCCCGGTGGCCTTCGGTGCCATGGCTGCTCCCATCATTGCCCTGAACGGGGTCACCGGCCTGCCCTTGCACGATCTGTCCTCGATGGCCGGCCGGCAAACACCCTTTGTCGCCCTGATCGTGCCGCTGCTGCTCGTCTTTATCGTGGACGGCAAGCGTGGCCTGAAGCAGACCTGGCCCGTGGCGCT
>NZ_JBFTZQ010000030.1:0-59578 GCF_056406715.1 Arthrobacter sp. P1_B11
CCCCGCCCAGCGGCCGGGCCACGAAAGCGACCGCAAACGCGGCGAACACCGAGAGCAGAGACGTCAATGGGTCTGTCGATGGGAAGAAGAGTGGCGCAAGAAACACTGCCACTGAGCCGTACGCAATGAAGTCGAACCACTCGATGAAATTACCGATGGCTCCGGCGCTGATCGCGCGCCGCCGGTCAGCCGGGGTCAAAACTGGTGTGTTGTCCATGTGCCCTCCTACAGGCAATTCTTCCGCTTCTTTGCGGTCGCTGCTATTCAATGTGCCCTCCTTGAGGCATTGCTTCCGCTTCTTTGCGGCAGCTGATGGGTGAACGAAACTTGAGTCCTGAAAGGCCGGGGAAATGAGCCGCCCTCACCGCATCAGGACTCGCGAATTCCCAGTTGGGAACGAGTTGCAACGCATACGTGCTGACGCTGGGAGTTCGCTGCCCTAGCGGTAATACGTGGGTCACGAAGCGCCAGGCTGCCTGTGAAGGACCAGCCCTTGGTCATTTGGCCGTAAATCCTCCATCGACCGGGAGGGCTGTGCCTGTGATGAACGAGGACGCGTCGCTTGCCAGGAAGAGCGCTACTGAGGCGATTTCTTCGGCTCGGGCGACCCTGCCCAGTGGATGGGCCTGCTCCAGGTGCGTCCAGTAGTCTTGTGCGTCCTGCTCAGTCATGGCCGCAAGGATGCTGCGCGGCATGGCCGTGTCAACGGCGCCGGGGCAAATGGCGTTGACCCGCACGTTCGGGGCCAAGTCAAGGGCCGAAGCCCGGGTGAAGTTGATGATGGCGCCTTTCGCGGCGCAGTAGGCTGCCCGTCCGGCAGCACCGACCAGACCCAAGGTTGAGCCCATGTTGATGATGGACCCTCCCCGTGGCATGAGAGGCGCGAGCTCGCGCGTCATCAGGAAGGTGCCGCGGAGGGATACGTTGAGGACCAGATCCCATTGTTCGTCAGTGGTTTCTTGCACTGAGTTGGTCACGAATACGCCTGCGTTGTTATGGAGAACGTCCACACGACCGTGGCGGTCACTGGCGATCTGGGCGATATTCCGGGCTGTTGATGCCTGGGTGATGTCGCCGCTGATGAAACTGAAGTTGTAGCCGTCGGCGGTCAATTCTGCTTCGAGCTTCGCGCCGGCCTCTGCATCGAGGTCAGTGCCGATGACTATCGCTCCATTTTCGCAATAGGTGCGTGCGGTGACAGTGCCGATCCCGCCGGTGGTCCCGGTGAGGACAACGATTTTTCCGTTGAGGTTCATGGCGTCTCCTGTAGGGCAGAGTAGGCAGATCGAAAATTAGCCATGGCAGCGAAAGCGTCCATGTGCTTGGCATAGGTGGGCGCAGAACCCAGTTGCTGATAGACGGCAGCGAGGTTGACGACGAGGCGTTCCCATTCCCCGAGGTCCGGCCACAGGTTCCGCTGTTTGACTTCGTGGGCTGCCTCCAGCGATGTGAGCCCCTTATTCCTCAGCTCGGCACCGATTTCAAGTAACGTCTCGAAGTAGTTCTTGTGGGCTCTGACGTCATCGTTGGTTGCCAATGGGCCGTGTCCCGGGACGATGTACTCCGCATCCCAGCTCAGGATGAGGTCGCAAGCATCAATCCACCGGGACGGCGGACCCGCCCACACCACGGGGTGGGACCGATTGAAAAGGATATCGCCGGCAAAGACCACATTGTCCTCCGGGACGTAGGCGAGCACGTCGCCCTGCGTGTGCGCTGGTCCCACTTGGACCAGCCGAACCTGCTTGGCGCCGACAGAGACCGCAGTCTCGCCAACAAAAGTTTCTGTCGGCAGCACGGGCTTTATTCCCGAGAAGTCGAAATCAGCGAAGTTGTCCTGAAGGAAGTCCCCGAAAGTCCCTAGGTCTTCTGCAGAGCCGAGCAGGTCCTTGATGCCCTTGGTTGATGCTCTGGCGGCCATGGCGTCTGTGGCTGCCTTCGAGGAGATGATTCGAGCCCCGGGAAGAAGCTGATTGCCGTTCACGTGGTCACCATCATGGTGCGTGTTAACGAGCGTCTCGATGCGCTCGGCGGCACGAGTAGCAGCCTTTAACTGATCAAGCATCGTCTGGGTGTTTGGTAGGTCGAAGAGTGTGTCGACCAGGAGGGACTCACCCTCAGACGTAACGAGACCGGCGTTGCTCCACCCCCACGAGCCGCCTTTCTGGAAGTAGGCGAAGTTGCCTGCCCCGAGGTCGATGAGGTTGTTGCCATCGGGAGGGACGTTCATAGTGCGATCCTGTTCCGCAGAGTGCCGATACGCTCAACTTCGAGTTCTACAACATCGCCGTTTTCGAGGTACCGGCCTTGCTCGAGTCCACAGCCGGTGCCGACAGTTCCTGAGCCAAGGACTTCGCCGGCTTCGAGGGTTTCAGACTGTGAGATGAAAGCGATCACCTCCGACCAGTTGAACTGCATGTCACCGCTGGTGCCGCTGCCCCATACCTCGCCGTTTACGCGAGCCGTCATGGTGAGGTTGTAGGGGTCCCCCACTTCGTCCGCGGTGACGATCCACGGCCCCAGGACGTTGCTGGTGTCAAAGTCTTTCCCTTTCCCCGGTCCCATTCCCACCGGGGCCACCCGGAACTGCATGTCACGAGCGGACACGTCGTTAAAAATGGTGTAACCAAAAATGTGATTGGTCGCATCAGCGACGGCAATGTCCCGGCCGGGCTGACCGATGATGCATCCCAATTCAAGCTCGAAGTCGAGCAACTCGGTGTAGACCGGTCGCTGAATCTCGGCTTCATGGCCGATTACTGTCGACGGATTGCCCCTGTAATAGGTGGGCAATTCGTACCACTCGGGAGCCACTCTGGCTTCCTTGCCCATGATCCTGGATTTCTCAACAAGTCCGTTGACAATGTGCTTCTCGAAAAGGAGAAAGTCTCGAATTTGTCGGGGCCTCGGAAGAGGGGCAGCCAGCTCCACCTCGTCGAGCTTGAAGTGGTCCTCGGGGTGGGCAGAAGCAGCCAGTCCCTCGATCTTCTTTATGCCTGAAGTACCGGAGTCTATGACAGCTAACATGTCAGCGAGGTCTGCTGAAGAGTGCCCATATTGGCGGACGTTGGCCCGCTGGACATCCAGGACCAGGCGATTTTCCAAGTCAACCACGCCAACCCGCTTCTCCCCTGTGTGGACAAATGTTGCGAGCTTCAAGGTTTTGCTCCTTAACTAAAGTGTGTGTTTTGTTGGCGGACCACCGATGTGACTGCCATCACGACAACAGTAGGTCCGGTCGCACATTGACTTCCAACAGGGGTTCAAGGCCTATTCACTGTGATCCGATGTGAGTGCCTAACCGCTACGCTGCAGGCATGCTGAAACCAAGCTGAAGGCTTGAAAGGCCCGTGGGAATTGGAGGGCAAGAGGGGCACAATGTGTAACTACGGCCCCGAAGAATGAAACGAGCAACGTGCCTCGCAGCAATAACCCCCCTCGGTGTGGGTGAGGGTGAGACTCGGGGAACGGTCAGGCGGTGCGGTGCCGTTCGGCGGCGGTGTTCTCGCGTGCGCCCCAGCTCGCGAGGAGGCGAAGTCGTTCCGCTGATGGGGAACCGGGCTCTGCGGTGTAAACCATGAGCACCAGGCCCGGCTCGGCGGTGATCGCGAGTTCCTCGTAGGCCAGGACAAGTTCACCGGCGACAGGGTGGCAAAATCGTTTTGTCCCGGAGCCATGGGTCCGCACGTTATGTGCGCCCCATAGACCACGGAATGTCTCGCTGCGTGTCGACAGTTCTCCCACGAGATCTTGCATTGCGCGGTCGTGAGGGTCGCGGCCGGCTTCCGTGCGCATGATGCCGACGCACATCTCGCTGAACAGGTCCCAGTCCGGGTAGAAGTCGTGCGAGGCGGGGTCGAGGAACTGGAACCGCGCGAGGTTCGGGATGCGGCCGCCAGCGCCCATCACGGGCGAGTAGAAGGCGCGGCCCAACGCGTTGGCCGCGAGAAGGTTCTGGTACGGGTCACGGACGAATGCGACACCCTCCGTTATTGCTTCCAGCACCCATTGCAGGCTCAGCCGCGCCCCGGATGTGGTTGTGGCGCGTTTGCGGGGCCTCCCGGAGGCGGGGACGCCATCGGCAGCCCGGGCAAGGTCGAACAAGTGCGCACGCTCGGTGTCGTCGAGGCGGAGGGCACGAGCAAGGGATTCGAGCACGGACGCGGAGGCACCGGCGATCGAACCGCGCTCGAGTTTGGCGTAGTACTCCACGCTGACGTCGGCGAGCATAGCGACTTCGCTGCGCCTCAGTCCGCTCACTCGACGATTCGGCCCTGCGGGCAGTCCCGCTTCGTCTGGCGTGAGTCGCGCACGTCGAGACATCAGGAACTCACGCACTTCAGACCTGTTATCCATGCTTCAAGGGTAGATGGGCGCGGCCGAACGAGGGGTTCCCTCTCGGTACACCCCTCAACAGTGACTCCCACGCCCGCGGAAATGGAGCTTGACTGGTTTATACCCGATTTAGGAGGAAAACAATTATGCGTGGTGTTGTCATGTACGCCCCCGGTGACGTTCGCGTCGAAGAACTCGAGGACGCAAAGATCATCGAGCCCACCGATGCGGTGATCCGGCTCTCCGCATCGTGTATCTGCGGTTCGGATCTTTGGCCGTACCGGGGAATCGACAAGCTGGACGGACCGGCCCATATGGGCCACGAGTACGTGGGCGTGGTCGAGCAGATCGGTGACGAGGTCAAGAACGTCAAGGTCGGTGACTTCGTGGTCGGCTCCTTCGTCGCGTCCGATAACACGTGCGAGAACTGCCAGGCCGGCTACCAGTCCGGATGCATCCACCGGGTATTCATGACCGGCACCCAGTCCGAACTCGCCCGCATTCCCCACGCCGACGGCACTCTCGTCCTCACTCCCGGAGTACCAGACCCAGATCTGCTGCCGTCCCTGCTGGCAGCGTCCGACGTGCTCGGCACCGGCTGGTACGCAGCAGTCGCAGCTGAGGCGGGGCCGGGCAAGACACTCGCCGTGGTTGGGGACGGCGCTGTCGGACTATTGGCGATCCTCGCCGCCAAGGAGCTCGGCGCCGAGCGTGTCATCGCCTTCAGCCGGCACCCGGAGCGGCAGGCGCTTGCCCGCGAGTTCGGTGCCACCGATATCGTCGAAGAACGCGGAGCCGAGGGCGCCGCGAAGGTCAAGGAGATGACCGGCGGATACGGAGCCCACGGCGTTGTTGAAGCCGTGGGAACCCAGGAATCGATGTGGCAGGCGATCCACTCCGCACGTGCCGGCGCACGCATCGGCTACGTCGGCGTCGGCCACGAAGTCGAGCTCAACGGCCTTGACCTCTTCTTCACCGGAGTGCACCTCGAAGGCGGACCCGCCCCCGTACGCCGCTTCCTGCCCGATCTGATCCAGCTGATCTGGGACCGCAAGATCAACCCCGGCAAGGTCTTCGACCTCACCCTGCCCCTGGATCAAGCCCCCGAGGGCTACAAAGCCATGGACGAACGCCGCGCCACCAAGGTGCTGCTCACCATCTAACCCACAACACTGCCGTCGCCGGAGTCCAATTCCGCAACGGCGGCCAGCAATTTTCCATCACCAAGGAGCAACACATTGACTGAGCTGCAAACCGCAAACACCTACACATTCGAGCTCGCGCCCGGCGTGACCCGCGAAACCGTCACCTACCCGAACCGATACGGAATCGACCTCTCCGCCGATATCTACCTCCCCACAGGCTTCGATCCGGACCAGACTTACCCGGCCATCGTGGTCGGCCCTCCCTACGGCGGGGTGAAGGAGCAGGCTGCAGGCGTGCACGCCAGCCAGATGGCCGGCCGCGGCTTCGTCGCCATCGCCTTCGACCCCTCCTACAACGGCTTCAGCGGCGGCAGCCCCCGCCACTTGTCCTCCCCTGAGCTGTTCGCCGAAGACTTTAGTGCCGGCGTCGACTACCTTGGCACCCGTCCATTCGTGGACCGGAAGCGGATCGGCGCGATCGGTGTCTGCGGAAGCGGCAGCTTCGCGATCGCCGCCGCTCAGATCGACCGCCGCATCAAAGCCGTCGCTACCGTGAGCATGTACGACATCAGCCGGATGCAGCGCAACGGATTCGGCGACTCAATGACCGACGAGGACCGCGACGACCTTTTGGACCAGATCGGGCAGCAGCGGTGGGCCGACTTCGAAAACGGTCACGCGACACTGACCCCCCGCGGCGCCCCGGAAGAGGTCGGCGAGGACACCAACCCGATCAGCCGGGAGTTCTACGAGTACTACTCCACGCCCCGCGGCTACCACCCGAACGCGATCACCGCGTTCACTGCGACCAGCACTCCGGCGTTTATGAACCTGCCGCTACTCGGTCACATCGACACCATCTCGCCGCGGCCGTTGCTATTCGTCTTCGGTGAGAACGCGCATTCGCGATACTTCAGTGAAGACGCCTACCAGGCGGCGTCCGAGCCCAAGGAGATGCACATCGTCCCCGGCGCCGGCCATGTTGACCTCTACGACAAGACCGACCTCATCCCCTTGGACAAGCTCGAAGCCTTCTTCGCCAACCACCTCGTCTAAGCATCCAAAGAATAGGTGCGGGGTCTCCTGGCGGAGGCCCCGCACCTGCAAGCCCCCAACCAGAAAGCCACACCATGAGAGTATTCCTGATAGGAGCAGCCGGAGGAGTCGGAAAGCGACTTGCATCGGTCCTCATCGAGCAAGGCCACACCGTCAGCGGCATGCACCGGAACCCTGATCAACAAAATGCCATCGCGAACACGGGCGCCGTACCCGTCACCGGTGACCTGGTCCACGACACGGTTGATCAACTCGCCGCCAAGATCGCCGGCCATGACGCCGTGGTGTTCTCCGCCGGCGCCCACGGCACCGGAAAGGACCAGACCACCCTCATCGACGGCAAGGGGCTCGAGAAGGCTGCCGACGCCGCCGCCGCGGCTGGTGCTTCACGATTCGTCCTCGTCTCCGCATTCCCTGACTCCGAACGCACCTCCGGTCTTGGTGAAGGTTTCGAGCACTACCTCCGCGTGAAGAAGGCCGCCGACGGCTACCTCACCCGCACCGACCTCGACTGGATCATCGTCCGCCCAGGCCACCTGCTCGACGAGCCCGGTGACGGACGAATCACGGCCGGTCTCGCACTCCCGGAAGCCAATATCCGGCGCGACAACCTCGTGCAGTTCATCGCCACAGCACTCCCTGACAGTAGCTTCAGCCGCACAATCGTTGAGGTCACCGACGGACAGACTCCAATCTCCGAGGCAGTAACCGCAATTGCCGGCTCCGTGGGCCCCCGCCGGTAAACCGCCGTCAGCGGGGAGAGGGCGCCTAACCGCGACCCACCCGCAGCCTCATATCCTTCCGGGCCCGTGGTTCCGTGAGGGGGTCCATCGCGCCCTCCCAGTATCGGGCGATCTCCGGTTTCGTAGTGATGCAAGCGAAACGAAATTTCGCTTGCATCACTACAAAACGGGCGCGGTGACGATGACGAAGCCACGCCCAGGAACATCCGAACGTGCACGAAACCCATTGAGCGAGAGACCTCTGATTTATGACTTCGATTAATTCTTCACGCAGTTCCTTAAGAAGCAACGCCGCGTTGTTCTTCATCACGTTTGGACTTTTCGGCCTCTATCTCATCGAGTTCGGGGTGGTCGGCATCCTGCCGGCGATCATTGCGCGTTATGACATCTCGATCATGCAGGCCAGTTGGCTGTTGGGCTCGTTCGCTCTGATTGTCGCGGTGTTCGGGCCTGTCATCGTTCTGTTCGTGGGGCGCTTTGACCGGCGCATGCTGCTGGCGGTCTCTTTGCTGGTTTTCAGTTTGTGTAGTCTGGCGTCGGCGCACGCCCCCAGCTTCGAGGCGCTTCTTGCGATCCGCATTCCTGGTGCATTGCTCCACGCAGTGTTCTTCTCGGTCGCGTTCGCGACGGTTCGCTCGCTGTTCCCGCCGCAGCGTGCGGCCCAAGCCACCGCGATCGCTTTTGTCGGGACCAGCCTGGGAATGGTGCTCGGTGTTCCGCTCACGGCCTGGATCGCCGCGACACTTTCTTATGAATCAGCGTTCTACCTCGCCGCGATCGCGAATTTCGCCGCAGCGATTGGCGTTTGTTTCATGGTTCCCCGCTCCGATTCATCGAAGCGGGCATCGTTCGGCAGCACCGTGCGCGTCTTGAAGAATCCCGTACTTTGGCTCGCACTGATCCAAGCGGTGTTTGTCTTCGGGGCGATGCTCTCGGTGTACGGGTTTGCGGCTGAGTATCTTGAGCGCGTCGCGGGTCTCGACGGACAAGCGGTGAGCGTCCTTCTGGTGATCTTCGGGGCCGGTGGCGTGGTCGGAAACCTCCTGGCTGGCCGCCTCCTGGCCCGTAACCTACTGCTGACCGCGCTGCTCTACCCCGTCGTGCTCTCCATCGCTTACGGGGTTCTCCTAATCTTTGGCTCTGCCTCGTTCGCCGCTTTGTTCCCCGTCTGCCTCGTGTGGGGTGCCGCACACTCTGCAGGGATGGTGGTAAGCCAGGTCTGGACAATCTCATCGGCACCCGAAGCACCGGAGTTTGTCACGAGCCTTTTCGCGTCAGCTGGCAATGTCGGCGTTCTGGCAGGAAGCACCATTGGAGCGACCTTCATCACCCTGAACGGCATGCCGGGAGCCGTTCACAGTGGATGGATATTCGCCGCCGTCGCTGTCGCGCTCATCGCCGTATCGCGCACGCCCCTGTTCCGGCAGCCAGCCAAGACAGCGGAACGCCAGAGCATTCCGGCATAGCTGAGGTGAGGACGGTGAGTGGGCTGACAAGCCAACCAGCAGGAAAGCGGTGAGCATGAAAGACGGGATCCACCAGTTTCTGGACTCACGGCGCGCAGCCCTCACCCCTTCTCAAGGCGGTCTGCCGACGGGGGCGGGAGCGGCGCATGTCCGGGTTACGACGCGAGGAGGTTGCAGTACTCGCTGGCGTGAGCGTCGATTACTACACCAAACTCGGACGCGGCAAGATTCGCGGGGCTTCCAACAGCGTGCTGAATGCCATCGCCCGCGCGCTAAAGCTCAGCGACGTCGAACGCGAGCATCTATTCTCCCTCGCGCGCCCCACAACAACCATTCCGGCGGCAAACCATGCCATCACAATGTCGTCGTTGAGGTCGCGTTCGAAGAGTCTATGGTATAAAGCCCATCGCCGGCACAGCGCCCTCGGATGGATCATAACGCGAGAGGCCGTCCGACGGGCATCAAGGCGGTGACGGTCGCCCGTGGCCACCGTGGCGGACTATGGGCCGCTACCAGGCGGCACGCCAGTACTGCTCCGCGCGTGGGTTCCCGTCACGGGCGACTCCAAGGGCCTTCGCAGCGTTCGCCGGCCAGTGCGCGTCCTTCAGGGCAGCACGGCCAACACTCACTCCGTCGGCCTGCCCGGTGACTACTACGTGTTCCGCCTGCGCCGGGTCGGTCAGTAGTCCGACGGCGGTGACGAACGAATCTGTGCCCTCCAGCGCCTCGCGCACTGCAGAGGCGAGCGGTACCTGGAAGCCGGGGCCGGAGGGGCCACGGTACGCCCCGATGCCGGCGCTGGAGAGGTCGAATGCGGTGACGCCGAGCTCGCGCGCCTCGCGGACAAAACGGACGGTGTCAGCCAGCCGCCACCCGCCCGCGACCCAGTCGTCTCCGGAAAGACGGATCGCCAGAGGTTTGCAGTCCGGCCAGACAGCACGCACCGCCGCGATGACCTCGCGCGCATACCGGGTGCGGTTCTCGTAGCTGCCCCCGTAAGCGTCCTCACGGTGGTTGGTCAACGGAGAGAGGAACTGGTGGATGAGGTAGCCGTGGGCACCGTGGATCTGGACGACGTCGAACCCCGCTTCGTCCGCTCGGCGTGCGGCATCCGCCCAAGCCCGGACGGACGCGTGAATGCCGTCGATGTCCATGGCCTGCGGCGGCTCCAACCCGAAGATGCCCGTCAACGACGGGCCCACTGTCAGCCAGCCGCCGGCTTCTAGTGGGACGGAACCCTCTACTTGTTCGGGCAACCAAGGGTAGGTTGAAGCCTTGCCACCTGCGTGAGCCAGCTGGACGCCGATCGCGGCCCCCTGCGCGTGTGCGAAATCCACCACGGGCTTCCACGCGTCGCGCTGCGCATCGTTCCACAGCCCGGCGTCGCGGTCGGAGATCCGGCCCTCGGGCACTACCGCGGTTGCCTCGGCGACGACGAGCCCAAAGCCTCCGGCGGCCCTAGCTCCGAGATGCACCAGATGCCAGTCGTTCGGCACTCCGTCGCGTGCACTCACCGAATACTGGCACATCGGTGCCAACACCGTGCGGTTACGCAGCTGCAGTCCGGTGCCGTCCGGGGTTGTCAGGGTTACCGGTTCGAAAAGCCTACTCATGTGAAGCCTTAACTGTGCCGCCACCGCGGCTGTTCCCGCGTGTGAATTGACAGTCACCTTGGCGCGGATCTGCCTCATTTCGGCAGGTTGAGAAGTGAGCACGGGCGCACCGCGGGGACGGTGAATGCGGTCTACGTCCCAAAATGATCTGCAGGTTCCAAGGTGAAGGCAGAAAAACCTCATCAAGCGCCACCGGGGAAACATACTGGGCTGAACGGGCCCGCACCAAGGCAGACGTGTGAGAACCCTCAAATTGCTGCTCTTCTTTGGGAAAACCAGTTTTGAGCCTCATCGCACTATCGCGAGGAAAGTGTCTGCCGTTCCGCTTGGTGTAGGAGGCGTTTAAGGCGTTCCTATCTGTCGCTGTAATGTTCGGCACCTGGGCGTTCGTTCTGGTCATTTTTACTCCTTGGATTAGACAGGTGTTTAAGAGACCCCAGCTCGATGGGAGATCCGGGCTACGACCCGCCAAGGAGCATCAGCCCGTGACGTGCTGCGCCAACAGCTCGTGCCTGTAGTGAAACGAGAACTCATGGCGCTAGTAAAGAGACCCCCCAAGCGGACGCGGAAATTTCACCGATTTCGATGGCTTGTCGGAGTGAGGTGACTCCACCGCACGGTCAGCCCGATCCGGCACACTTGAGCGCAATGCCGTGTCACTAGGACCATTACGAAGAACTTTCCGTCTCGATGGTCTCTTCTTTTCGTTAGAACGCGCGGAGGATGTCCTCCACACGTTGTTTGGCGTCGCCGAAGAGCATCTGGGAGTTGTCGCGGAAGAACAGGGGGTTTTGGACTCCTGCATAGCCGGCGGCCATGGAGCGTTTGAACACGACCACGTTCTCGGCTTCCCAAACCCGAAGCACGGGCATCCCGGCGATGGGGCTTCCCGGGTCTTCGGCCGCTGAGGGGTTGACGGTGTCATTCGCCCCGATCACCAGGACCACCGAGGTGTCGCCGAGGTCTTCGTTGATTTCATCCATTTCCAGGACGATGTCGTACGGGACTTTGGCTTCGGCGAGGAGCACGTTCATATGCCCGGGCAGGCGCCCGGCGACGGGGTGGATGCCGAAGCGGACGTTCACACCGCACCGGCACCGGCGACCAGCACTTTCGCCGGCGGGACCTTGCCCGCAGCCGTCACCTGTCCCGTGAAAAACCGGCCGAACTCGTGCGCTGCCTCAATCACTGCCCGGTACCCGGCAATGTTCGCCATCGAACTGAGCACATCCATCGACTGCGCCCGCGAAATCCGTGGCACCGAGTCCAACGCCAAAGCCGTGACCGGCCGCGCCGCCTAAGCCTCCACCAACTCCGGACGTAGGCCCGGACTCAGGGACCCAATCAGCGTCGCACCCTCCGCCAGACGGCCGATCTCCTCCTCAGTGGGCGGATTGATCCGCAACACCACCTCGCAGCCCCCGCCTCATCGGCCCCAACAATCACCGCACCGCCTCGGCATACGCATCGTCACGGAACGATGCGGCCTCCCCCGCGCCCTTCTCGACCACAACCTCCTAGCCCAAATCCAACAACTTCCCCACGGTGACAGGCGTTGCCGCCACCCTCGCCTCGCGACCCAACTCGGCCACAATGCCAATTCGTGTCACGTCTACTCACCTTCATCCCTGTAACCGGATCCGGCAAAACCCCACTACCCGGTTCACCAGGTATCGATTCATTTCTTCGAAGAACTACTCAGCAAAACGTGGACGTGCCACCTCTCTACGCCATGCCAACTTGGACCGTTTGAGCGTTACCGCGCACTGACCGCTGGGCGGATAAGAAGACCTCAGTGGTCACCTGACTCACTCCTGGCGAGAGGGAAGGAGGTGTTCACGAACGTTGCCGGTCGGGGTTGCACGTTTCGGAGATCATGCATGCTGTCCCGCAATATGATCGAATCTCCGACGCCGAGCGTCACCTCACCGTCCTCTAGTATGACGATCAGTTCCCCCGCGAGCATCGTGATCACGTGTAGGGAGGGGTCAGTGTGCATATCCGGTTCTGCGAGCTTGAGGCCGTTCGCGGCCGGTACCGTGAGGATCCGAACGACGGCTCCTTCCGCCGGGGCGGCAGGCCCCAGTGTCCACTCGGGGTCCGGGCGGTCGTTTGGCTCAGCGGGGATATTCCGCTGTTGCCACAGCTCCTGCAGCAGGATCCCATTGGGGAGCTGAGTGCGGGGCAGGTTTCGCTCGTCGGCTACGACCGTCGACGCCGCGGTGCCGTTGACGCCCACGATTACACGACGAGCAAAGAGGGACAGGTCAGGGTTCTCAAGTTGCATGGAGTAGTCCTTTCTGGTGGCGTTCACATTCTGTTGGGCACTCGTGCCGATGCGGTCAGGTGCCGAGGACGATGGCCGCTTTCCCTGGCCCGTGGTCAATCGGTGACGCGCCATCGAATGAAGCTGATTGGTGCGCATATGCGAAAATCGGTTTCTTCATGGATGATCCTCGTCTCGAAAGTCTTGTTGCGTCGAAACGCTCGAGCCTGTTGTAAACCGCGCTCCGGCTGGGTCAGCGAGCGAGAGTTGCTTCACCGCCGCCTGGCCGGCGCAGGACTCGTCGCACGCTGGTGATTGCGAACTCCCCGAGGGTGAGCACTGCGATGGCGAGGGCCAGTGCGACGCCCTGAGCGATTACTCGGGGGCCGGCCGAGAGGCCCATGATTGTCAGGATCTGATCGAGCAGGGTCAGGAAGACGCTGGCGCACAGCACGCTCGCGATACTTGCTGGACCCCCGGTGAACGCCGCGCCCGCAATGGCGACAACGGTGATGGAGGCGAGCTGGTATGGCGTGCCCACGGAGATGTCCGGCGTTGCGATGAACCCAGCCACCAGTACTCCTGCCATTCCGTATAGCAGCCCTGCGCCAGCGAACGTCGACAGCTCGATCCTGCGGACGCCAATGCCATGGGCTCGAGCGGCGCGGCGATTGTCACCAACGCGCGCCACACGGCGACCAGCACGGGTGCGCGTCAGGACGACATAAAGCAACACACCGACCAGGATTGCGATGATTAAGCAGATGTTGATGCCAAACAAGTTAAGCCCCGTGACCTCTTGGAGGACTGCGGGTGCTGCGCCGCTATTGGAAAACGCCACACCTGTCCAGATAACGATCGCGCCGCTGACGATACCGAACGTTGCGAGTGTCACGACAACGGCGTTGAGCCCGAGAACTGAGATTAGGAGTCCATTGACCAAGCTGATCGCAACGGCTACTCCCAGGGCACCCACGACGACGGCCGTGGTGTTCGAGTCGGCGTAGTGCACGGTTATGCCCGCGGCCGCGGCAACGATCGACGGGATGGATAGATCAATCGAGCCGAGCATGACGATCAGCATCTGGCCCAGGGCCGCGAGCGCCAGGATGCCCGCTAGTGCGCTCACGAGTTGAATCGAGGTTCCACGAATCGCGGCGGGAGCGACGAACAGGGCGGCAGCGACTAGTAGCAGCATTGCACCCCAGGCCGCCCTGTAGCGCGAGGGATACCGATACTTCAGGTCCGTAGTGATGGAAGAACTGGTCATCGTTCGCTCCTGGGCTGTGGTGTTTGCTGGTCTGGGCGCGTGCGGGTGTTCGTCTCGCGACGTCCCTCTTGCAAGGGCGCGGTGAGCGGGGCCGCGTAACTGATGTGATGGCTGTCGCCCTTATCGGGGAATTCCCGGTTGCCAAATGTTGGCGTGTTCCATCGGTTCATACGGCAGCTCGCTTTCCGGCGCGTCCGTGCTCGGCCGCCCCGTAGGCGGTGACGGCCAGCAGCAGAATCAAGCCGAACAAGACCGGCCGGAGTCCGTCCGGCAAATCGATGAGTGGCGTTACGTTCTCCACGAGAGCCAAAAAAACAGCGCCCAGCATCGCGCCAATAAATGACCCTCGTCCGCCTGTCAGTACCGCGCCGCCGAGGAAGACTGCCGTGAAACATGGGAGCGCGTAGCCCGCGCCGACGTCATTGGCGCCAATGCCGGTTTGGGAAGCAAGGCAAACACCGGCGATTACGGCACCCAGGGCGCACCCGATCAGTCCGACCGTTCTGACAACTCCCACTTTGAGTCCTACTCTGCCGCTCGACTCAGCGTCAAAGCCAGTAGCGCGCACGCCGAGGCCAGCCCGTGTGCGATACAGCCACAGCTCGAGTGCTACTGCCACGCCAAGCACGATCACAAATGCTGTGGGGATAAAGGCCACGCCCAGGCTGAACCACTCACCGAGTTCCAAGGCGATCACGCCGCTTGGTTGAGGACGGAGCACGATAGCAGTGCCTTGCACGATGCTGAGGGTCGCAATGGTCCCGACGATTGGGCTGATGTTGAGTTTGGTGACTAGGAATGCGTTGAAGAGGCCAACCGCTAAGGATAGGAGTAGCAGCGCGACAAGCGTCAGGGCCAGCTGCGGGCCCTCCACGTTGGGGAGCGTTATCGATATCAGCACAACACTGAGACTCATCGTTGAGCCAACGGAGATGTCGAAGCCCCCCGTCAGCATGCTGAACTGCTGACCAATGGCGACAAAAGCGAGAGGGAGGCTGAGGAGAAGGAGATTGGCGAGATTTGGTCCAGTCCAGAAGACGTCGGAGGTTTGGCCGGCAAATAGAGCTAGCAGTGTGGAAAGTATGAGCAGCACGGCGACCGGCATCTGAGTCCGCCCGCCAAGGAGCAGTCGTCTAAACGGTGAGCTTCGACCTGCAAGGGCCGGGCTGTCGGATTCGACACCCGCTGCGCTGACGAATTTGTGGACAATCTCCGTCTCTGTCGTAGGTGAGACGAGTTCGTGCACGACCCTACCCCGCGACATGACGTAGACGCGGTCGCAGATTCCGGCGAGCTCGGACGAGTCCGATGAGTTGACGAGAACGCCGATCCCCTCCTCCGCTGCATCGGCAAGCACCCGATAGATATCCATGCGGGCGCGTGCGTCCACACCCTGCGTGGGCTCGTCGACAACCAAAACCTTGGGACGGCGTAGGATCGATCGCGCCAAAACCGCCTTCTGCTGGTTTCCACCGGAGAGTGCCCCGATCGGCTGGTATGGCGAGGCACTAACGATACCGAGCTCGCTTGTGGCCCGGGTGAACATTGCGAGCAAACGGCGAGGCAGCGCTAGTCCCAGAGGCCCACTGGCAGACCCTGACTGCACGGTGACATTGTCCATCACCGAGATCCGGGGATAGATGGACTCAGCCGCGCGGTCACCGCTCTGGAAGCTGATCCCGGCCTCCAAGGCGGACCTCGGGTTGACCCTGCCCAACGACTCACCGTCGAGCTTTACCTCGCCGGTCGCGCTTTCGATGCCGGTGATACCGCGCAACAGCGCACGCTGACCGTTGCCCTCAGCGCCAGCGACTCCGACAATTTCGCCAGCCCGAACGTTGAGGGACGCCGGGCCGAAACTGGCTCCTGCTAGGTTCTTCACCTCAAGTCGCAGTGCACCGGCAGGACGTCCGGAACGCTGCGGAAACTCAAGCTTGGTTGGCGCACCGACCATAAGCTCCACGATCTCGTCGATATCCCACTGGCGGGAACCGTAGCTGCCTTGGATTACACCGTCGCGCAGCACGGTGAGTCGATCAGCGAGGTTCCGGACCTCCTCGAGGCGATGGCTGACGTAGACGATGCCAACGCCCTTGTCCCGGGACCGCTTGATCAGCTCGCCCAAGTGAGCTGCTAGGCGCATGTCCAAAGCTGCGGTCGGCTCGTCGAGGAGCAGAACTTTTGGGTCATGGAGCATCGCCCGGGCCACCTCGAGCAACTGACGCGCACCTGGTCCCAGGCTCGACACAGTTTCCGACGGACCGAACGGTAGCTCGTACTCTACCAGGCTCTTTCGCAGGTCCGTCGGTCGCGGTTGACCTACCGTGTCAAAGGATAGTGCGATGTTCTCTGCCACCGTGAGTTCGGGCACGAGCGAAGTGTCTTGGTAGGCTGTGAACAGCCCGAGCCGGCGCGCGTGATTGACTCCTGCCCGTGCCGTGAGCAGTTCACCGGCGATGTGAACTTGGCCCGAGTCCGGGGTCAACACCCCGGCGGCAACCTTGATTAGCGTCGACTTGCCTGACCCATTCTCGCCCACTAGGGCGTGAACCTCACCGGGCAGGCAGTCGAAGTTAACATCAGCCAGTGCCCTCACACCGGGGAACGACTTGGACACCTGCGTCAACGCGACGGCTTGTCCCCCTCGCGCGACCATGTTGCTGGTTGCACCTGCTTCTTTTGCGACCATGTTGCTGGTTGCACCTGCTTCTTTTGCGACCATGATGCTTGTTGCACCTGCTTCCTTTACGACCATGTTGCTGGCTCGCCCCCTTCCTTTGCTCCAGCTCCGTTTTGTGAACATCTCAACCCAGTGCGCCGAATCACCTTCCTCTGGTCGGACCGCGCTTTGCGGCACGGCCCGACCAAAGGGGAGGTGGAATCAGCCGTTCGCAGCGATCGCTTTCTGTGCCTGCGCCACCGTGAGGAGCGTCGGGACCGGCGCGTTTGCGGGCATGCCCGGCTCATCCAGGTAGGTCAGGTCCGCCATCGACGTCACTGGGTTCGGGACCTTGATGACCTGAGGGACGGTCTGGCCGGTCTTGGCGGCCACTCCGGCGGTGATCCCCATTCGTACGAACCAGACGTGGCCGTTGGCCGCGAATGAGTCTGCGGTCAGGCCCTTGTCCTTGGCCTGCTTGAGTAGCCCAAATGTCGAGTAATGCGGCGTATTACTGAAGGTCACCGGCGGGTTCTTGTTGTCGTCGATGTAGGGCTTGACAAAGAGGTCGATGTAGTCGTCGGAGAGCAGCGCGTCGACGTCCTTGCCGGACGCGACCAGCGCGTCAGCGGCCGCCGCAGTGCCCTGCGAGGTCCACTGGGTAAAGCCCTCAAGCGCCTTCGTGCTGTTCGTGTTCTTGAGCTCCGCCTCCGCGCAGGGCCACCAGGACGCCTGGTAGGCGTTGCCTGGGACGCCCGTATAGAAGGCGTAGCCCTTGTCTTTTCCGATACGAGAGGAAATGGACTTGACCGCGTTGGTCCCTGAGTCGCATAGGGGGAACGGGATCTGCGTGGTCACCGAGCTGGTGTCCCCATCTGGGATGGGCGAGTTAGCCGTAACGAATGCGATCCCTGCTTGCTTCGCCTGCTGAGCGGCGGGCAGAATTGCGGCGCCAAAGGCCGGGTCCTCGACGATAATGTCGACTCTCTGGGCGATGAGGCTCTTCAGGTTCGCCAGGACTTGGGAGATGTTGCCGTCAGGGGCGCCCGTGTAGATGATCTTTCCGATCTCCGGCGTGGCAATAGCCTGCGCCAGTGCCTCTGCGCGACGGATGTTCCAATACGGGTTGTTCGTGAAGTCGGCGTTGATTCCCACCGTCAGGTTGCCGGGACTGTTTCCCGTTTCGCAGCTACGCTGGGTCATGCACTTATTCAGCAGAGCCTCCTGCTCGGGCGTCAGGGGAACGGAGGCAATGGTCAACGCCTTCAGCACTACCGGGTCGAGAGACGCCGGGTCAACGTCGCCGAGAAAGGCCTTTTTGACAGTTGCAGCCACAGCTGCCTGATCCACAGGCGCAGCGGGCGCAGCGGTGTTGCTCGCGGAGCCCGCCGGCCCAGCAGTGCTGCTCGAGCCCCCGCCTGTGGTGCTGGAACATGCTGTAACCGACAGTGTGAGCATAATGGCTGCGATTAGCGGCCACTGGCCACCTCGCCTCCGGCTATGGAACGATGTCTTCATTGACGATCTTCTCCTTCTTTAGAGATGGGGAACTTGTGGTACAGAACTGGCGGATCTTGGACTTGTCGTGTTACTGCTGCTTTGGAACAGGCGCGCCACATACGCCTTCGTCCGGGTTGATGATGGCCAGCTTCAGCGGTGCACGTTCGGCCAGGCCAGGCGCGGTCACCACAGATCTGTTCAAGATGACCCGCATCCCCCGCTCAGCGTTCGGGGCAGATCACTCCGCGCGAAGTAGACGTGGTTGCACACTGTGTTCTTCGACGGATGGAAGCGGCCGTTGCTGAGTTCTTTCCAGAACTCAAAGGTCGCCATGCTGAAGTAGAGGGTCTCGTCACCGGAGGCGAGGATCGTGGATCCTTCCGCACCACCGACTCTTTGCTAGCGCTCGACGGCGACACGCGATGCCGACTCCATTCATTTGCGGCATGGATCATGTCGTTCGTGTTAAAAAATGTTGCGCTTCGCGCCTCTGACGGCGGATTGCGAGAAGCTGTCGAACGCTGTGCATGCGGAATACTGGGCGAGGACTGGCTAAGATCGGAGCGGCTCGTCGTTGGGCCATGAGATCCCTTAGACGCGGGTCGTGCGTTGAAGAATGTTCTTGCTGGTCAGATAGGCATCCAGGCTGGTCGGTCCGCCCTCTCGTCCGAAGCCACTCTCCTTTACCCCCCCCCCCAAACGGCGTGTCACCATCGGGCACGCCGAAATGATTGATCGACAGAACACCACATTCCAAGACCCTGCCGATACGCTCAGCTTCCTCCAGCGAGTTGGTGAAGGCGTAGGCGGCGAGGCCGACCGGCAGGCTGTTGGCGATGGCTATACCACATAAATCCATTCCCCCCGATATCAAGGCCAATCGCCGGGTAGTACCTGCCGTTTATCACCTCAGCTCCAAATTCCCACGGACTGTGCCCCATCGACCACCATGGCATGACCAACGGTGAAGCTGCTCTCTTCCGAGCACAGCCAGAGCACCGCCGCCGCGAGCTCCTCAGGCCTGCCCATGCGCCCGATAGGCTCTTGCGCGATGAAGGGCGCGCGGCCCTCATCGGTATCTTGGGTGTAGCGCGAGATCATCGGGGTATCGATGATGCCCGGACAGATCGCGTTGATCCGGATGTTCTGATTGGCATAGTCCAGTGCCGCGGTCTTCGTCAGGCCGACTACGCCGAATTTCGAGGCTGCGTATGGCGACAAGCCCTTATAGCCGACGATCCCGGCTGCCGAGGAGGTGTTGACGATCGTGCCGCTGCCCTGCTTCACCATCTCGGCGAGTTCATATTTCATGCACAGGAACACGCTGCGCAGGTTCACGGATACGACGCGGTCGAACAGATCCATATCCAACTCATGAACCGGCGCACCCATGTGCTCGATGCCTGCGTTGTTGAAGGCCGAATCAATGCGGCCAAATTCCGCGACAACCTTGGCGACGGCATCCTTGACATCGGATTCGACGGTCACATCGCATGTGAGCGACAGCGACTTACCACCTATCGCCGCCAGGGCGTCTGCGGTCTCGGCCAGACCCTTCTCGGACACGTCGGCGATGGCTACGCTGGCTCCTTTACGAGCAAAGGCCAGAGCAGTTGCGCGCCCAATCCCGCTGCCCGCGCCGGTGACGAATGCGACCTTGTTGGAAAAATTGGAGTGCGATGAATCTGTCATGTGCTTATCCATATCTTCAGTGGAGTGATTTTCATTTGTAAGTTTCACGGTGTGCCAACCGGCACGCATGCCTTGATTACGAAGCGGCAACCGCCGACCCAGGTCTTGCATCGAGTGGTCTTTTCATCCGAGCTTCATACGGCGCCTGCCGATACTGGCCGGCATTTTTTTGCTCACACATCACTTCGTCTAGCCGTTCACAGTTGCACGTAGACACTCTTGGTGTACAAGTAAGTGTCCATATGTGCAGCGGTGCCTTTGGCGCCATACCCGCTGAGCTTCGTTCCACTGAATCCAACTAGCGGATCGATGTAGCCGTAACAGTTCACCCACATCGTGCCTGTGTGCACGCCGTGGACCACCCGAAGAGCAGTGGAGAGGCTTTGTGACCAGACTGCTCCGCCGAGTCCATAGTCGCTGTCATTGGCGATAGCGATGGCATCGTCCACGTCGTCGAACGGGAGTATCGACAGAACCGGGCCGAAGATCTCTTCGCGGGCGATGCGCATCTCATTGGTCACGCCGCCGAAGACGGTCGGCTGCATGAAGTAGCCGTTCCCGAGTTCGCCCCCAAGGCGTTGGCCACCGCAGAGCAGTTCGGCCCCTTCGGCTCGGCCGATATCGATGTAGGACAGCACATTGTCCAACTGAGTTTGTGAAATAACCGGGCCCATGGTGGCAGCGTCGTCCAGGCTGTGTCCGACCCGCAGGGTGTCCATGAACGCCAGCAGCCGCTCGGTGAACTCCTCGACGATGGGCCTCTGGACGAGCACCCGGGTGCCGGCGAAACAGATCTGGCCGGAGTTGGCGAAAACCCCCATCGCAGCTCCCGGCACCGCCTTGTCCAGGTCCGCGTCCGCGCACACGATATCCGCTGACTTGCCGCCCAGTTCCAGCTGCAGTTTTTTGATGTTTACGGTGGACGCCTCGATGATGCTGCGGCCGGTCTCAGTTGATCCGGTGAAAGCGATGCGGTCCACGTCAGGGTGGGCCGCCAATGCATTCCCGGCTTTCCTTCCGGGGCCGGTGACGACATTGATGACCCCCGGCGGCACGCCGGCTTCGAGGAGGATCTCGGCCACCCGCAGCACCGACAAAGAAGCCTCCGACGCCGGCTTCAGTACAGCGGTGCACCCACTGGCCAAAACCGCACCGATGATCCAAAACTGACTGTTTAATGGAGCGTTCCAGGGAATGATTCCGCCAATGACCCCTACCGGGGCCTTCAACGTCATCGTGCTGACGTTGCCTGGGATCCCATTCATCAGCGTCTCGCCGGAGATGTTCATTGCCTGGGAAGCGAAAAATGCCAGCATCTTCATCAGCGAGGCTTTTGTGTTGCGCAGCCTTGAGACCGGGGCGCCCATGTCCATCGCCTCGATCTGGACCAGCTCCTCGAATCTGTCGTCCATGACCTGGGCGACCCTGGTCAGCAAACCCTGG
Organism: Arthrobacter sp. P1_B11; assembly: GCF_056406715.1. NCBI lineage: Bacteria > Bacillati > Actinomycetota > Actinomycetes > Micrococcales > Micrococcaceae > Arthrobacter > Arthrobacter sp. P1_B11. Next base: position 21,189 of record NZ_JBFTZQ010000030.1, read on the forward strand.
CGCTCGTACGGACTCCAGGTGCTCCACGGACCTTTGAACGCCTTGCGTGCAGCCTGAACCGCGCGATCGACATCGGACTGATCGCCGGAAGCCAGCCGCCCCAGGACCTCACCGGTCGACGGACTGACGGTCGTCATCGTCTTCCCGGACGCGGCCGGGACGCTCTGCCCGTCGATGACGAGATGGTGCACGTCGCGGGACAAAAAACTGTTGGCTTGCTCGCGTAGAGCGAAGTCGTGCTGGGATGTGGTCATTGTTTTCCTTTCACCTGACCGATGACATTCCGCTAATCGAAAATGAAGACGCCCTTGCCGATCTGGCGTTGATCGAAAAGCTCGTAGGCACGCTCCGCCTCGTCAAGACGGAACTCGTTTGTGAAAAGGGACTCAACGTCCAGACCGCGCTCGGCCACGAAGAGAGCGCATTCCTCCTGCTGGTTCTTGCTGAAGGTGAGCGATCCCACGACGGTCTTCCGCAGCTGGATGAGTTCCTCGCTGTCCAACTCAATCTTGCCGAAGACTCCGACCATGCACGCGGTTCCCCAAGGCCGGAGTGAATGAACCGCGTGACTGCGCACTGTGTCGTTGGCGCTGCATTCGATGGACTTGTCTGCGCCTTCGCCGTTGCGCGTCAGTTCACGAACGGCGGCCACGGGGTCCTGCTCCCTTGAGTTGATGACGTAGTCGGCGCCGAAGTGCTTGGCCATCTCCAGCCGCGAGGGCTCGACATCGACGGCAATAACCCGGGCGCCAAAGGCTTTAGCCAGCATGGTCGCGCTCAGACCCACGGGCCCCTGCCCGAAAATAGCCACGGTCTCGTCGGCAGCCAGCCCTACCCGCTTGATTGCTCCGAACGCCGTCCCGGTGCCACAGGAGATAGCCGCCCCTGTTTTGAACGAGAGAGAGTCTGGCAATTTGATGAGCGCGTGCGCGGGAACCTTCATGAAGTCCGCGTGCCCGCCGTCGCCGTCCCCGCCATATATCGTGCGCGCACTCGGGCAATGCTGCGTAAAGCCTGAGCGGCAGTACTGGCAGGTCCGGCACCCGTCGTAGTGGTGGACCATCACCCGGTCTCCGACCTTGGCCTCGCTGGGCCGCACGGCGTTACCGACGAGCTCGACAACTCCACACGGTTCATGTCCTTCGATGACCAGCTCAGATCCGGTACGCAGCGGGCCGTGTAAGTGATGGAGGTCGCTGCCGCACATGCCCGAGGCCTTCATTCGGATGACCACTTCATCCGGCCCCGGCACCGGGTCGGGATATGCGCGGACGTCGAGCTTATCTTCCCCCAGGAATACAACAGCTTTCATATTAATGCTCCTTTATGGTCAGACGGTGTACGGAACCGACGGCGCCGTGAGAATGCGATGGCACTGGACAACGGGGAATAGGCGCAGAAACGCCCCTCCATTAGCCCCGTGACAGTCCTCGGGCCGGCATGCTCCGACAAATGGGCCTACGGCCCGGGCCCTGCACCTTGAACATCGGACCTGTTGCGGCTTTCCGACATGGCTGCACCACTACAATCGCAACCGGGACAGCACCCCACACTCGACGTGGGGCCTGCCCTCCTCGGCGAACACGGCGGGCGCCGGGATGACGACGTCGTCAGCTGCTACCGAGCCTGGCCCAACGCCCCTTTACAACCCATCGGAACAGGAGACTTGCACCCGGAGCCACCGCCGAACGTGCCCGCTAGGGCTTCCTCAACCTTGCAAGCTCCTAAAACTGCGACCCCGGGACCCACGATTCAGTTGTCGTAGAACACCTCGCGACGCGCGAAAAGCCACTGCCCATCGACGTTACTCACGGTGTCCCGATAGCCGCCGATCGTCTTCAGCTCCGTAACCCCGTTGGTCGTCATGTAGATGATGAGGTAGCAAGAACCCTTTGCTGTATCCCCGTCAACCTCGAAATTGATGTTTGTGACTATGTGGCGCGGTATAGTCCCCGTTTCCTTCAGGCTCTGGTGATAGCCACCGACGAACTCTTCGAGGACACCTCTCGTCTCGTAAGTTCCCCACTTGGGATCGGCGAAGACTCCATCAGATGTAAAGCATTCTGCCCACTCTCGCGCGCGCGATTCGTCGGCCGCCAAAATGTATCGAGCGTGTAGCGCCCGAATGGCGGCGTCGTCCTCGGCGCTCCACGCCTTTACCGTCCGATCGGTAGTCATTGGGTAACCGCCAAGTCTGCCGCCTCGACATCGACCCCTGGCCGTTCCGCGGGTCTGATCGCGTCTATATGCACCGCCGAGATCACGCACGGCTTGGCGGTTCGGTTGCTCCAAGCATGATTCGTCCCTCGCTGGACTATCGTGTCGCCGGCTCGTAGGAGCGTCTCCCCCGTTTCCACGATGGCATAGATTTCGCCGCTGATCACCGTCACGATGTCAATCGTCTCTGTTGAATGCATTCCTGGCACGGGGCTCTCGGAACGAAGTTGGAAGTCACCGCTTGCAACTGACTCCAACTCTTCATAAGTCGCCCTGATCGGGAAGTCTGCATCCGGCGGAAAGACCGAGATGAAGTAGTTGAGTCCGCCCGAGGGTGGCTGGGTGCGGACTTCGCCCTGCAGGCTGTCGTAATCCGACGTGGGAGCCGGCAAGGTCGGCATTTGCCACACCGCGTTGACGGCGAACGCGGGCGTGCCGGCAACGTGGGGCGTCTCCTCGTCGACGACAAAGGTGGACCGTCCGTCTGCATCCAAACCTGTGACGACCCGGCGTGCCCGATAATCTAGGTGCTCTCCTACCATCATTACTCCTTCTTTGGCTTCTCCCGGCAACGTTGCCGAGGTGCAGATCTACATATTCAGCTTCAGCTTCGCGAGTTCAGACTGTCTCGCCACAATCGAGCAGAAGTGCCCAACCGTGTGACTCGGGTCTCAAAAGCACTATATACAATCTTTTATGTTGGCGTCAAGGTTGCCGCATTGACCACTGAAAACCGCCGCGTGGCCCGACTCGTTGCGTCAATTGAGAACCTCCGCGTAGCAGCGTGGTTTCCTTGAGTTACATGGGATGAGGGCTATGCCCGTCGTGGATCACAACGGCCCAGCGCCTCGACGGTCCAGCGTCGTCGCGTGCCATCGGCTAACCCCGATTTTTCATGATGGCCGGTGATGATGCTTGATTAGGGCCGCGGGGTGGCCGGCGGTTGTTTTCTGTTTTCGGGCAGTGGGGCGTGGCCCTTGAGTTCGCTTCGGGGGCGCTGGTTCCACTTCCGGTGGCGGGTCTGTTCGTCGGGACAGGGCTGAGGGTCTCTTCAGCCTGGGGAGGGCAACTGTTTGAGGTGGTTTGTGTGGCCAGGAGCAGTTTCAGGAGGTCCTTTTCGGGGGCTGATTCGGGGAGCAGGAGCTGGTGGCGGCGGGCGCGGGTGATGATTTTCCCGGCGGTCGCGAAGAGCCGGTAGCGCCAGCGTTTGATGTCCCAGGCTTTGGCGTGATGGCCGTCCGCGAGGGCGGTGAGCTGGACCCAGGAGACGTGGTTGAAGGCGAGGGCTGCCATGTTTGCCCAGGCCTGGTTCCCGGCGAAGTCGAAGAAGGGCAGCTTGCCCAGGCCGGTATTTTTCAGGGTTTTGATCCTGTTCTCGCACCCGCCGCGGGCACGGTGTCTGGCGTCCAGGAACGGGCCGTGCCAAGCGCGGGGAGTTGGTCAACAGCGCGGTGATCCGGTGCCCGTCGGTATCGAGCAGGTCGGCTGCGCGCCGGGGTACAGCGGCTCGGCGCGCGGGAACAGTTTGGTGCCCGGCGGGTAGTCGGTGAGCGGGATGACGTCGGTGGCGTTGATGACCCACGTATCGGTCCGGTCGTTGCCCGACTGGTCGAGCGCCGGCTGCCAGTACTCCTTGTCACTGATCCAGTCGATCACGTGGGCCTTGCCGAACGGCAGGGTGAAGCTGGTGGAGAACTGCACGCCCAGGCTATGCAGGTGCCCAAGGAACTTCCGTGACGCCCCGGCGCTGTCGGCGTGGACCAGGACCTTCTCCCCGGCCACAGATCCGGTGGGGTTGAAAACGCTCTCGGGCAGTTGGACTGCGGCAGTGTGGAAGACCCGGATGTGGTCCTCGGCGCTGTTCGCTCCGGCGTGGCCGGGCTGCAGCACGGCCGTGAGGATTTCCCCGGACCCGTTGCCGGACCCGTAATCGACGCTGGCGATGGGGGCGAATCCGTAGCCGGACTTGTAGGTTCCGGCGACGTTTTCCTTGTCCGAGAGCGAGGTCACGAGGGTCGCGTCGAGGCCGATGATGAGTGTGTCCGCGGCCGTCGCGGACAGGGCCGGATTCCGGTTTCCGGCGGCGTTCCAGGCCCGGGTGCGCAGTTCCCGGGTGAGGGTTTCAAAACCGTAGCTGAACAGCTGCGGGTTGGCCACGGCGAATTGAGTCCCCGACCGGCCGGGGCCGTCGGTGTGAGAGGGATCGTCGCGCATAAAAAAGGGCTCCGACCAGCGAAGGTGCCGCTACCGCCATCAGAAACCAGGCCGGTGCGGAATAGCTCCCGGTGTTGCTGACGAGCCACGTTGCAATTAGCGGGTCGGGCCGCCGATTAGCGCGGCGGCAAGTCCGAGTGAAAGCGCGAAGCCCGTGAAGCGAATTTTTGCCGGGTGTGCTTCGACAACTGAAGCGAGTTGGTTTCCTCGCGCCAGCCCGAAGGGCGCGGCGATCGAGACCAAGCCGATGTCCGGAAAGGTACCCACCCGATCCGATCAGCACACGAAAATCACAGAAGAGGCTGCCCGCAGGTCGAGAACGACGGCGCCAAGGTCGATCATCCTCTGAAAGCTCTCCTCGGGAATCTCCGTGGGTGGAAGATGATTGGGCGCGCTACCCTGTTCAATCTGCCGGTTCTCACTCCCGTACAGGGGCACTCATGGAGAGCCCAGCCAAATGGGTGAGGTAGGAGCTAGTTATTGCCTTGCTGGGCCTACCTCTCGCAGCTAATTTGGGCCCACATCGCCGTGAGATGGCGAAGCCGGCCGTGACGCCCCGTGCGATGCGGGGACGGCCCGGGTCCAGGAAACGCCGGGGCATCCGGTACGGACTGCTGGCGCGTCAGGGACCGCCAGCGGTAGTCGCAGCCATGGCCGCACCGGTTCACGGCCCACGGGGCTCTTGCCTCCCTGCGAAACGCCTCCATTAGCCCTCTACTGGATCGCAAACATCAAGAAGGCCGCCAAAGCCACCAGAGCCACCAGAGCCACCACCAGAAACGCCTACCGGCCCTCAGGCTCGCCCGATTCAGGCCATCGAGGCGACTCTACACGAGCCCTGGGGTACGCCTTCGTAAGTGCCAAGTTGAGCTTCTTGGATTCTTGACGCAGGCCGTTCCTCGACATATCGTACTGGTGGACGTAAATAGGAACAGAAGGAGAATGCTGCGCCGCCCTCGCTAGCTCCACAGCCACAGCCCCATGGCAAACCTTGATAGGAAAAGCAATGCTCGGTGCAGTCTTTTTGGGTCGGTGCAACGTCGAGGTCCGGGAGTTCCCAGATCCCAGGCAGGACCGGGTGATGTCTTGGTGAAGATCCGGGCCTCGGGGATGTGTGGCAGCCACTTGCACACCTACCGCAGCCGGCCGGGCACCGAGAACACCACCGGGACGTGGATCGCTGGCCACGAGCCGGCCGGCGTGATCCACACTGTCGGAATCGGGGTTGATCCCGCTGTAGCCGCGGTGGGCGACCGGGTCATGGTGCATCATTTTCGGGGCTGCACCACGTGTGACCTGTGCCGATCTGATTGGCCGCATATGTGCCGGGTCTCCATGCGTGCGTTCGGCATCCATGAGCACGGAGCTCACGCTCCGCTGATGCGCGTTCCAGCCGCCACCATCATCAGGCTTGACGATGCACTGTCGTTCGAGGCCAGTGCCGCGGTGGGGTGTGGAACGGGGACGGCATGGGGAGGCCCCCAGCGCGATGCGGTCGTGGACTTTGCTGGATTTGGAAGCACCACCTCTGAGGCTGTGGCGGCGGTCCGGCGGCGCGGGAAGGTCGTCCAGGTTGGCCTCGGCGTCGAGCATGCCCAGATCAACGTCAGTGACCTCACACTCCAGGAAATCGACCTCCTCGGTTCCTGCGGCGGCGACGTCCGGGATAACGAGGTGGTGCTGAAAATGATGGCCGCTCGAGCACTCAAAGCCAAGACGACGTCCATCACGTTCGAGGAGGTGCCGCGGCGATCGAACAGCTTCGCCGAGGTCACCCTGAAGGCCTCTTCTTCGTGCACTTCGAATGACCTGTTTCGGGCTCGCCGATTCCTGATTACGGGTCGAAAACGCGAGCGGGATGGCGGCACATCAATCAGGAACAATCGAATCTGGTTCACGGTATCTGGATGGACGGGCTCCAGCACGGCCTGCCGTCGTGCTTTAGGGGCTGCCTTGAAATGGCGAGGAACGGCGCCGACACTTAGTTGGCCCATGGGCGTCGCATGAGCGAAGATGTGGTCCCCGAACAAAACAGGTGGGGTATAGGGGTGCTGGCGCAGAAGTTGGCGGCCGAAGGATTTTCCGTTCTTGTCATAGCCCGCCGGCGCCAGAACGCCGTTGATCGGCGAGACGCAAACTTGCACGTGAGGGAGATGGAACTCGGGAGCCACGAGCCTGTCCCAAAGTTTCAGGAGATTTACGAGAACAAGGGGAGGCGGCGCAATGTCTGGTCCTGCGCTAGGAATTTCTGAACGAAGACAGACGAAGCGGGAGCCGTGATGCTTACCACCCTCAGAATCCGGGCGTTCTCTTATATCTGGGGCGGAGTCGCTGCGGCGTTCATGGCCCAGTGGCTCGTCGCCCTCGCAGCCCAGTGGTATCTGCTGGGCGTCCCCGGAGGACCTCAAGTCGTTCCACTCGTTCAAGTCGCCATGATGCTTCCCATGGCACTGCTCGCCATCCCGGCGGGCGTGGTCGCCGACAACGCCGACCGCCCTCGCCTCGTCTTGGTTGTTCAGGGCGGCGTCCTTCTCGTCGAGGCGCTGCTCGGCGTTCTTATACTGACCGAGGCGCTCAATCCGATCGCTCTCCTTTTACTGCTTGCGGCGTTGGCGTCCTGCATGGTCCTGACCTTCACGGCAGTGCAGTCTATGGTCCCCGATATTGTGCCGCGGCATTCCGTCGCCCACGCGGCGGCCCTACTTGCCGTAGCAACCAACTCCGCGCGGATCATTGGTCCCGCAATTGGAGGCTTTGTTATCGCCGCGGTCGGGGTCGGCGGGGCGGTTCTCAGCGCCTTGCCCATGACCTTACTCCTGATTGCCGTCATGGCCTCAAGCGCGGGTCGGGTCCCCCACCACGATGAAGGAGAGCGTTTTGTCTCTGCTTTGAGGAGCGGCGCAAGGTTTGTCCGGCACTCGCCGCAAGTGCTCAAGCTTGTAGTGCGCGGAACATGGTTCACTCTTGGCATAGCCGCGCTTCTGAGTCTGCTTCCTGTCGCTGCCACTCGCTTGGGTGCCGATTCAACCGATTTTGGGCTGCTCCTTGCCGGGCAGGGCGTGGGGGCGGTACTTGGTGCGATCAGTCAATCTCGCATGCGCAGAGTCGCGTCAGCGAACGCGATCGGCGGAATCGGTTTTCTCACCGCCGGCCTCGCGGTGCTGGGCAGCGCCGTCGCGCCAAGCCTGGCCACGCTGGCGGCAGCGGTCTTCCTCTCGGGTTGGTCCTGGACAGTGGCGCTGGCCAGTTTTCAGGCCGGAATTCAGGTCTACCTCCCCGCTTGGGTAAGGGCTCGAGGCGTTGGCGTACTGCTCACCGGTGTCTACGGCGGGCAGGCAATTGGCGCACTAATATTCGGCTCCATGGCCACGGTCACTACAGTCCCGTGGGCCCTCAGTACGGCAGGATTCTTCCTGCTACTCGGCTCATGTCTCACGCTGTGGCTTCCCCTGAAAGACCTCGACGACATCGACCGCTCCAGGGCCAGCGGCTTGGAAGGCCTTGATCTACCTGTGCGACCAATCGAGGCCATCGAACAGGTCCAGGTGCGCATTCAATACCACATTCCCGACAGTTCCCATGTGCGGTTCCTCGAGCTAATGCACCACCTGCGACGAGTGCGGCTGCGTTCAGGGGCGCTTCGCTGGCAGTTGCTGAGGCAAGGGATTGAAAATGACCTCTTCGTCGAAGAGTTCATGGTGCGTTCGTGGGCCGAGTTCGAACATATGCGGGATCGACGGTTGACCGCCTTCGACCTGGGGCTCGAACAGGAGGCCGCGGACCTGTCGCGGTTGCCTCCCGCCGCCTTTTACATGTTCCGGACGCGTACTCTCCACACGGACGTTCCGCGAACCAGCAATTAGGGCGGCGACCAATTTACGCTAGTTGCTTTGCCCTGAGAGGTTGAGGACGCGGCTGGCAAGGGCTAACCTTTGAGGTGAGGTGCGGCCTCGATGGACTCTTCTATGTCTCTCAAGTCGCGTTCGTTTTTTCGGATGAGGTGTTGAGTGTCCGGTAGATGCGGCGGGCCATGTAGCGGTCGAATCAGCGGCGCATTTCCTTGTCTGTACGACCTTCAGCGCGTCGTTTTTCCACGTACTGACGGGTTTCGGCATCATGGGTCATTCTGCTTATCGCGACCATGTGCAGTGCGCTGTTCAGCGCCCTGTCGCCGCCCCGGTTCAGCCGATGCCTGACCGTGTTCCGGGAAGAGGCTGGGATTGGGTTCACTCCAGCCAGAGTTGGCGAATGCCGCCTCGTTACGAACTCTGCCTTCGTGGGGACCACGCGACAATTCGCGGCGCTGATTGCTCCGAACCATTTCATCCAGAGCGTCCTAATGTGACACCGCGGCAAAGGTGTGGCTACCTGTGGCACATTAGAACCCCTCAGTAAGGACGTCCGCAGGGCGTTTGCAAGCGGCGCTATAACCCCGCTCCCCCGCACCGTCCCTTCGGGGCACGAGAACATCCCTGCCGGAAGGAGCGCAAGAGCTCGTTGAGCATCGTGTTGACGCTGCGTTGAGCTTGCTCCGAATGGCACTGGAAGCTGGTCGGCCCTTGCATGGTGGCCCTGCCTGCCAGCGCCACTTTGCTCCTAGGACGAGTAGTCCGCTAGCGGGACGAGAGGGGTCGCGACGAAACGAACCACGCTGGACAATCTTTCCCCAAACTGTGCATAATATATTTAGTCCCAGTCATTGCTCAGCTAAAGGATGCCGGTGGTGACTCTCGGCCTGTCAGTGCCGCCAACAGTCACGGCCCATCGAGGAGCAGCTTCGGGGCATGCCGACGAAATTGAATCAGCGGGTTGCCATGGCAAACGCCATTGCTCGAAGCGTAATGAACGTGCGATAGGAGAGTGTGGGACCGATGAGAATCGCTGTCTTGCTAAAAGAAGTTCCGGACACGTACGGGGAGCGCAAGCTCGACCTGCAAACGGGACTGGCTGATCGGGGCGCGACCGACGCCGTGCCAGACGAAATCGGCGAACGCGCGCTGGAGGTTGCGCTCTCGCACGCCGACGGGCGCCCCGGAACGGAGGTCACCGTTGTGTCGATGGGGCCGGAGACGGTGGTTTCGACGTTGCGCAAGGGTCTGGCAATGGGCGCGGCCAACGCAGTGCACGTCGTCGACGACGCCCTGCTCGGCGCTGACCTTAGCCTCACCGCAGAGGTGCTCGCCGCGGCGCTGAGGCGCCAGCAGTTCGACCTCGTGGTCGCCGGCAACCTCTCCACAGACGGGTCCGGTGGGGTTCTTCCCGCGATGATAGCGGAACTGCTGGACGTACCCCACTTAACGGGACTTAATTCGGTATCCATCGAAGAGTCAGCAGTGAGCGGGCAGCGTGTAACCGAGTCTGGTGTGGCTTCCGTGCGGGCCGATCTACCCGTCGTCATTTCCGTGACCGAGGCACTGCCAACAGCAAGGTTCCCAAATTTCAAGGGCATCATGGCTTCGAAGAAGAAGCCGTTGGAGACGCTCTCACTCGCCGAACTCGGGGTTGACCCGGCCGACGATTCAGCTGGACGATCGATCCTGATCGCCGTCACCGAGCGCCCCGCGCGTCAGGCTGGGGTGAAGATCATTGACGAGGGCGATGCTGCCGATCAACTGGTCGAGTTTCTCGTCACGAACCGACTGGCCTAGGGAGGAATATCATGGAGTTCGCAAATAATTCGATTCTGGTGGTGGCCGACGTCGATCCCGCTGGGAACGTCAGCTCGAGTGCCGCCGGCTTGCTGGGCGCCGCAGCTTCGGTGGGAAGTCCTGTCGCCCTCGTGGTCACCGGCCCCGGTCAGGGCAGCGCTGCCGCGGCGGCCTTGGGCAAGTGGGGCGCCGCCCAGGTGTTGGTGTCTGAGGTTAGCCGCGCGGCGAGCATGCTCACGCGTCCGGTACTCGACGCCCTCACTACTGCCAGCGAATTGGTGGAGCCTGACGCGGTGCTGATCTCCAATTCGGTCGACGGCCGCGACGTGGCTGGCCGTTTTGCGGCGCGCACCCGCTCCGGCTTGAACGTGGACGCCGTCGGTATTGAGCGTGACGAGGAAGGCATTGTCGCCAAGCACTCTGTGTACGGAGGCGCCTACAACATTGACGCCGCAGTCAGCGTCGGCACTCCTGTCATCACCGTGCGGCAGGGCGCTATCGACGCCCGCGCCGAAGCCCGCGAAGCGAAGGTCTCGACGCTCGACGTCGTTCCTTCCGGCGCGCGCGCCGCTACGGTCACAGGCTTCGAAGCCAGCACCTCAAACTCAACCAGGCCTGAACTCCGCGGTGCGGGGAAGGTTGTGTCCGGTGGGCGCGGCCTGGGTTCGGATGAGAAGTTTGCGCTGGTGGGAGAGCTTGCTGATGTGCTGGGTGCGGCTGTTGGCGCCTCCCGCGCTGCCGTCGACGCGGGGTACATTCCCCAGACCCATCAGGTGGGCCAGACCGGAGTGTCGGTGTCACCGCAGCTTTATGTTGCGCTGGGCATTTCCGGGGCGATCCAGCACCGGGCGGGCATGCAGACGGCCAAGACGATCGTTGCGATCAACAAGGACGCAGATGCCCCTATCTTCGATATTGCCGACTTCGGAATTGTGGGCGACCTGTTCACCGTGGTGCCGCAGTTGATTTCGGCCCTCGAGGCGCGGAAGGCGTAGCGGCGTGAGCGAAGACGGGAGCATGAGTCGGCCCACAACGGTCCGTCGTGGGCTGCCACGGCGGCCAGGCGAACCAGCGCAGGAACCGGCCGGGAAGGTAGCCAACGAGGTGGCTCCCCCATTGGGCACAGGTTTACAGCCGGAGGTCGTTGCAGTCCCGGCGGCTCCGGTAGCCCGCCCGGGTAGGCGCGCTGGCTTACCGAGAACCGCCGACCAGGCGGCATCGGCAGCTTCCGTGGAGGGGGCCGCTGCACCAGCGGCAACCGATTCGAGTACGACGACGTCGCCCGGCACCGGGCGACGATCCGGTCTTCCACGGGCTGGCGGCGCCCCGGCAGTGGCGAAGGCCGAAGGGCCCGCCGTGTCCGCGGGAACGGTCGCGGCGGAGAAATCCGTCGCAGAGCCGGCCCTAACTGATCGGATCCAAACGACGGTGCCGACCCCACCGCCGGTGCAGAAGGACCCTTCTTCGGCCAAGAAGCGCCGGACTATCACCCTTGGTGTCCTTGGCCTTTTTGCAGTTGTGGCGGTGACTGTTCTGGGCGCACGCTGGTTCGTCTCGCTGGAGTTCATGAAGGACTTCCTCAGTACCTATCCGGGTGAAACGCACCTTCCCGAGGGGGCGCCCGTCGGATTGCCTGCGTGGCTGGGCTGGCAGCACTTCCTCAACGCGTTCTTCATCGTCCTGATCATCCGGACAGGATGGCAGGTGCGCACCCAGAAGCGGCCGCCCGCGATGTGGGAGCGCAACAATAAAGGACTCCTGAAGACCAAGAACCCGCCGAAGAAGATCAGCCTGACCCTATGGGCGCACCTAACGTTCGACGCCCTGTGGGTCATCAACGGCGTAGTCTTCATCGTCCTGCTGTTCGCAACCGGCCAGTGGGTGCGTGTTGTTCCCACGTCCTGGGAGGTCATCCCCAACGCCGTCTCTGCCGCTCTGCAGTACCTTTCCCTGGACTGGCCAACGGAGAACGGGTGGGTCAACTACAACAGCCTGCAGCTGCTCGCTTACTTCCTCACCATCTTCGTGGCCGCGCCCCTGGCAGCCATCAGCGGCATCCGCATGTCCGGTGCGTGGCCAATCCGTGCAACGCGGCTCAATAAGGCTTATCCGATCGAGTTGGCACGCGCCATCCATTTCCCTGTCATGCTCTATTTCGTGCTGTTCGTCGTCGCGCATGTGACGCTGGTACTCGCCACCGGTGCGTTGCGCAACCTGAACCACATGTATGCGGCTCAGGACTCAGGAAGTTGGGCAGGGTTCTGGATCTTCTTCGCCTCCCTCCTCGTGATGGCGGGCGCAGTGTTCGCCGCACGGCCACTCGTGCTGGCACCGATCGCCCAGCTCACGGGCAAAGTCGGGCGTTGAGGAACGAAGTCGTCAGCATGGCCGCAAAAGACACCAGAAAGAGGCCCGGTGGCCAAGCGGGAAGCCGTGGCTATGGAGGTCATGGACGGGATGCTCAGACAGGAGCGGATTCATGAGCCTTCATTTGCAGACCGACTGGAAGCGTAGCCTCGGTCAACGGGTCGAGATCCGGCTCAACGGTCGGCCGGTGAGAACCGGAACGGTCGAAGCCGTCATGCCGGACGACTCAATCCTATGGATTGCCGCCGAAGGGGCGGATTCCCGGAAGATGCTGGCCCGGGCGGACGGCTTTCAGGTGTTCACCCGATACGCGTGGACGCATCCGGAACCTCCAGAGACGGAGTACACGCCCAACGGAAGCGGAAGCCAAGGGCACCCAGCGACATTCCCAGCCGCTGGTCCTCTGGCCGATGAGTTCGTCGGCCACGTCGCTCCACAGCAGCAGCGTAACTAGCCCCGATTTTTCGCCGGTTGTCTGAACCTTCGTCCGGGTCGCGATTCTGACGGGCTTGTTCGATTGGTTTGGTCAGGGGCGTGCGGGATGGCCCGTTGTTCGCCCGGGGCGGGCGCCGGTTCCACGGCCGGTGTGATGCTGGGTGGTTTCTGTCCGTCGGGTCAGGACCTGGCGGCTGGTTCTCAAATGGGGACGGGCCGTCGGGCGCGCAGGTGTGTGACGGCTTCCAGGATCCAGGCAATGAGTGCCCGCTCGGGCGTCTTCTCTGGAAGCAGCAGGTGCTTGCGTCTGGCGCGCGTGATGATTTTCCCGGYGGTCGCGAAGAGCCGGTAGCGCCAGGCTTTGATGTCCCAGTTCCTGGCGTGGTGGCCATCCGGAAGTGCGGTGAGCTGCAACCAGGAGACGAGGTTGCCGGCCAGGACGGCGATGTTGGCCCAGGCCTGGTTCGCCGCGAAATCAAAGAACGGGAGCTTGCCAAGGCCGGTGTTTTTCAGGGTCTTGATCCGGTTCTCGCACCTGCCGCGGGCCCGGTGCCGTGCGTCCAGGAACGGGCCGTGCCAGCGCGGTGAGTTGGTCAGGAACGCGGTGATCCGGTGCCCGTCCAGGTCCAGCAGGGTTGGCTGTGCGCCGGGGTGCAGGGGCTCGGCGCGCAGATAGATGTTGGTCCCGGGCGAGTAGTCCGTCAGGGGGATGATGTCGGTGGCGTTGATGACCCACGCGTCGTTGCGTTCGGCACCGTGCTGGTCCAGGGCCGGTTGCCAGTTGGTTTTGTCGTTGATCCAGTCGATCATGTGGGCCTTGGCGGCCGGGACGGGGTAAGAGACGGAGAACTGGGCACTGGCGGCGTGCAGGTACCAGAGGAACTTCCGCGAGGCCCCGGCACTGTCGGTGCGGACCAGGATCCTTTTCCCGTCGAGCCTGCCCATAGCGTCGTGGAAGGACCCAGGAAGTTGGGCGGTGGCGGTTTCGAAGACCCGGATGTGGTCATCGGCGCTGTTGGCGCCGGCGTTGCCCGGGCGCAGCAGGCAGGCAAGGACTTCTCCGGTGCCGTGGTCCGTGCCGTAATCGGCGCTGGCAATAAACGGCGCGAATCCGTAGCCGCCCTTGTACGTGCCGGCCACATTCTCCTTGTCCGAGTGGGAGGTCACGAGGGTGGCATCCAGGTCAATGATGAGCGGGTCCGCGGGCGTGGCCCGCAGTTCCGGGTTCCGGGTCCCCGCCGCGTCCCAGGCCCTGGACCGCAGTTGGCGGGTGAGCGTTTCGAAGCCGTAGCCGAACAGTTCGGGGTTGGCCACGGTGCGTTCAAAGAACCGTGACACGGTCGCGTTCGAGGGCAGCTGTCCGAAAACCTCCGGTGAGGCACGGAGTATGTCCAGATCGCTGACATGCTCGCCCCCTGCGGTCAGCATCACGGCCAGCGAACCGATCAGCCGGCCGGGACGGTGCCGGGCGCCGGCGGGAACGAACTGACCCAGCCTGTCCTCGCAGAGCCCGCCGAAGCCCAGGGCGTCAAGGAATTCCGTCAGGACCTTCGTGCCGGCGTGGGAGACCAGCGACTGGCCGGTGAAAGTGACCGGCAGGGAGTGGAAAGTGCGGCTAAGATTAGGCACCGGAAGGGTGCTCCTTCGCTCGGCAGAATAACGGTCTCGACAACCACTATTTTCCCAGTTCAGAGCACCCTTCCTCTGTTTAAACACGCATTCGGGAACACCGACTCATGAAAAGCCGGGGCTAGTAGTGCCTGGTTAGGTTGGTACGCATTGCCGGAAGTACGGGCAGCGGCGGAGGAGCAGGATAAGTTGGCGGCGGTTCGGGCAGAGTTGGAGGGCTCCGTCGGGCGGCAGCAGTCGATGCAGCCCTGAGCGAACGCCGCGGCGTGGATTACCAGGAACTGCAGCAATTCTCTCCTCGTCGCTGGGGAAGGTGAACCGATCCGGCGGCAGCTGGTCGGCATTGCCACGGAAACCATTAGCCGAAGGCGTGGGTGATCGACTACACCGGCTTCAAGAGAGACAGGATTGTGTCCTCGTGCGTGGCTCGCCAGTACTCGAGCACCTTGGCAAGATCGGCAACTGCCAGACGCGGTCACCGTCAAGCGACCACCAACGCCGCGTCCTACCCGCTGAACAGGCGCCTCTAACTCCCGGAGTAAAGGCACGACACGTGCGCCGAAACCAACGAAGATGCCGCCCGCATCCAAGCACGGACCGGCCAAAGCCAGAATCCCGGACGCTATCCGTCACCGGCCAATAAGACCCCAAGCGCTGGAAATGATCGACGAGACTGCCGCCTGGGGGTGGACGCCGCTGGCCTCGGCCGCCGACGCCAGTTACTGGACACGACCGCCTTCCGCCTCGATTTTATTTGCTCCTCCATGCGGTATGTGCTGGCAGGAAAGGTTCACCAGCGTCGAGCCGCCGGAGGCATTCCCGGAACTTTGGGCAGCCTGTAACGCTCGCCTCGGACGCGCCCGGTCACCCACCGAGCGGGCATGTCCGCCTCCAGGCAAGGGCGATCATCGTGATCGCCAACTCCGGCTTCGGGGCGAAGGACCGCTTATCGGAGACGTCGGCTCCCGCCCACCGGCCTGATCATCAGTCCATGGCTTGAGCTGGCAGAGTTCCCAGTCCAGGAACATCGTTGATTCCCAGGCGGCTGACGACGAAGGAGCGCCAGTCGGGGCGCGTCGGGTCCCAACGCGGTCTTCGGGACCAACTCCCCCAGCCTCCCCTCTAGGGGCAATGGCCTCGACCGCGGAGTGTTGGCCCGATTTCTACGGGGTGGCGGGCTGGTCGGACCAGCGCCCACGCTCTGCGAGCATGTCGATCAGGCGATCGGCCGCCCCACCCATGTGCTGCTCTGTGAGGCTGCGGGCACTTTCCGCATCACCGACCCTAAGCGCCTCTGTGATGAGAGGGTGCTTTTCCAACCCGTCAAGAAGATGGCCTTCAATGGCCGCATAGAAGCGGTTTGGTAACTGCTTCACAACGGAACCGAGCAACAACGCAAGTCGCGGCGACCCCGCGGCAAGGTGAATTTCCCTGTGGAAGAGGTGGCCCAGCTCAGTCATCGCTTCCTCATCATCCCGAAGTGCCGACTGCGCGTACTTTTCGTTTATCGCGTCGAGCCGCGCCAAGGCTTCCGGAGTGATCCTCTCGGCGGCGCGCGCAGCGAGCTGGCCACCGATCGCTGCTTGCGCCCAGAAAAGGTCGCGGACATCCTGAGGAGAGAATGTCGCTACGACGAATCCACGGCGCGGGACAAGTTCAACGAAGCCCTCGCTACTCAATAGGAGCAGCCCCTCGCGGACGGGGGTATTGCTCACGCCGACCGCCTCCGCAATGCGCTCCATGCGCAGGAAATCACCCTGCTTCACTGCGCCAGACACAATCAGCTCCCTGACGTAAGAGGCCACCTCTTCAGGCAGTTGGCGACGTTTCGGCGTACGCTGTCGTGGAAACGTGAACGCCTCATCGGGAGTTTTCGTAGTTAACGACTGCAGGGAAGACATATCACATAGTATATCCGCTTGAGGGCGCGCTCCAAGCCACGCGGTGGAGGGAGGAAGTTTCCTAGCGCAGATTCTTGAGCTGCGGGAGTTCCTGGAATGCGGGCAAGCCATTAGCGAGACCCGGGCCACTTCCACCACACCGGCGCACAAGGCGCTGCAGGTCGCGCGCGTGGAGGGCCTCCTGGAAGCGGCGCGGATTTGTTGTGGGCACACTGACGGGCCAAGACGTCAGGACGTTTTCCAGGTCCAGGCCCTTGTTGGCGGGGACTTTCAGCCCGGGCAACAGAGCAGGACGTGACCGAGCTCGAGGCACCGCACCACGAGTTGATCGCGGCGCAGCCAGCACCGCTCACGACCGACCCGAAGAGAAGAACCTTCCTTCCACCGTGAGATCAAGCTGCTCGCCGGCTCCCTAAAGAGGCTCATCGCGGTTGGTGGGGAATTGAGTTCGTGTCGTTGAAGACAAGGGTGCCCGGCCCTGCTGGGATGAGTGTGTCTAGCCTTCAACCTGGAACAGGAGCACGAGCCTTGATCGAGCCTACCGGGGTCGCAGCCGATGCTGCCATCATCCTCTTCAACCTGCCCGACTACCACGTCATTTCCACCACCATCACCGCCGGCCGCCGGCAGGTCATCATCGAAACCGACCAGCCGCCCAGCTGCCCAAACTGCGGTGTCATCGCATCCCGGCGGAAAGAGCGCCTTCAACGACTCCGCGATATTCCCGTCGCCGGTCCGGTGGACGTTCTTTGGTCCAAGTACCGCTGGTAATGCGAAAAACTGGCGTGCCGACCTGCTCTCGTTCTTTGAATCCACGCCCCAAGTCCCGCGTTGCGCCCGCTCGACGAGCCGACTGCGGGACCAGCTCGTGGACGCCGTCATCCGCTCCGGCCGGGCGGTGTCGGAAACAGCTTCCGGCTTCGCCGTGTCCTTGTGGATGGTCCGGGCGACGGTGACCGAGGCGTGCCTACCCCACGTGGACAGGCTCAGCCCTCGGATGCTGGGCGTTGATGAACAACGTCTCCGGTCCGTGCGCTACTTCCAGGACCCGTCGACAAAGGCGTGGACACGGTTCGAGCCGTGGATGACAACCATCGTTGATCTGGACACCGGTCAGGTCCTCGGAGTCGTTGACGGCCGCGATCACAAGGGCGTTGGGGACTGGTTATTCGCCCGGCCACTGGGATGGCACCTGGCCGTGCACGTCGTCGCGATCGATCCCTCGGCGGCGTTCCGTAAAGCGTTGCGGATGTGGCTTCCCCGCACCGCTGTCGCCGTTGATCATTTCCACCTGATCTCGCTGGCCAACCAGGTCATGACCGAGACCCGTCAGAACCTCTCCCAACAGGTCAAGGGCCGGCGCGGACGGGCCAGCGACAGGGCCTGGGCCCACCGCATGTTGCTCCTCCGGGGCGGCGACACCCTCAGCTGCCGGGCCGCCCTCCGCCTCGAGGAAGTCTTCGCCCTGGACGATCCAACCGGCACCCTCCAGGCCGTGTGGAAAGTCAAGGAACAGCTCCGGGCCCTGCTCCACACCGGCTCCTTGGAGGACCCCGCCGCGGCCAAGAAGGTACTCGCGGAAGTGGTGAAGGCAGCCGCACGGCCGGAGACCAGCAGGCGCTACCGCACCGTCTGCAGATTGTGGAAAGGGATCGAGGTGCTGATCATTATCGGCGCCACTACCGGCAAGATCGGGGCCAACAACACGGCAATCAAGAACATCAAACGCACAGCGCGCGGCTACCGCAACGCCGCCAACTGCAAATCGGTTATTCTCTTGAGAAGTGCCGTCCGGACGGCGGCGTGACGCTCATTTCCACGGATCCATTTCCCATGAACCGTGAAGAGATACAAGCCCCTAAAGATCAGCTGGCTCCTGGGCTGGCCACCCGGTACGTCCCGCTGGCCGCGTCCACCGAGGACGATCACGCAGAGGTGCTCCAGGGCATGAAGGCGGAAGACCCGAAGGCATCTCGGGCCGCGACGCAGCAGTACATCGTGCATTCTGGCGAACTGCTGGTCGTCCAAATTCGACGCGCGCGTCGCGGCCACCGAAACGACGTCGAGCAAAGGGATACCGCGGAGACGGGGAGGGCAGGCGTCGGCCTGAGTTCCAGGTTGCCGAGCACAGGTCGTGCAGCGGATCCTGCCTTTTAGGCATCGTGCGGCCATGCACACTGTAGTATCAGCGGCTGGTGGAACAAGTGGTTCCGGGGCAACTTTCCACCTGGTGGCATGTGGTGCTCGTCCATGACACAGTCAGCGCTAACGCAGCGCTTCCTCTCACGGCAGGACTGAAGTCAACGTCCGCAACTCCGCGGACGAGTGGAACTTCCCTGCAGGATGCCAAGAGCGGCGGACTTTCGGTTTGGCCGAAAGTCAGCCGCCCATAAGGCAATTGCTTAACGAGGATGTTGCCCGGTTCCGTCAGAATGGAAGCGGGACAAGTCCGAATACGATAGTCGCGATCAGCATAATGAAGCTCACGAAGCAACCCCAGGGCAAGTAGAACCGTATATGATCGCCGATCTTGACTCCGGTCATGGCAATGAGCACCCAGAATGATCCGGAGAATATGTGCAGGGGTGCGCCGACAGTGGAGTTGCCGATCAGGGAGGCCATTGCGACGGACTCAGGAGAGAGGCCCAAGTGCTGCGCGGTCTCCGCCAGAATTGGAAGCACAGCCAAGTAGTAAGAATTCACATCGATAAGCAAGGTCAACGGAGTTGCCAGGAGGCCAACGATTATCGGAAGCCATGGACCCCACGAATCGGGTACTGACGATGCAAGGGTGGTTGCCATCTCCTGCATCATTCCCGAACCCCTTAGAATACCGAGAAATATTCCAGCACTGAACAGAATTGCCGCGACCAGTAGCGGTTCTCTCGCGCGCATCTGGATAACTTCCAACTGCAGTTTGGCGCTTGGGTAATTCATCATCAGAACGATGATGGTTCCGAGCATGAAGACCATTGGGGCTGGAATTATATCGGCAATCAATACCCCAATCACTACCACGATCAGCGCGCAATTCAACCACACCAATCGGGGTCGTGTGAAATCTTCATCGCCTTCAGTCTGCATCTGCGCTGAAGGTCGAGGAGGAACGATCGGATCGATCGTGACCGTAGTGGCGGTGCCTCCACCTGACTGCGATGAGCCAGTGCCTGCAGCCCGAAGAATGTTCTTATTTCGCGTGGCGCCGAAGATCTTCTTGCTGCCAGATGTAAACATGGCAGATTCACTGGCGCCTGACACACGTCTCGTCTCATGTTTACCTAAGACGTAGCCAACCACCCATACCGCAGCCAGGCCAGCGGCCTGTACGGGCAGCATCGGAATCCACAGGTTATTTACTTCCACGTTCAACGACGCTGCGGCCCGGGCCAGCGGCCCTCCCCACGGCACCATGTTCTGAACGCCGAAGGACAGACCTACAAGTGTTGCGAGCACCAGGGGGTTCATACCTAGCCCTCGATATAGGGGAAGCATCGCTGAGATAACAATCAGATAGGTTGCAGTGCCGTCACCGTCGAAAGCAATTAACTGCGATAGCAAGACAGTCGCAAGAGCCACTTTCAGGGGGCTTCTGCCGGCAATCTTCAGTATTCGTTCCACAAATGGGTCGAAAGCGCCAGCCTGCAACATAATGGTAAAGAATAGGATCCCGAACACCTGCAAAGCCGCTGTGTTAGCAATGTTCTGCACTCCCTCGGTTGCGTACTTTCCTACATCCGCCATGCTGAAACCGGCAATGAGTGCGATCATCAGGGGGATGACTGTAAAAGCTGAGAAGGGAGTGGCTTTATTAGATATCAGAAGAGCGACAATGATGACAAGCATGAGTACGCCGAAGAGTGCTAACATGTCGTGCCCCTTTCTTCATGGACCGAACGGGCGAATTGGGTTTCTAGGCCCTGTCTACAATTGGCCGGCATTAATTTCGAATAGGTGAACAGGCCTCCCGTACTTCCGTTTTCGACTGATGAGCAGTGGGCGCGATTGAGGATCTGATGCCGGTTCCTCCATGCGTCGGGACGTACGTTTCAGGACCATCAGCCGGGCTGATGGAAACCATTTATCATTTTCCGGACTAAATCCCATGCGTGATCTGCCTAAGCGCTTCGCCGCGGCAGCGGTGGGAAGCGTCACCGCCGCTTCAGCGGTGAGCTTTACGGGGACGGAGCCACGCTGGACAGCGCTCGGGAGGCAGAGGCGGCCGTTGGCAGCAAGGGCGGCAGTCCGTCGGTTTGGACAACGAACCCTACATACGCCGCAACGTCGTGGAAAGGGCGTTTAACGTCTTCAAGCAACGTCACCGCCGTCGAGGCATCACCATCGGAGTGAAGGGAATTAACAGACAGGCCCTAGGCGCCTTTGGTGCCCTTCGGAGTATAGGGAGCGTTGAGCAGCTTGTTGTCTGCCCCAAGCTTCGGACCCAGTGAACGCACTCCACCAGGAGTCCTTGAAAGGCGCGGCACGGGAGCCGGCACGGAGAACTTTCCGTACTCCTCGCTCTCAACGGGAACAAGGTTCTTCCGAGCAGCGATATGCGGGTCTTTGATGATGTCGCTGGGTTTGCTCACCTTTTCCGCGATCACTCCAACAGATTTCAGGCTCGCCACTGCTTCATCGGAATTTTGCGTTCCCAGCCAGGCGCCCAGCGCCTCCTTGATCACGGACACCGGGATATCACCGTCGCCCTCAACCTCAAGGTGCCCCCCGTCTTGCAGGAAGGCCACTACGTTGCCTACATGCTTTCCAGTGGCCGCGGATACAACCACGAACTTGCCGTCGACGGTAGGCAGTATCTCTGTAATGAAGCCACCGGCAAACGGGAACGATGCGCCGTTTCGGGTGGAATCTATTCCAAGAACCTCAAGGAAGGGCACCTGCCAATCGATCATCCTGAACAGACCCTCATACAAAGGCAGGTCAATCATCTGTCCGAGTCCGGATGTGTTGCGCTCATAGAGGGCAAGCATCACCCCATACGCACCGAATACACCGGTAACCAGATCTCCGTGGGAGTAGCCTGGGTGGACCGGCGGGCCGTCCGTGTAGCCGGTGAGGTTCGTAGCACCACTGAAGGCTTCGCTGATCTTGCCGAACCCGGGACGCTCGCTGTACGGGCCGGTCTGGCCGAATCCGGAGATTCGGAGCATTACCGCTCTGGGGTTGATACTGTGGACATCATTCCAGCCGAGTCCCCACTGTTCCATCACTCCCGGGCGATAGTTTTCAATCACCACATCCGCGCTTTCGACCAGCTCGCGAGCAAAGGCCGCCCCTTCGGGGCTTCCCAAGTCGACTTCTACACTCTTCTTATTGCGTGCGCTCACCTCGAACCAGAGCCCACGCGCATTTTGGGGGCCCATCTTCCGGAGACTGTCACCCTGGTTTGGACGCTCAATCTTTATGACCTCAGCACCGTGATCGCCCAACAGGCTTGCTGCAAAGGGGCCTGCAATCACGTGCCCGAATTCAAGTACCCGGATTCCATCTAATGCCATAGACATTTGCTTCTCTTCTCTTAATCTCTTAGCTGAAAGGGCTGACTGTAAGTCGGTACTCCGACGCACGTTCGAGTGTTGCTCGAGCTGAAACGCCGTGTGCGATATCGATCATTTGACCGTCGAGTGCAACTGAGCCGCGGCCCTCTGCATGTGCCTGTCCGAGAGCTTCGAGGACACGTTCTGCCCTTTCTATCTCTTCATTGCTGGGGCCGAAGGTCGTGTTTGCAGCCAGCACATGCGATGGATGTATCAAGGTTGCACCGGTGTACCCGATGTTTCTTGCTTGCTGCAGCTTCTCTTGCATCTCGTCTTCACCATGCCCTACTGACGCCGAGACCATGGCATATGTGGCGCAACCGGCCGCTCGGGCTTCCAGCTGAACGTATGAAAGCAGGTACAGAGTCTCGAGACCAGATCTCGTTGGCGTGAAGCCGACCGATCGTGCGACGTCTCCGTCAGGAATCGTGCCTGTCATGAGACTCTTGACACGCTCACCGCAGCTGGCGAGTTCGAAGGCGTTGCGGATACCTGCAGCACTCTCCAGCATGACGTGCACATCAAGCGGCTGGGCTCGGTTCGCGTCTTGTTCGAACAGTCTTACTGTGTTGATCAGTATCTTCAGATCGTCGACGCTCTCCGCCTTCGGCACCACCACACCAGTGCAGCGTGAAGCAACGATAGCTTTGATGTCTTCGAGAAGATGGCTGGAATGCATCTCGTTCATTCGGGCAAGGAGCCGCACTTCTCCGTGATCACCCGCTTTGATTGTTTTCAGTGCCTCTCTCGCGGCCGGCTTATCTGCTTCAGCAACAGCATCTTCCAAGTCGAGGATGAGGGCGTCTGCTCCAGCGCGGACGCCGCTGGTGATCCACGTAAGCTTTGTAGCCGGCATAAACAGCACTGACCTGAAAAGCTGACGCCTGTGGTTGCTACCAGCATCGGTTGAGATCATCATTGGACTCCCTTGCAAATCGAGATTGAAACTTCCATCGAGTTGGGTGAATTGCGACTGCCACTCGGTTGACCCGACGCACAGGATGTCCTGAGACCAGCAGGTACCGTGATGTGAGCGGACTGGACATGACTATTTGTTGATGGGTGCATCATCTACTTGCGTCTCATGGCAGCAGGGCGGAGACGAATGTCATTAGCCAGTTAGAACAATTCGCGTCACGTATGCCCGGGTGCCACTTGCAAAATCGCTGGCTCACCCGATACCAAGTGAAAGGATCGAGAGACTCCAAGGTCGACCTCGAGACGCGATGACGAAGGTTCTTGCCCCTCGTCAATGTGACAAACTCAATGATGTCATATACAAAGCACGATATTCAGAGTACCCTTTCGAATACCGCCGCGATACCCTGTCCGCCGCCGATGCAGATCGTTTCCAAAGCGTAGCGGCCTTGCCGCCGCTCCAGTTCCCGCAACATGGTGGCGAGAATCCGGACGCCAGTAGCGCCCACGGGGTGACCCAGCGAGATTCCTGATCCATTGACATTAAATCGCTGGAAGTCAGATTCCACGAAGTCCCACGCTTTGGTGACGGCCAGTGCTTGAGCTGCAAATGCCTCGTTCAGCTCGATGAGATCCATGTCCTTCAGGCGTAGACCAGCCCTGGCAAGCGCAGTCCCGGTCGCCGGCACCGGTCCGATTCCCATCCGCGAAGGTTCGACCCCTGCCACCGCCCAGGTGACCAGCCGCGCAAGGGGACGAAGCCCAAGCTCCGCTGCGCGTTCCGGTGTGGTCACGACGCAGGCGGCGGCCCCGTCGTTCTGTCCGCTTGAATTACCGGCTGTGACCGTCGATTCAGCATCGATCGCACGCCGCACCGGCTTGAGTGCCGCCAGCGCCTCAAGAGAGACTTCCGGCCTCGGATGCTCATCGCGTTCGACGACGGTATCGCCCTTGCGGCCCGACACCCTCACAGGGACGATTTCATCCGCAAAACGGCCCTCTTCGTGTGCCTCGACAGCTCGCATATGTGAGGTGTAGGCCAGGAAGTCCTGCTCCTCACGGCTTACTGCATACTCTCTGCGCAGATTTTCTGCGGTCTCCAGCATCCCGCCCGGTACCGGATAGAAACGCCCGCCGGCAGTCACGCGGCCGCGGGCGATACGGTCCATGAACGGCGTCGAGTCACCTTTCAGCCCGAACCGCGAGCCGAGTGCGTAGTGCTCAGCCTGGCTCATACTCTCGGCCCCGCCTGCAATGACCAGATCCGCCGCGCCGGTTTGGACGCGCATGGCGGCGTCGATGACGGCTTGGAGACCAGAACCGCAGCGTCGGTCCAACTGCTGCCCCGGCACCGTTACCGGGAGGCCGGCATCGAGGGCAGCAACGCGTCCGATCGCCGGCGCCTCGCCGTTGGGGTAGCACTGGCCAAAGATGACGTCGTCGACGTGCCCACCTTCAATACCGGTCCGGCTGAGGAGTTCCTTCAGGACAGTCGCTGCCAGATCCACGGCGGGTACGTCTTTGAATACCCCGCCATAGCGCCCGACCGGAGTCCGTAACGGCTCACAAATCACTGCATCGCGCATGAGGTCCTCACTTTCATTGTTTGCTTTTTCAAAACTAGAATGCCGTGGGAAATCCCTGCGGCTAGATTCCGCGGCCGCCGGTCACTTCGAGTACGGCGCCATTGATGTAGGACGCCATCGGTGACGAGAGGAACACGACTGCGTCAGCCACTTCGGCCGGTAGCCCTGCCCGGCCAAGGGGCACTTCCGCTTCCTTGGCTTCGTAGATCTCCGGCTTCATCGAGAGCGTCATCTGGGTGCGGACCAGACCCGGTTGAACGGCGTTCACTCTCACTCCGGAGGGACCGAATTCCTTGGCACCGGCCTTCGTCAGCCCGATCAGACCAGCCTTTGCCGCACTGTAGTTGGTCTGGCCGGGGTTACCGATCTTGCCCGAGAGCGACGACATGTTCACGATCGCCCCAGAGCCTTGCTGCCGGAACAGTGGGGCCACTGCCCGCATTCCCAGCCAGGCGCCCTTCAGGCTGACATCAAGCACCAGATCGTAATCAAACTCGCTGAGCTTACTGATGTAACCATCACGCGTCACACCGGCGTTGTTTATGAGGATGTCGATCCTGCCGAAACGGTCAAGGGCCGCCTGGACCATCGCGGCCTGGTCATCCCCGACCGTGACATCGCAACCGTGCGCAGCGATATCACCGCCGGCCCGGACTAGAGGCGCGATCGCATCGGCCGCCTTTTCGCCGTCAATGTCGGCCACCAAAACGCTGGCGCCGTGCGCAAGAAACCTCTCCGCGATGGCAAGACCAATCCCTTGGCCACCACCGGTGATGATGGCTCTCTTGCCCTTCAGTAGCTGCCCGGCGACCTCGATGATCGCGCTCATGAGTAGGTCCTAGACAGTCCGGGTAACGTGCCGGAGACGTAGTCCAGCACCATCGCCCGGGAGATCGGCGCGATCTGCAACTGCGAGTCCCGCCAGAAGCGCTGTTGCCGCACCTGTCCGAATGAGTTCTTCTCTTCGGAGATGGTCATCGTGGATCTCCTGGTTCTTCATTGGTGGGGATGTCGTGAAGCGGGGTGGCAGGGTCAAGTGAGGAAAGATCACCCGGCGGCGTGCCCAAATACCGGGCTCTAATCGCCCGCCGCATGATCTTGCCGTTCTTGGTCTTCGGCACCGTGTTTACGAAGTGGAGGCGCGGCGCGAATGCCCGGCCGACGTTATGTTCGGCAACAGCCTTGACGTCCTCACGGTCTACTTCGCCCTCGCGGACGACGGCGAATACCACCACGTGCTGTCCGCGCTGGGTGTCCGGGGCGCCGATGGCAGCGGCGTCAAGAATCCGAGGATCTTTCAACAGCGCCCCTTCGATCTCGGCCGGGCCGACCCTGCGGCCGGAGACTTTGATCGTGTCATCCGAGCGTCCGAAGAGTTTCCAACCGACACCGGGTTCGACGCCAGCCAGGTCGCCATGGACCCAGACACCCTCCCAGCGACTCCAGTAAGTCTCGAGATAACGGTCCCGATCCCCCCAGAACGCGTGGGTCATGCCGGGCCAGGTATTCAGGATTGACAGTTCGCCGGCTTCGCCGAGGACAACTGCGCCGTTCTGATCAAGGACAGCAACATCCATGCCAAGCAGTGGGCCGTTGAACCCCCCAGCCTGCGTCGGGAGGAAGGGGTAGGTGACCAGAATGCCGCCGCCGGTCTCCGTGCCGCCGGTGTAGTTGATGATGGGACGCTTACCATCTCCCACTGTTTTAAAGAGCCACTGCCACGTGGGTTCGTCCCACGGTTCGCCTGTAGACGCGAAGCTGCGTACCGCGCTCAGGTCAGCAGTTACCGCGCTATTGCGTGCCATCACTGCCCTGGCAGCGGTCGGGGCAATGCCCTGGAAAGTCACGCGATTTCGTTCGGCGATCTCCCAGAGCCTTCCCGGAGCCGGATAGTCCGGTACTCCTTCTGTCATGACGATTGTCGCGCCGAGCTGAAGCCCCCCCATGATCATGAGCGGACCGAGCATCCACCCCATGTCCGTGATCCACGCGATGACATCGTCTTCATGGATATCGAAACCGTAAGCGAAATCTGTTGCAGCCTTGACCAGAAATCCCGCATGGGAATGAACGATGCCCTTTGGTGCCCCAGTCGTGCCCGAGGTGTAAATGATGGTAAGCGGATCGTTTGACTCCGTGTCCGCGATCTCGACCGGCACGGGATCGCGCTCGAGTTCATCCCAGTAAGCATCCCTGCCTGCAGTCATCGCTGCGCCGTCTCCGAGGTGGCGGACGACGATAACGTTTCTGACACCGGGCGCCGATTCTAGGGCCTCGTCCGCGGTGTCCTTCATGGGAATCCGCTTGCCGCGGCGAGTGGTACCGTCGGCCGTGATGAGGACCGCAGCCTCAGAATCGCGCAGTCGAGTCGCGAGCGCCTCCGGGCCGTATCCGGAGAACGCCGGCACCGAGATAGCGCCTAGCATCGCGCAGGCTAGGAAGGCTACCGCTGCTTCAGGGACGACCGGCATGAAGAGCACGACCCGGTCTCCGCGGCCCACGCCGAACTCAGCCAGATTTCCCGCAAGGCGGCGCACTTCCATATCGAGTTCGGCGTAGGTCAGCGAGCGGTGCTGACCACTGTCGCCCTCATAAATGACAGCCTTTTTACCTGCAAGCGCGCTCATCGCATGTCGGTGAGCGCAAAGTGAAGCCGCGTTCACGTGGCCGCCTGTGAACCAGCGCGGAAATGGTTTACCCTCACTGTCATCGCGAACACGCTCGAACGGGGTACTGAAGTCAATGTGAAGGTCCTGGACGACGCGTCGCCAGAACCACTCGGGATCATCGATGGAACGCTCGTGAAGTGCTTCGAGACGGTCGTATCCCCAGTCCGTCATCGCGGCCAACAAGCGGCTACGATCACGGACCTCATTCCCAGGCACCCACACCGCATCCCCCGCAACGCCAAATTCCGCTGAACCTCGCATAACGACCCCGTCAGCCCCTTGCCGAGGAAGCAGCCGCAGGTACGAATTCGGCGATGCGCTCACTCCAGTGGCAATGGTGTGGGAGTGCATTCTCTGCAGTTCTGAGGTGGGCGAAACGAGCAACCTTTTCGCGACCCTGCTGCTCGAGGCGGAGCGGGGCCGAATCATTAAGGTCTAATGGAAGGCCGTCAACAATCGCGGCGATAGCCCTCTTGACCCAGGTGCCGTGGCGACCCGGGACGGACAGCAGCGAGTGAAGTGATCTCATCATATTCTCCTCATGGGCGCAATCTTCTTTGATCGTACACAATATATATTATGGRGAAGCCGCGACCGACGCAAGCCGGGCCCGAGGGCCGGCATCTCGATGAGCACCGTCCAAGGAGTGGTCTTGAGGCTTGGGGGGCTCCCCAGGGAATGCCTTTCCACGTCGGTCTCCTGCTGGGCAGCATGCATCCCGCACCTCCAGTGTCCAGTGAGAGGAATCAAAAAATGGAGACATCCTCTCCTGGGGTCGATACATCATGTACCATATATATTATTGTCCGCTTCGCGAGTTCTCACTGACGCGGTCTTCGCGGTGTCGTCTCAACTCACGGGAGAGTTATGGACCTCGGAATTCTGGTGACTATCTGCGGGCGTCAAGCAGCCCACTCGCCAGTGTGCTGCCCTAACGAGCTTCCCCTCCCGCGTCCAGGCAGTTTTCAAAGCATCTCCGACGTGACTGCAGGATGGGGCATCATTGTTAACTCCATCGCCCACGGCCGCTGTCATGGGGCTCGGACGTCTTCGCTCGTCTAACAGCCCACGTCCCGATCGCCAATTGCCTTTAGGAGGCCACCCCATGCCAAAGCAGCCGCAGCAACCACTTGCCGGACTGCGCGTGATCGAGTGTGCGAGTTTCGTTGCCGGCCCCTCCGGCTGTATGACGCTCGCCCAACTGGGGGCCAACGTCATACGTGTGGACCCAATCGGYGGCGCCCCGGACTTCAAGCGATGGCCTGTCTCGCAGCGTTCCGAGAACAGCCTCTTTTGGACCGGCCTCAATAAGGGAAAGTTGTCCGTGACCCTTGACCTGCGAAGACCAGAAGGGCGCGAACTGCTGCTGGCCCTTGCGGCGGCTCCCGGTCCGGAGGGCGGCGTGCTCGTTGACAACCAGGTTGGCCGGTCCTGGCTCGCCTACGCGAGGCTCGCCGAGCGCCGGGCAGACATCATTCAGGTGCGTATTGGAGGCAACGCCGATGGGCGTCCCGCCGTCGACTACACCGTCAATCCGGAAGTGGGCGTTCCGGGCATCACCGGACCGGACGGCGTATCGGGGCCCGTCAATCATATTCTCCCCGCCTGGGACCTCCTGACCGGCATGACTGCCACCACCGCACTGCTGGCCTCGCTCAGGCACCGCGACCGAACAGGTGAAGGCGCGTACCTTGAGGTGGCGCTCGGTGATGTCGCACTCGCCGGCTTGGCAAACATGGGCTGGTACGCCGAGGCCGACGAGCTTGCCGCTGACCGCCCCAAAGTGGGCAACTACCTCTACGGCAGCTACGGCGTTGACTTCCAAACCTCGGATGGACACCGCGTAATGGTTGTTGCGCTCACATCCCGGCAGTGGGATGCCTTGCGAAAAATTACCGGAACCGAGAAGGTCTTCGCGGCGTTGGAGGAGGCCCTCGGCGTAGACCTCGCCGAGGAGGGCGACCGCTATCGGCAACGTGAGACCATAACGGCTATCCTCCGCCCGTGGTTCGAAGCCCGCTCCATCGACCAGGTCAGGCACGCGCTCACAGACGGACATGCACTCTGGAGCCGCTACCGCAGCATGACTGAGGTGGTTGAGGAGTTCCGCCGCACCGGGGCACCGTCTGTACTGGCCGACGTCGAACAGCCAGGAATAGGGAGCGTGGTCTCGGCGCGCTCGGCAATTCGTCTCGACGCCGAATATGGCGCGACCTCCGTCGCGCCTTCCCTGGGCCAGCACACTGACGAAGTGCTCGAACAGCTCTTGGGCCTAAGCCCGGCCGAGCTCGGAAAACTACACGATGACAACGTGATCGGAGCAGCAACATGACAACACGACGTTCGGTTCTATGTGTGCCGGCCAGCGAACCGGCCAAAGTGGCCAAAGCATTGGCGTTCGACGTCGACGAGGTCGTCGTCGATCTCGAAGACGCTGTAGCGCCCGCCCGCAAAGACGAGGCACGCACGGCCCTCGGTGCAATCGCGCGTCGCCAGCGCGGCACCATCGCCGTCCGGGTCAACGCCCCCGATTCCCCTTGGCTGCTGGACGATCTGGCCGCAGTCGTCGCGAATGACGCGATCACTTCTATCGTTCTGCCCAAGGTTGACAGCACGGACCATATCGCCGCGGTAGAGCGGGAGCTGGCTCGGCTTGAGAAGGAGCACGGCCGCGGCGGCGCCGTCGAGATTCAGGCCCTCATCGAGTCTGCAGCTGGCATCGGGAACGTCCGTAGCATCGCGTCAGCGTCACTTCGGGTAGTCTCGCTCATCATCGGCTACGCCGATCTGGGGGCATCGCTGGGCCGCCGTACTGAGGCCTCATGGCAGTTTGCGCAGGACGCCGTCATTCTGGCCGCGCGCATCGCCGGCATCCAGGCCGTTGACGGCCCGCTGCTGACCGTCCACGCCGACGAAGCGCTGGAGGCGGCAGCCGCAACTGCCGAATCACTCGGATTCGATGGCAAATGGGTGATCCATCCCCGTCAGGCCGAGATGGTCCAAGACGCCTTCACACCTGCACCGAAGGATGTCGAAGAAGCACAGGGACTTCTTGCCGCCATGGGCCAGGCCAGGAGCGAAGGCCGTGGTGCTGTGGAGTGGCGCGGCCGAATGCTCGACGAAGCTGTCGCTGTGCAGGCCCGCCGGGTGCTTTCCAGGACGGTGGCCTCATGAGCGGCCACGAAGGGCCCTACTTTGATGAGCTGAGCGTGGGCGACGTCTTTGACACCGCCCCGGCCCTGACGCTGAGCGCTGGGCGGGCCGCGGTCCACCAGTCCATCCTCGGCAACCGGCTCCGGTTGTCGCTCGATGCCGGTCTGGCAAAACGTGTGGCCGGCACGGAACTCGCGGACCCGAACTTCGTGTGGGACGTGGCAATAGGACAGTCAACCCTGGTGACCCGCCGTGTGGTCGCGAACCTGTTCTACCGCGGCCTCGCGTTCCACCGGCTTCCCTCCATCGGAGACACCCTTAGCACCAGGACCGAAGTAGTCGGCTTGCGGCAAAATGCCAGCCGACCGAGCGGCCTGGCAGCGCTGCGAATCACCACGCGCGACCAGGAAGACCGCCTCGTACTGGACTTCTGGCGCTGCGCGATGCTGCCCCTCAGCTCACGGGACGTGCAAACGGGGCACGCGGATGACCTGGGCTCCATTGGGACCGCCCCGGGCAGTGCTTCCCTGAGCGCCGCCGTGGCCGCATGGGATCTGTCCGGCTTTCCGGCGTCGAATGGTATCGCCAAGGGCGACACGTGGGTCCTTGAGGCAGGCGATCTCGTCTCCGGCGCCACCGAGTTGGCCCGGCTCTCGCTCAACCTGGCCCACGTTCATCACGATCGCTTCAGCCAGGCGTCCGGGCGCCTGGTCTACGGCGGCCACACCATCGGCCTCGCACTGGCGCAGCTGACGCGAACCCTGCCCAACCTCATCACCATCGCGGGCTGGCACAGCTGCGACCATACCGGCCCGGTCCGCGAAGGCGACACGCTGGTGTCGGCCATCGAAGTCCTGGACGTAGAAGAAGGACAGGCCGGCGGAATCATGGCCGTCACCTTGCGCGTGCTCGTGTCAGCCAAGCGTGACAATCACGCGTCCGAGCCGGTACTCGACTGGACGCTGACCGCGCTCAGCAAATAATTGCGCGGGCGCTAAAGTAAAGCACTGAGGGGGTAGGCCATATATGGCCTACCCCCTCAGTGCTTTGCGCACCGTTCGACAAGCTAGTTGCTCGCCGCCATGGGCCGCAGGCTGTACTCGACCACACGGCTCAACGCGCTCATTGCGCGGTCAGCCTCGGCGTAAGCCGGCACGCCGGCGTTGAGTAATCCCTGAAGTGGACGGCCGGAACCGCCGGTCCACACCACGACGAACGGCTTGGCGGTACTCCGGTAGCCAGCCACCAGACGCTTGACGATCTCATCGGCCCCCTTGTCCGCATTACCCAGAACGAGCATCAGCGCATCGGTCTCGGCATTCTCCGCTGTCACGCGCAGGGCTCGGTCCAGAAGGTCAAGATCGTTGATCATGGCGCCGGTCATATCGATCGGATTGGCTACGGACGCGAAGGATGGCAGCTGCGCCGCCAGTTCCTCGCGGTCACCGGATTCGGTCCACGGGTCCACGGTCAGGCCCAGTTCGACAGCGCGGTCCGCCGCCAGAGCGCCCACGCCGCCACTCAGCGTGACAATCGTAAGTCGCCGGCCAGCAGCGCGGCGTCCGTCAGAGAATGCCAGTGCCGCATCAGACCACGCCTGCATGCTTTCAACGCGCACGGCACCGTGCTGGGCAAGCGTTGCGTTGAATGCCGCATCGTCGCCGGCAATGCTTCCAGTGTGCTTCGCAACGGCGCGGGCACCAGCCGCTGTCCTGCCGGACTTCAGCAGCAACAGTGGCTTGTTGTTGGCGCTGGCCGACTTGGCCAGTTCACTTAGCGCGTCGAGGTCCTTAGCGCCCTCGATGTGGCCCATCAGGATCTCCACATCCGGGTTCTCCACCAGGCCGGCCAGCATCTCCACTGACGTGAGATCGGACTCGTTGCCGGTGTTTGCATAAAAGCGAGCCCCGAGTCCCAGCGAGTTCATGGTGCTGTATGTGAAGGTGCCCACGGCTCCGGATTGCGAAACCAACGCGATGGGGGAATCCGGCGGCTCACTGTCGTCGTCGAACGCGGTGGAGAAAGTTGCGAAAGCCTTGTCCGGCGCCGAGAAGGTGCCCAAACAGTTCGGACCCAGGACCCGCATCCCGCTGGCCCGGGCGATGCGGGTGATCTCGTCCTGGAGGGGCGTACCGGCCTCGCCGGTCTCAGCGAAACCCGACGCAAAAATGGTGGCTGCACCCACCCCGGCATCGGCGCAGCGCTGCACTGCGTCCAGAACAGCGGCGGCAGGTACCACGATGACAGCGAGGTCTACCGGCCCGGGTACAGAAGCGATGTCTTTGTAGGCATCGACTCCCTGAACCTGGTCACGGTGGGGGTTGACGGCAAAGACCTTTCCCGGAAAACCGAACTTGAGCAGGTACGCCAAGGGCCGCCCGGAAAGCTTGTCCGGGTCAGAGGAAGCACCGTAGACGACGACGCTGCGCGGTCGGAAGTAGAGGTCTGCGGCACTGGTCATGGGGCGACAACCCCGTTGAACTTCGGAGCACGACGTTCACGGTGGGAAGCAACGCCCTCGACAACATCCTGGCCGCCGAAGCCGAGGAACTCGAGTCCGAGTCCGGCGTCAAAAATCGGGGCGTTCTGCCGGTACCACTGGTTGAGAGTGTATTTAGTCCACTGGAGTGCTTCCTGGGCTCCATCGCTCAGCTCGCTGGCGATTTCCCGCGCAGTGTCCAGCAACTCTTCCTTATCCACAGTTACCGAGACCAGACCGGCGCGCTCAGCGGCCTCCCCGGAGATCTCCCGGCAGGTCAGCAGAAGGTACTTGGCCTTCGCCATGCCGCACAGCAGGGGCCACACCATGGCGGCGTGGTCACCGGCAGCAACTCCGAGCCTGGTGTGGCCATCGATGATGCGGGCGTCCTTGGCGGCGATTGAGATGTCCGCCATGAGGGCTACCACCAGACCGGCACCGACGGCGGGGCCGTGGATGGCAGAAATAATCGGCTTGTTGCAATTGATGATGTTGTAGAACAGGTCACGCGACTCCCGCATGATCCGGACCCGCGTGCCGTAATCCTCGATCTGCTTGTCGATGAGGTCAAAACTTCCGCCTGCCGAGAATGCACGTCCGGCGCCACGTACCAGGACCACGCGCACGTCAGGGTCCTGATCGATGACCGGCCAGATGCGCGGGATCTCTTGGTGGGTTGCCTCGTCAACGGCGTTCAGGCCGGGACCGTCGAACACGACCTCGAGAACCCCGGGCTGGTGGTTCTCAAAGGTCAGCCGCTTGAACTCCGCCTGGTACTTCTCTAGCATGGTTGTCCCTTTCACATCGATCACGGTCGTCCCTTTCACATCAATCATGGTTGTCCCTTTCAATAAGTGCGCACCGGGGTGGTGGCATCGTGTTGCCCGTCCAAGCCCGAGAGCACATTCAGGACGTCGACGGGGGTTTGTTGACTTGCGGTGTGCAAGGGGAACTTAGGCGCCACTGTCGGCGTAGACCGCCGTCCATCCATCACGGAATGGGCTGCCAGGACTCCGCTTATGACCTGGCGCAGCGCGGTAATCCTGCGCAGCCAATTGCTGGTGTCCACTCCGAGCCGGGAAGTGATTTCAATTCCTGGCAAAACCTCCGGTTCGACGGTGCGAACGGCTAAGTACTTGCCGTCCACACAGCAGTAGCTGTCATAGTACGGGGCACCCGGGGCCAGGATATTCGTGCCTGACTCGTCACTGAAGAGCCCTGCCGCGCGCAGACCCTGGGTCTTGGACGTCAGCACGGCCACACCATCCGCATGGCAGAGTCTGGGCGTATCCCGGACTGACGAGCTTTCAGAACCGCACATAGTATCCCCGAGCGGCTGGGGTTGGCCGCCTGCGTTGTCGCGCAGCATATCGCCCGGGGCCAGCGTCTCGCCGTGCGGGCGATCCGAACGACTTCCGCTCCCCCGCCGCCCAGAGCTTGGCTGCAAGGGGGTTCGGACGCTCTCCCGAGAATTGGCGCGCAGAGCAGCCTCACTCTCTTACGTCCTCCTTCGAATGGCCCATTCATAATGTTTAACATATAGTATATAAATAACGAAGGACAGAGGATTCGCTATTCCGCCCCAAAACCGGCATCCGGCAAGCGGGATGCGTATCCCTGACAACAACGGGGGTAGGCGCGCCGAGGATTGCTACTAGGCGGCCGGTCCCGGCCCACCCACAGCATTGACATATAGAAGGGAGCGTGAGCCAGTATGGGACGTCTCGTGACCACTGCCGGGCTGACCGATATGCAGGAGGAGATCCTGAAGACGGTCCGGCAGTTCGTAGACCGGGAGATCATCCCGGTCGCCACCGCTCTCGAGCACAAGGATGAGTACCCGACCCAGATCGTGGAAGGGCTGAAGGATCTCGGCATCTTTGGTCTCATGATCCCGGAAGAGTATGGCGGACTCGGCGAATCTCTGTTGACCTATGCGCTTGTCGTCGAGGAGATCGCTCGTGGTTGGATGAGCGTATCGGGCGTCATCAACACCCACTTCATCGTCGCCTACCTGCTCATGCAGCACGGCACCGAGGAGCAGAAGCAGAAGTACCTGCCAGGTATGGCCACAGGTGACGTTCGCGGTGCATTCTCGATGTCGGAGCCGGACCTAGGCTCCGACGTTGCCGCCGTCTCGACCAAGGCCAAGAAGCTGGCCGACGGCTCTTACGAGATCACAGGCCAGAAGATGTGGCTGACCAACGGCGGCACGTCCACCCTCGTCGCGGTGTTGACAAAGACCGACGAAGGTGCCGAAAGTGTCTACCGCAATCTCACGACCTTCCTCGTGGAGAAAGAGCCCGGGTTCGGGCAGACTGCCCAAGGTGTCACGATACCGGGAAAAATCGACAAGATGGGCTACAAGGGCATCGAGACCACCGAGATGTTCCTCGATCAGCACCGGATCTCCGCCGGACAGATACTGGGCGGCGTCCCCGGCAAGGGTTTTTACCAGATGATGGACGGTGTCGAGGTCGGCCGCGTCAACGTCGGCGCCCGCGCCGTTGGAATCGCCAATCGGGCGTTCGAACTCGCCATTTCCTATGCGCAGCAACGCGAGACCTTCGGCAAGAAGATCGCCGACCACCAGGCCATCCTGTTCCGCCTGGCCGAGATGGCCACCAAAGTCGAAGCCGCGAACGCCATGGTGGTGCGCGCCGCCCGCAAAAAGGATTCCGGGGAGCGCAACGACGTCGAGGCTGGTATGGCCAAAATGCTGGCCAGTGAGTACTGCAAGGAAGTCGTGGAGGCATCCTTCATAATCCACGGCGGCTATGGCTACTCCAAAGAATTCGAAATCGAACGGCTCTACCGCGAGGCCGCGTTCATGCTCATCGGCGAAGGCACCTCAGACATTCAAAAGATGATCATCGGCCGCAGCCTCCTCAAGGACTACAAAATAACCGCGTGAACATGCGGAGATACCCCGGTCCGCGAGCCATTGCTGCATCATTTCCAGAACCTCACCCTAATGTTTTGATAAGAGTGCCGTCGCCGTCTCCACTGGCCGCATGTCCGCACCACCGTCCAGGTCAGGATGCCGTTTTGCCTTCAAGCCAAGAAGTGCATCCGGACCCGGATGAGGTCGGGCCGCGCCCAGTCTTGCGGTCCTTGAGAGGAACTAATGAGCTTGCCGTCAATTACCCTCACCGGTCACGCCCAAAAAGAAGCGTGGCAGAACAAGGTGCTACCACCCGTAGAGCAGCTCAGCGGGGAGGTGTGGTCCGTCCCCGTTCCGTTCCCCGGCAATCCCATGCGCTACACCCTGAGCTACCTGCTCCTGGGGGACGGGGACGCAGTCCTGATTGATCCGGGGTGGGACAGCGATGTCGGCCTGGACCATCTTGCCGCCGGTCTCCGCCAAGCCGGTATCGCGCCAACGGACCTGACGGGCATTGTGGTCACTCATTTTCACTCGGACCATCTGGGCTTGGCTGCCCGCCTGCGCGCGGCGTCGGGGGCGTGGGTGGCTCTGGGGGACCGGGAAGTGCGCCGGCTCTCCGCATCCAAGGACCTTCACCTTGCCCTACGCACTCACCGTGCGGAGTTGACGTTGTGGGGTGTGCCGACGGACAGGCTGACCGAAGTGGCCATGGACCACCTCAGTCTCGTTCATCTGCAGAACCTCGCGGATCCGGACCTGCGGCTCTCCGAAGGGGGCCTGGTACCCGCCAAAGGGCTCGATCTGCGCGTGGTTAGCACTCCCGGCCATTCACCGGGTCATATCTGTCTGGTGGATGAGCCGCACGGCTTGATCTTCAGCGGTGACCATGTCTTGCCGCGCATCTCTCCTCACATAGCACTGGAGCTACCAGGACCGTCAAACCCGCTCGCGGACTACTACAATTCCCTGGACCTGATCGCGTTCGAGGACGACATGGAAGTCTGCCCTGCGCACGAGTACCGATTCAGGGGAATGCAGCGCCGAGTAGCACAGCTGGTCCATCACAACCGCGAACGCTCCGCGGAGGTCCTGCGGGTGCTGGAGGAGCACCGGCCCGAAACAGTCTGGGACATTGCCCGCCACCTGACGTGGTCCCGTGGCTGGGGGTCCCTGCAGACCTTTTCACTGCGTCTGGCGGTCTCCGAAACAGCCAGCCACGTGGTGTATCTTCGCTCACAGGGCCATGAAATCGATGTGCCCGTGACAGATCCACGCCCGGCGCTTAGGTGACGGCAATCTGCTGGACAGACCCCGGATCCGGGGCAACCAGCCGCCGCAGGACCCTGCGCCAGCCCGGCTGGTCCAGGAACTGAGTCATCGTGTCGCTGGGCGTGCTTACCCGGTCCCGCGACTGAACAGCATGACGTGGCGGACTTCGGCGACCTCGTCACACCTAAGACTAAACCCCATCAATTGAAATGAGTGTTGTAGTGATCGAGAACCCGAACCACCTGCCTGTTGCCGTCATCATTGGCGCCACTTCCAAGTGGCAGGCCGATGGCAGGAACACAGTTTTCGCACACGGAGGCCAACTGAGTGATGACGACATCCCTCCGCAAATGCGGTGGGGTCTCGGAGGCGCGCTGGCCCAGAAATTCGCCAGCGAGGGGCATTTTGTTGTTCTCACGACGCGGAAGCGCGCCAACGTACTCGCCCTGTCGGATTCCATTACAGATATGGGAGGCGCTTGTATGACGCTCGAGTTGGACGTCAGTTCGGAAGATTCAATTTCGTCCGCTTTCGCAGCGATTCGCGAATCTGCGGGCGATCCTGAAGTGTTGATTTACAACGCTGGTTACATGGCTGGGCGCGAGCTTCCTGAAGATCAGGAGCTGCTGGAGTACTTTCCCGTCGAATTGTTCGATGTCGCTCTCGCAACGGCCTGTCGCGGTCCTTTCCTGGTCGCCAAGGAGGTCCTCCCCTCAATGCGCAAGAACAACAGGGGGTCTCTGTTCTTTTCCAACAATCAATACTCACTCCGCGGGCGCAAGCGAGCTACTGGCGAATCGCTGTACTACCCGAGAACAATGATGAGAGCACTCGCGCAAGCTCTGACCGAAGAATACTCAGAACTTGGAGTTCATGTTGCCAATGTGGTGGTCGACGGCTTCATTGACTCGCCCGGGACARGGTCCCTTGAACAGTTCAAAGATCAACATGAGTCGCTGATCAATCCTGCCAGCATTGCCGAGGCCTTCTACTACCTCCATCAACAGGACCGATCAGCCTGGACACATGAACTCCAACTGACCTCCGCCGCAACCAAGCCGAGTTTCTAGGACGCCGAGCTCCACCAAGCCGTGGCCGATGTGGGAGGACTCAACTGCGTGACCGCTTGGACCTGTTGGATGAGGCGGTAGGGATGCGGGAGTAGGTGTAGGAAAAGATGAAGCCCGCAGCAACAACGCTCAGAACCCCGGATGGCAGATAGCGTGAGTTGGTACTCGTGTTCCGGGTTGTTGGTATTGCTGTTCCGGTGAGTTGGTACTGCCGTTCTCTGTGGGTGCTGCGCTGTGGGTGAGGTGGTGCACTGGGCGCCGCCTCTTCCTATGTGAGGAGGCAGCATGGCCGATTTCAAGGCCATTATGACCTTGGCTGTTGCTGGTCGTAGCTATGACGAGATCGTTGCCGGTGGTGGGGTGTTCACGCCGTGACGTGGCCGCGGCGAAGAAGAC
>NZ_JBFTZQ010000031.1:0-54182 GCF_056406715.1 Arthrobacter sp. P1_B11
ACGCAACACTCGTCACCGCATCCCTGTGTCCGGTCAACGGTTTGCCAAGGGCCCGGCCCGTCTCCGCCTCCCAACGCCTTATCGTGCCATCGGTACTGCCGGAAACGATCCGGTGCCCATCGGGGCTGAACGCAACACTCGTCACCGCATCCCTGTGTCCGGTCAACGGTTTGCCAAGGGCCCGGCCCGTCTCCGCCTCCCAACGCCTTATCGTGCCATCGGTACTGCCGGAAACGATCCGGTGCCCATCGGGGCTGAACGCGACACTCGTCACCGCATCCCTGTGTCCGGTCAACGGTTTGCCGAGGGCCCGGCCCGTCTCCGGGTCCCACACCCGAACCGTGCCGTCATTAGCCCCCGAAAGAATCCGGTGGCCGTCGGGGCTGAACGCGACACTCGTCACCGCACCACGCTTGTTTCCGGTCATCGGCTCGCCGAGGGCCCGGCCCGTCGCAGCGTCCCACAGCCGCAATATGCCGTCATTAGCCCCCGAAAGGATCCGGCGGCCGTCGGGGCTGAACGCGACACTCGTCACCGCACCACGCTTGTTTCCGGTCATCGGCTTGCCGAGGGCCCGGCCGGTCTCCGGGTCCCACACCCTAACCGTGCCGTCATTACCCCCCGAAAGGATCCGGCGCCCGTCGGGGCCGAACGCGACACTCGTCACCGCATCCTTGTGTCCGGTCATCGGCTCGCCGAGAGCCCCGCCCGTCGCAGCATCCCACACCCGAACCGTGCCGTCATTACCCCCCGAAAGGATCCGGCGCCCGTCGGGGCCGAACACGACACTCGTCACCACCCCCGTGTGTCCGGTCATCGGCTCCCCGAGAGCCCGGCCCGTCGCAGCATCCCACTCCCGAACCGTGCCGTCATTACCCCCCGAAAGGATCCGGCCCCCGTCGGGGCCGAACGCGACACTGGTCACCACCCCCGTGTGTCCGGTCATCGGCTCCCCGAGAGCCCGGCCCGTCGCAGCATCCCACAGCCGCAATGTGCCGTCATTACCCCCCGAAAGGATCCGGCGCCCGTCGGGGCCGAACGCGACACTCGTCACCACCCCCGTGTGTCCGGTCATCGGCTCCCCGAGAGCCCGGCCCGTCGCAGCATCCCACAGCCGCAATGTGCCGTCGGCACCGCTGGCGACTATCCGGTTGCCGTCCGGGCTGAACGCTGTACTACTGATTTTGGTCGCCGTTTCTATGATTTTTTGCAGTTCACGGTTCATATTAACGGCGCTTAGTAATGCGCTTTCGCCTCCCGCTGTCGAGGCAATCGCTTGCGCGGCGAGGATGCGCTTTAGACCGTTTGCATCGCCGCCGCCGCGGGTCCCTTCGAGCATGGACAGCCCTTCCGATACAAGCCGAAGAGCAGTGGCCTCGCGGTCGCGCGCGGTGGCCTCGCGCTCTGCAAAGGAGGCCCACACGAAGCCAGCCGCGGCGACCATGGTGATAACGACCGCTGATGATAGGACGATCTTGAGTATGCGAGATCGTTTCCGTAAATCCGCGGCGTGCGTTGCGGCCACTTCCTGCTTGTCGCGGGCCGCCCGTAATTCGGCATCCTGCCGTTTCTTCTCAGTTGCGAGCCGTTCCTCTTCCCGGCTTCGGGAGGCGCGGAGGAACTCGCGGGCAGGGTCCAGCCGTTCCCGGAATCCTGGTCTTCCGAAGAGTGTCTCGGCACGAGTCAGCCTTTCTCCTTCGAAGAGCCACGCCTCATTGCGGCCGCTGCGTTCCCAAGCGGCTGCGGCGCGTTCGAGGTTGTCGGCCTCCTTGAGGTCCTCCTGCTCGCTGGCCAGCCACCCGGCCAGATCCTGCCATTGGCGCAGCAGGCTCTCCAGAGCTACTTCGATCACGGTCTCCCCGAGGCGCTCGTCCCCGACCAACAAACGCCGGGCCACCATGGCATCTATGAGTGGCCGGGCGTCGTTCGGTAGATCGGACAGGCGGGCGATCCGGCGAACCGGCTGGTCGTTGTCTGGGTTGATGGTCGCCAGCCAGGGAATGAACGCAGATTTCAGCAGCTCCAGCTGGCCCCGCCGCACTGCAGGGCCCGGCGACAGCAGGGTGTCGATCTCGTGTTGCACCACCTGCTGCATTCCACCCATCGCATGGTATTCGGCAAGACGGAGATCCCCGTCGCCGCCGTAGTCCTGGTACAGGCGTGCCAGGGTCAGCGAGAGCAACGGAAGGGTGTCCGCGCCCTGAATGCTTTCTTCCAGCAGCCGGTCCACTAAAACAGTCTCTACTTCCAGTGGTCTCCCCGCGCCGGTGGCACGGGCTGCCGGGCCAAGGATGACCTCCCTAAACCGTGCGACCGGCATAGGTTTGAGCTCGTCGAAGACGACGCTCTTAAGCCCGGCCAGCTCAGGTGCGGTCTGCAATGGTTCGTAGAAGTCCGAACGGACCGTTGCGGCAACAATTAACGCCGGCACGGTCCCGACTTCGTGGTCCAGCAGACCGGCAAGCAGATCAAGGAACCGGTGCGCCTGGGGGCCGGCATCGGCACTGAAGAGCTCCTCGGCCTGGTCCAGCGGTAGGACCAGGGTGGGCGGCGACGCCCCGACCGGCACCTCCAGCAGCCGTTCGGCGGCCGCCTGCCGGGCTTCGGCCAGCCACTCCTTCAGTTGTGCCGTGTCGACGCGAGTGCACGCATCCTTGATAGCTCCCAGGGTGGGGGTGTCCAGTCCCAGACGGATGCGACTGGCATGGACCGCGCAGGCGAGGCCGCGGTCCCCGGTGAGCGGGTTGCGCTCGGGGCGCACGGTGTTCAGCACCAGGAACTGCCGGTCCTCACGCCGCAGCCGCGGCACCAGCCCCGCCCGCAGGAACGAGGACTTGCCCGCACCCGACGGACCCAGGATCACGAACAGCGACTCGACACCGGAGCTGCGCATGGTGCGCAGTGCATCCAAACCGCGCACGATCTGTCCGTCCCGGCCGAAGAATACCGCCGCGTCGGCTTCCTCGAACGGTTCCCACCCCCGAAAGGGGGACCGCCCAGCATCCTGCGGCGGCGGCCAGGCGAAGTGCTCGGCCCCGATCCCTGCACGGCGCAGCCCCTGGTGCAGCCGCCGGAGGCCGTCCGTGAGAAAAACAACAGGACTGCATTGACCGTCAATTGGAATTTCGGTGGTGGGTCCGTTGCCGAAGAGGTCGCAGCGCTGCCATTCGCCGGTGACGCCTTCCTCCTCCAGAGGCTCTAGCCGGGCACACAGAATCAGCTTTCCCAGATTCTCCGCGGTCCGGTACTCGGCCATGCATTCGCGGGAGGCCTCCCAGCTGGCAGAGAGCAGGCAGATCACCACCTCGCACCGCTCATTGGCCCGGAGCAGGGCCTCCTTCCACCGCTCACCGGGCGAAATACCCGTCACTGGATCAAGGTCCAGGAATATCTCGTCCGCAAGACCAGGGTCCTGCCGCACCAACCACCGCTTTAACGCAACCGCCTGCCAAGTGTCCCGGCTGGAATGACTCAAGAAAACACGTGACATGCCTGCACCGTAATCCACTGCTGTAAAGAC
The DNA here is from genome assembly GCF_056406715.1 of Arthrobacter sp. P1_B11. Taxonomy (NCBI): domain Bacteria; kingdom Bacillati; phylum Actinomycetota; class Actinomycetes; order Micrococcales; family Micrococcaceae; genus Arthrobacter; species Arthrobacter sp. P1_B11. The sequence continues at coordinate 3,521 of NZ_JBFTZQ010000031.1, forward strand.
GAACGGCTTCGCATCAGAAACGTCCTATGATCCGGCCGGCACCGCTGTAGAACCACACGCCGACGAGGTTGGCGCCGGCCGCCTTGTGCTGCGTACACAATGTCTCCTGCCCGTGGAAGCGAATCACCCAGCCACCCGAAGTTCACTGCCGCAGCTCCGCGGCCCCTCGGGCCAGCCTCCGTCCCGTCGGTCCGAGTATCAACGATCCGGCGGCTGCCTATAGTCAATAGTCCTCCCCGCGTGTCACGCGCTTCAAGGGTCATGGATCCGCACAATGGAGCATCTCCGGACGCCAAAGTACGCTTCCAATTGGAAGGACCGGAGCCGGCTTCGTGGAGTCTAGCCTGTAACGAACGCACCTTCGCGGATCGGCAGCCCCAGCCCTGAGGACGGTTTCCGCCCGATGGTCAAGCGCACGGCCCTGACTACCAAACCGTGTCCAGCTAGCATGGTGTTACGCAGCTCGACATGAGAAGAGGCGTCCAGATGCCTTATCGCATACTGAACCGGGACGAGCACTTCCGCTGTGATGGCAGGCCCAAGCGCATTCTTGCACTTGACGGTGGCGGGTTGCGGGGCGTGTTGAGCCTCGGAATACTGGAAAAGATAGAGGACCTCTTGCGGGAACGCCACGGCAGCGGTGATGACTTTCGTCTTTGCCATTACTTTGACCTGATAGCGGGCACGTCCACCGGGGCGATCATCGCGGCGGCTCTCGCCCAGGGCTTGAGCGTCGGCGAACTCACTGAGAAGTATTTCAGCCTCGGGTGGCGGGTGTTTGAGAAAAGCCGGTTGCGCCAAGTTCTTCTCCGCGCCAGGTACGACGAGCAGGCCCTGGTTGCGGAGTTGAAGGATGTCTTCGGTACGGACACCACCTTGGGCGGCTCCGAGCTGCTGACCGGATTACTGGTGGTCATCAAGCGCTTGGACAGCGGCAGTCCGTGGCCGGTGAGTAACAATCCCAGCGGCAAGTATTTTGTTGCCGGGGCCAGCGGCAGGATGGGTAACCGGGACTATCCTCTCTGGCAGGTTGTCCGGGCCTCCACGGCTGCGCCGTCCTTTTTCGAACCGGAAACCATCACCATCACGGGCGGACGCAATGTGAGCCCGGTGACCGGCAGCTTCGTCGACGGTGGTGTCAGTCCCTTCAACAATCCTGCCCTGCAGGCGCTCATGTACGCCTCTTTGGAGGGCTACCGCGTGGGCTGGGAGACCGGTGCCGAGAAGCTGCTGCTGGTATCGGTCGGCACAGGCGCGGCGGATCCTGCCGTCAGCCAGGCAAAGCTGACCGCAAGTCACGCCGTGCGGGCGCTGAAGTCCGTGCTGCAGGACTGTGCCGTGCTGCAGGAGACGATGCTGCAGTGGATGTCCGCCAGCCCTACCGCGAGGATGATCGACCGGGAATTGGGGGAGCTGGAGGGTGATCTTCTAAACGGTGCCCCGTTGATGAGTTACCTGCGTTATAACGTGGACCTGCGTCCGGCGAGTGTCCGCAGCCTGGACGGAACCCTTGCCGCAATGGACTTCGTCACCTCGCTGAGCGCCATGGATGTCCCCGGAAATATGGAGGTCCTCCACCGGCTGGGCAGGCTGGCCGCGGCACGGGATATGCGGGAAACTGATTTTGGTGGGGTTTTTGACCTGCCGCAGGCGTGAACGGAAAGGGGACTTTTTATGAGGGAGCTCCGTCGCTACAGGCGCCTTCCGGACCAGTACGTGGTCGCCATTCCTTTGCGCCTGGACACCGAAGGATTCAGCTACCGCAAGTGGGGCGGCGAACAGCAGTGCAAACCCGGGGACTGGCTGGTGGACGACGACGGCGACATCCACACAGTCGACGCTGATGTCTTCGCCGCCACCTACCTCCAGCTCCATCGGGGTGCTTATGTGAAATGCACCCCGGTCTGGGCTGAGGCTGCCCCAGAAGCCGGCAGCGTGGTGACCAAGGAAGGCCGCACACACTACAACAGGGGCGACGTCGTCGTGTTCAACAACGAAGACGGCACCGATGGCTACGCGATGACCGCCGAAAGATTCGAATCACACTACGAACCCGACGAATAGGGAGTTCCCTGGCTGGAGTTCCCGCACTCCGCTCCTGTTTGCATGTCACACCGCACGACGCCTAATCCGGTTAAGTCGGCGAGGACGCCCTAGGCTCCATCCGTGGTGCCTCACGTCAAGATGCTCGTGAAACGGTTGTGCGTGCCTCACGTATTTTTGCTCGCGTGGGAGACGGGCGCATTGCCTGGGTCTTGTCGGCGGCGGGTTGATGAGCTGGAGCTGGATGTCCGTGATTCCGCGGGTGAGATTGGCGGGATTTGTTGCGTTGAATAGGGCCTCGAGTTCGGCGGCTTTCCCTGGTGTGAGCACACCGGAGTCAGTGACCCGCTGGTAGGGGGTTTGGGGCCGATCGTAGCTGCGGGTCTTGTGCCCGTTCCGGTTCTCCCTCCAGCCGGCGGCCTTCTTCGTGGCGGTGAACATGTTGAACCGGATCCGCACCAGGGCGTAGAGCTCGTTCAGGAGCTGCAGTTCCAGGGTGGTGTCGTACCGGTAGTGGAAGGCGTGCCGGCGCACGATGCCCCCATTTTTTCTGCTCCACATGGGCGTTGTCGTTGGACTTGTAGGGCCTGGCCCGGGTGAAGTAGATGTCCCGTGCCGTTGCCCAGCCGACGATGGCATGGTTGATGAACTCCCCGCCGTTATCGGTGTCCAGGCCTGTGAGCGGGAACGGCAGACGGTCCGCGATCGTTGCCCCGGAGACGGCCATCAGCTGGTCCGGGACTCCGGGGCTGAACCGCACGTTCTTCAGCTCACCGCAGGCCTCCAGCTTCGGCAGCCACGGTCCCATCGTCGCCGCGAGATACTTGCCCGAGGGTATGCCGGCCAGCCGCCAAACCCTGATCAGCGCCGTCAGCGTGTCATATCCATAGGTCCGGGGCCGAGGCTTCCGCCGCGCCTTCCGGACCGGAGTCTTACGCTTCAGCGCCGTGGACAGGGCGCGGCGGGCATTGGCCCGGGACCAGCCAGTGACAGCGACGAGATCATCCAGAATCTGCCCCTTGCCCTTTTTCGTCGCCCGCGCATACTCCCCCGCGGACGCCCTGGTGATCTCCCTGCGCGCTGACAACGACAACCCCTGGCCCATCCATCATGGTCCCAGCAGCACCCGGAGCCGGACCCGTTTCGCGAGCATTTCCAAAATGAGGCACGCACCCCATTTCGCGAGCACTATTCGTGAGTCTCGTCGAGGGCTATCGCCGGCGACCCGCAAGAATTAAAATCATGTATGGAGTTTCTGGTGAGCGTGAGCTGCCTCGTAGGGAAATCACCTGAAACCCAGGAACTCCGTTAGGCTGCTGGGATTCCTCTATGGAAAAGCTGCAGGCGTCTAGTCCTCTGAGTTCATCCTTCGACAGATCGACGAATCGGGATTGGTGCCTACAATCAATCTGTTCCGCCAAGCGCTCGGAATTGCGGGCCAGTTGCGCTCCTGCAAAGCTCTAATCAAGCCAGAGAGCGCCACGGGCTTTTGCGCGGCTGTTTGATGCACCGCGGCGTGGATGCGGGGACGTCCTTTTCCGGCTCCCGCGGAGAACACACCCCGGCCCCGTCGGAAAGCGTTTTATCCCCCGCGTTTCTGGCGATATTTCAACGTCGATAACCGGCGTTCCAGTAGTTCAAAACTTTGCAGAATCTGTAATTGCGATGAATCGGCAGGGTACCGACGGGGTTGCGAAACGCTCTGGCACTTGGAACGCCCAGCATCTCCAGCCGCTCACCGTCCCATAACTTCGAGCACGTCGAACACGGTTCGGAGCAGCGGCGGGGCGACGCTGCATGCCGTGATCCAAAGTCCCGCGACCTGGATCCGGGTGCCTTGCCAGTGCCTTGTTCGTTCACCTGAGACCACCTGCTCCTTCGACTGCGGTGACCGAGGATCTGGAAGGTTGTTGCGCTTGCGACTTCCAGGGCCGAAATGAGTGCAGGAATGTGTACAGTCGTCTCAAAACTAGGCTTTGCAGTCGCAACTTGCGTCTCTCTGGCTTCGGACAATATGTATCAGCGGCTCATCTGGATTAGAGGAATTCCTTCCCAGTCTTCGACGACCTTTCTCGTACCATTGGGGCTAAAGCCGTTACGTCGATAAAACGCTTGGGCTCGCGGGTTGTCTTGGGCCACCCACAGCATCGCATTTTCCGTGCCAATGGTGGCCTCCAGGAGCCGTTGTCCGAGCCCAGAACCGTGATAAGCGGAGAGTAGATAGATGCCCCAGAGCTCGGTGACTGAGCTTGTGCCGGGGGTATGGAGCCAGAAAATCCGATCAGGCGTCCGTCATGCACGGCGACCCAATGCCGGGCAGCATGTGGTCCCGTGAGAATTTGGGACCACTGCGCAATGCGGTCCGCGGGGTTCTGCTGCTCGAAGAAGTTTGCCGACAGCAGGCCAGCATACGCTTCGCGCCGGCACCGGGGGTGAAGGTCCCCGAGCTCTTCGGCATCGCCGGGTTCTGCATGGCGTAAGTCCAATTCTGTTTCCATCGACTAATTTCTATCGGCCGATGTTCTTTATTTCAAGGTGTTTCGTCATGGCGTCTGCAGCATCGTTCCACCGTGTTGCGAGGGCCTGCGGGCTCAATGGCTGAAACAGGCTGTTCAGGACCTTCTCGACCGCGTCATACGCGGCATCCCTGACCCGCTCCTGCGCGGCCAGGCTGCAGGAGCCCGGCATGGTGTTTGATGCCGGGGTTCTAGGCTGTCGAACCCTCGCCGCGTTGACTGTGGCGGACCCGGGGCTGGTGGGGATGGCGAGAGCTGGTCCGCCGGGGAGGCCTGGGGCATCGCCGGCGCCGCGAAACATGATGCTTATCATTTTTGATGTTCCCGTGACTAGAAAGGGTCGGTTCCTGATTGATTGGAAATGGATAAACCTCGAGGGCCCAAGTTCCGGTTCCGGATCCGTGTAACCCCGTAGCTCTATGTTGCGTCCGCGTTGGAATTGGGCACTACCGTGCCAGCACGCTTTTCCGAGAAGCAGGGTCCCTGCAAGCGCCCGGCGGTAGTGTTCCTCAAGCAATCACGATGAGGTTTCGGGGCGACTTGAACTGGTCATTGCAGTGCGGTGCTCAGGTGGACCATTTACAGCATGGGAAGGCTCTCGTTTCCCCTGCCGGTGGAGGTTGCAGGCGTACCGGCCGTGATAGGAGGGGCCGGGCAGCGCGTGTGGTTCCCTGTTGCTGAGACATTCTTTTTGAAGCGCTGCAGTGCTACGAAAATTGGGACATTCGTCGCGCCCCATGTGAGGTGATTGGGCCCCCTTACTTTCCTGCATTCCTCAGGATATTCCTGCCGATACCTACCGCTGGGGCAGCCCGGTTTCCGCGACATGACTGGCCGTCGTGCTGCCAGCAGGAACGGCCATGCTCGGGCAAACCTCGATGAAATCGATGCCCGGTGAGACTCACTCACGCCACTGTTCGTGGCTGATGTTCAGGGTGAGCTTTGCACATAGCACGTCTGGCCAGACTGGGGGCCCTGGCCACAGCCGGACGGTGCCGTCGGCACTGGCGGAGGCAATCCGGTTCCCATCGGGGCTAAACGCCACACTGACCACCCTGTTCTTATGTCCAATCAGCGGTTCACCGATCGGTCGGCCGGTTGGCCGAGGGGCTGGCCAGTCTCCACGTCCCACTGCCCAGCTCGTCAATAGGGTTGTGCACGACAGGGGCGGATTCGGAACACCGTCGCCGCGGGGCGTTTCCGGGGAGCCTGCTTCTCGGAAACCGTGCTGGCACGGAAGTGCCCAATTCCCACGCCGACGCAACATGGAGTTACCGGATTAAACGAATCCGGAAACGGAACTTGGGCCTCTCGAGGTTTATCCAATTCCAACCAATTAGGACCGACACGGCTGCTGCCATCGCTATGTGACACATGAGCCAAGGACGTCCACCCGATCATCACCCAGGAGCGTTAATCATGTTTTCCAAAGGAACACCAACAAAAGAATCCCGCACTGCACGCCGCAAAATTGCTCTCATAGCCGCGGCTTCGCTCGCACTGACAACCGTTCCCTTCGCCTTGGCCGCCCCGGCCCAGGCAGCCACCACCAAAACTGTCTGCACGGTCAAAGCACTGAAGCCCGAATTCGCTGGATACACCATTTACAAGGTCACGAAGGTCAACTACAAGATAAAGGTGTACTGCGAGAAGGCCCGGGACGTGAACATCAAGCAAGAACGTTGGGAAGATGACTACACGTATTGGCCCCCCTTCGACGGCAACGATTTCTTGGGTGCATCGTCATGGAAATACCATGTTGGGGCCGGCAAGACGCTGATCATCAACAACGTCCGCACGCTCGTCAACGGGGAGCCCGGAAACGAGGAAGTCTTCCACAAGGCTGCCATCCAGGAAGGCTCGAGAGACCTTGACATCTGGACGGATTGGTCCAAGTGGAGCGTCAGCGCCAACCTCTCGATTTCGTAAATGCCTCACAGCACGGCGGTCTGGTGGCTGGGATTGTAGGTCGTCTCGGTTGGCTTGCCGGTGGAACCAAGCGGCCAACTGACCTTCGCGGGATTCGGGAATAGATCACGCTGTCTGTGACAGTTTGAGGTTTCGTTTGGTTGGTTGATCCAGGTTTTCTTGGGCGCGGGAATAAGAAAGAAGAGGGGCGGTCCACCAGGACCGCCCCTCTTCGGCCTATCTGGTCTGAGAATACGACAACAACTGGTCAATCCATCCCTTGGAACGCGCCAAACCACCGAGGACCTTCATCCGCTTGATCTGGGCCCCCGACCTGCGGAGACCGCGGTCAGACGCTCAGAGGATTCCGAAGCGGAGCTCATCGTCGAAGTCTTCACCCCGGCCCTAATCGTTCGACAGTTCAAGGCACTGGTTTGGCCCCGTTAGCAGTCCAGCGCCTATGCGATAGCTAATTGGTTTTCTTGCGTCCAGGTTTCCCAGTCGCGTTTCGGTGTCATGCCGTCCAGGGATCCGTGGGGCCGTTCATGATTGTAGATAGCTTTCCATTCCTCGGCCAAATACTTCGCTTCGGACATGGTGTCCATGATTTCTCCGGAGAGTTGTTCCCTTCTGAATTGGGCGTTGAAGGACTCGATGAAGCCGTTCTGGCAGGGTGCCGCGTCGATGAATGCGGTGTCGACCCCGGCGGTATTGCACCACTCGAGTAGCGCGGGCGGCAGTGAATTCCGGCCCGTTGTCACACATGACGTAGGTCGGAGCGGTGCCGGTTTCGTCGATGACGTCCTCCAGCACCGCGACCACGTCCGAGGCCTTGAAAGGCCGGCACGGAATGATGGCCAGCGCGGTGCGCGTGTATTCGTCGATGACGTTGAAGGACCGGATGTGCCAGCCGCAGGAGGTCACGTCGGACTGGAAGTCGAAGCTGACCACATGCATCGGATACTCGGCTATGAGCCGTTTCTGCTCCCCGGCGGGCCCGGTGCGGCGCTTCTTCCGCGCCCTGGGTTTACAGGCCAGCCCTTCATCGCGCCAGAGCCGGCGCACGCGCTTCCTGTTCAGCACCACGCCGTCCCACTCGGACTGGGCCAGCAGGTGCCAGCGGGCCTTCCGCCAGCCCCAGGCGGGGTGTTTCCCTGCGATAGCACGGAGGGCTGCCCGGAGATGGGCTTCCTCGAAGCCCGAGGAGTGCGTGTAGCTACATGCGCCATCGTTGCCACATATTCCTTTGCCAGCTGCTCTGGCTGGAAGGAACTCGATCGAACACGCTTGGCCTCAACAAGGACAAAAGAGCCTGGAGAAGTGATGAGAGCGTCTGGCTGCACCACCAGCTGGTTAGTTCCTGACCGGTTCGGCGCGAGCGTCATATCCCTTGGCAGGAATCGAAGTTCAGCTTCTTCGATCTCATTGACCAGCACATTCCTGGCGTGGTCGGCGCCTTTGTTGGACGACACGAGGCCAGCTCCACGCGCAGGAACAGGCGGGCGTCGAACAAGCCCTTGCCTACGCCGGCGGCCGGCTGGTCAAAAGGGCTCGTGCCCGGTTCTTTCATCGGCACGCAGGTTTTCGGAGCGCATCAAGCTTCCTGCGAGTCACCTTTATCGATAGTCAAATCTCGAATTCACCAAATTCACCTTGGATGAGGGCCAAGCGTTTTCAAAAGGCAGTGACGTCCGGAATTACGCAGCTAATGGCTCGGCGAAGTCGGTCGTCACGCGTACTCTGAATAGCGCGCGTAGTCCAAGCACTGAACACCTCGACCTTCCAGTTGCGGAGGTGGGACGATGCCAGTGCCAAAAGGGGCTTCTTGCGATCGTAAACCGCCAGCTGAGCGGCGAGGTCACCGGCGCTAACAGCGGCGGCTATCTTCGTTTCTATATCGGAGGCGAGCTCGGAGACGTCCAGCTCGCCCGTCCGGGCGGCGTAACTGGTAGTGAGGTCCGCGATCGACTTGTCCGCTGAGAAGTCAATCTGCTTGAGCATTCTGTCGATGCGTCGACGGCAATAGCTCAGGACAACCTCACTCACGTTTTTCTCGATCGTTGCATCGGCGAGGATTGCTGCCTTTAGCTCAGCGAGTTTCGTTTCTAACTCATTCCCTTCGAGGTCGTTCATCTCTAGGATCGCGCGCGAGACAGTAGGGAGCAGGAGAAGGTTCTCGATCTCCGCCACGGGCAGTATTTGGATGCCGTGGGCAGCGAGATTCGCACGGTCGCTTTCGTCGTGGCCGTCCGCGTCAACCATCCAGCGCACTGGATTCGGGTGAACGCTGCATTGCGCCGCATGGTGACGACCGAGTGAATCACGCCTTCGCAACCGCCGCGAGGCACGACCGTCCAGGCGGGATAACAAGCGCGGTAGAAGGCAAGGTCGAGGCTGCCCTGTTCGCCTTCGACGAAAAGGATCGGTTTGCGGCTGCCAAGAATCAATGGCACGAGATCCTCGCTGAAGCCTGCCGCCTCGGGCACGTTTTCGATGACCCAACCGGTAGTGGGTGCATAGCTCCGCACTACGTGCTTCTTGCCGGCGCGCGATGCTGCGAACTCTAAATCGTGCGTGATCAGGAGAAAGGCACAATCTGGACGCGCGGCTTCCAATTCGTCCCAAAGACGGCCGAGGATGGAGCGGTGAACGTGAATCTCGGGCTCGTCCATGATGAAGACTGAGCTGTGGTCGGCGACCAGCGTTTGGCCGATCATATAAAAACCGCTTATTCGCCGTCACTCATTTCAGTGACGCTGTAAGGCTCGCCGACTGTCTCGTCTGTAACGGGAGAAACCGTGATGTGGTCAGCCTTGATGTATAACTCGCGGTTTGGCAACACCCAATGGAAAATCGCTTTCAACTTGCGCATCAAAGTATCGCCGCTTGCGATCGGAACGCCATCCGCAGCGGCATTGTAGGCGCTAACAGCCGTATTCGCTTGCTCTCCGAAGAGCACTTGAAGTAGGGCGCCTGCATCGTTAAGTATGAAGCGAGGTTGAGCTCCGCCCCATCGTTGGTTGTCACGCGCTACTTCTAGGCTGCCATATTCGCTCGGTTTAGCGTATCCGTAACGGAGCTGACCTCGGGCAGCCTCCTCGCTGATTTTTTCGATTGACGGATCAATCGCTAGCATCCGCTGCGCCGAGATACGGTGCCTAGTGACCCCGAGCTGCCGTTCGCACTCAACCGCCAATTTTGTTTTACCGGACCTGTTGGCGCCAACGATAACTGTAGATAGACCTGCTCGAAACTCAATCGGCGTCAACGCGCCTGGAACTGATATGTCAGTGGGGAGCGGCAACGCTTTCTCCTAAAAGTGGCTTTTCGCCGTGTGGCCGGGGCGTGGTGTGTCGGTGCCCGGTAGAGTCGACGTTTCCAATGATGGAAGTTGCTACACTGGCCGCCCGAAGGACTCAATGCGTCCTACGCAACCTTCAACGCCCTTGGCCTGACCACAGTCTGCCACCGCGCGCAGCCTGCTCGAAGCGAACGAATTCGGACCCCAACTACACTCCCGATTGCGATGAGCCAGTTATCCGGTGAATCGCTAACTAGCTTCCGGTCTCACGCCTAATTGGAAGTCTTCCAACTAGGCGACGAGTTTCTTCCAAATAGGAAGCGATTCTTCCAATTAGGTCGACATCTCACAGCTTAGGTCGACATCTCACAGCAGACTAGAAGTCCCAGTCGTCATCCTCAGTGTTGACGGCCTTGCCAATGACATAAGACGAACCCGAACCCGAGAAGAAGTCGTGGTTCTCGTCCGCGTTCGGCGACAGCGCGGAGAGGATGGCCGGGTTCACGTCGGTGACGGAAGCCGGGAACATGGCCTCGTAGCCCAGGTTCATCAGCGCCTTGTTGGCGTTGTAGTGCAGGAACTTCTTGACGTCCTCGGCCAGGCCGACGGAGTCGTAGAGATCGTGTGTGTACTGGACTTCGTTTTCGTACAGCTCGAAGAGCAGCTCGAAGGTGTAGTCCTTGATCTCCTGCTTGCGCTCTTCGGACAGGCCCTCGAGGCCCTTCTGGAACTTGTAGCCGATGTAGTAGCCGTGCACGGCCTCATCGCGGATGATCAGGCGGATCAGGTCGGCCGTGTTGGTCAGCTTGGCCCGTGAGGACCAGTACATCGGCAGATAGAAGCCCGAGTAGAACAGGAAGCTCTCCAGCAGCGTGGAGGCCACCTTACGCTTCAGCGGATCGTCGCCCTGGTAGTAGTCCATGACGATCTGGGCCTTCTTCTGAAGGTTTACGTTTTCGGTGGACCAGCGGAACGCCTCGTCGATCTCCTTGGTAGAGGCCAGTGTGGAGAAGATGGAGGAGTAGCTCTTCGCGTGCACGGACTCCATGAAGGCGATGTTCGTGTAGACGGCCTCTTCGTGCGGGGTGATCGCGTCCGGGATCAGGCTGACGGCCCCGACGGTGCCCTGGATGGTGTCCAGCAGGGTAAGGCCGGTAAACACGCGCATGGTGAGCTGCTGCTCGTCTGGGGTCAGCGTCGCCCACGACTGGACGTCGTTGGACAGCGGGATCTTCTCCGGGAGCCAGAAGTTGTTGACCAGGCGGTTCCAGACGTCCACGTCTTTGTCGTCCTGGATGCGGTTCCAGTTGATCGCCTCGACGTGGCTAAGCAGCTTGACCTTTTCGGTCATGTCATCCCCTAAAAGTTGGGTTCTTCGTTAAGTTAAGCGTACGACGGCGGGCGGCTGCCCGCCGTCGTACTGTCACAATTTAGTTGAATCTTAAAGCATGCAGCTGACGCAGCCATCCACCTCGGTCCCTTCCAGCGCGAGCTGGCGGAGACGAATGTAGTAGATGGTCTTGATGCCCTTTTTCCAGGCGTAGATCTGGGCCTTGTTGATGTCGCGCGTAGTGGCGGTGTCCTTGAAGAACAGCGTCAAGGACAGGCCCTGGTCCACGTGCTGCGTGGCAGCGGCGTAGGTGTCGATGACCTTCTCGTAGCCGATCTCGTACGCGTCCTGGTAGTACTCCAGGTTGTCGTTCGTCAGGTACGGCGCCGGGTAGTACACGCGGCCCAGCTTGCCTTCCTTGCGGATCTCGATCTTGGACGCCACCGGGTGGATCGAGGAGGTGGAGTTGTTGATGTAGGAGATCGAGCCCGTCGGCGGGACGGCCTGCAGGTTCTGGTTGTAGATGCCGTGCTCCATGACGGAAGCCTTCAGCTCGCGCCAGTCATCCTGGGTGGGGATGTGGATGTTCTTGAACAGTTCCGCGACCTTGGCGGTCTGCGGGACCCATTCCTGGTTCGTGTACTTGTCGAAGAACTCGCCGGAGGCGTACTTGGACTTCTCGAACCCGCCGAACGTCTGGCCCGTCTGGATGGACAGCTTATTCGAGGCACGGACCGCGTGGTACACCACCGAGTAGAAGTAGATGTTGGTGAAGTCCAGGCCCTCTTCGGAACCGTAGTGAACCCGCTCGCGGGCCAGGTAGCCGTGCAGGTTCATCTGGCCCAGGCCGATGGCGTGGCTCTGGTCGTTGCCGCGGGCGATGGACGGAACCGACGTGATGTTGGACATGTCCGAAACAGCCGAGAGCGAGCGGATGGCCGTCTCGATGGTCAGGCCGAAGTCCGGCGAATCCATGGTCTTCGCGATGTTCAGCGACCCCAGGTTGCAGGAGATGTCCTTGCCGGTCTCGTCGTAGGACAGGTCGTCATGGTACGTCGTGGGCTGCGAAACCTGGAGGATCTCGGAGCACAGGTTGGACATGATGATCTTGCCGTCGATCGGGTTTTCCCGGTTCACGGTGTCCTCGAACATGATGTACGGGTAGCCGGATTCGAACTGGATCTCGGCGAGGGTCTGGAAGAACTCTCGGGCCTTGATCTTGGTCTTCTTGATCCGGGAATCGTCCACCATCTCGTAGTACTTCTCGGTGACCGAGACGTCGGAGAACGGCATCCCGTAGACCCGTTCGACGTCGTACGGCGAGAACAGGTACATGTCCTCGTCCTTCTTGGCCAGCTCGAAGGTGATGTCCGGGATCACGACGCCGAGCGAGAGGGTCTTGATGCGGATCTTCTCGTCCGCGTTCTCGCGCTTGGTGTCCAGGAACCGGTAGATGTCCGGGTGGTGGGCGTGCAGGTACACGGCGCCGGCACCCTGGCGCGCACCGAGCTGGTTGGCGTAGGAGAAGCTGTCTTCGAGGAGCTTCATCACGGGGATGACGCCGGAGGACTGGTTCTCGATCTGCTTGATGGGCGCGCCAACCTCGCGGATGTTGGTCAGCGCGAACGCCACGCCGCCGCCGCGCTTGGACAGCTGCAGGGCCGAGTTGATGGAGCGGCCGATCGACTCCATGTTGTCTTCGATGCGGAGCAGGAAGCAGGAGACCAGCTCGCCGCGCTGGCGCTTACCGGCGTTCAGGAACGTGGGGGTGGCCGGCTGGAAGCGGCCCTCGATGATCTCGTCAACCATCTGCAGCGCCAGCTGCTCGTCGCCGCGGGCCAGGTGCAGGGCCACCATGCAAACGCGGTCCTCGTAGCGCTCGAGGAAACGCTTGCCGTCGAACGTCTTCAGCGTGTAGGACGTGTAGAACTTGAACGCGCCCAGGAAGGTCTCGAAGCGGAACTTCTTCTTGTACGCGCGGTTGTAGAGCTCACGGATGAAGTTCATCGTGTACTGGTCGAGAGTCTCGCGCTCGTAGTACTGGTTCTTCACCAGGTAGTCGAGCTTCTCCTCGAGGTCATGGAAGAAGACCGTGTTGTTATTCACGTGCTGCAGGAAGTACTGGTGGGCGGCCTCACGGTCCGCCTCGAACTGGATCTCGCCGTTGGGACCGTACAGGTTCAGCATGGCGTTGAGCTCGTGGTAGCCCAGGCCCTTGTAGGCGGCGGGCAGTGCCGGCTTCTCCTGCTGTTCAACCGCACCGGCGACCGAATCCATGGGCGTGTCCCTTCCTTCGGACCTGGTTACTTCTGTGTCTGCGACAGTCGTGTCCAAAACTCTTCCAATCCTTTTTGTACACGGTCGACGTCTTCCGGCGTCCCCATGAGTTCGAAACGATATAGGTGCGGGACCTGGCACTTGGCAGCGATGATGTCCCCCGCCATGCAGTAGTTGTCCCCGAAATTCGTATTTCCCGCCCCGATGACGCCCCTGAGCAGGCTGCGGTTCAGCGGGTTGTTCAGGAACCTGATGACTTGCTTGGGTACGGAGCCTTCGCCGCCGGTTCCGCCGTACGTCGGGAGTACCAGCACAAACGGCTCGGAAGCCGTGAGCGGCTGGTCCTTCTGATGCAGCGGAATCCTGGCGGCGTCCGTACCCAGCTTGTCGATGAAGCGCTTGGTGTTCTCGGAGGACGAGGAGAAGTAGATGAGGTGACTGGATGTCCGGTTCATGGGCGTCGTATTCGCAACATCCGCTGCGAACGGCGCATCGGCAAGTGCCGGCGCTGCCATGGGGGTCACCTCATCTACGTAAAGTTCTTTGCCGGAAACGGCGGATGAAGCCTAGGCCACCGAAGCGGCGGCGCTCAGCGCCAGCTCTTCGATCTTGTCCGGGCGGAAGCCTGACCAGTGGTCCTGGTCCGTCACGACAACCGGAGCCTGCATGTATCCCAATGACTTCAGGCGCTCGAGGGCGTCCGCGTCCTGGGAGATGTCCACGCTCTGGTAGGTGATGCCTTTCTTATCCAGCGCGCGGTAGGTTGCGTTGCACTGAACACAGGCCGGCTTCGTGTAAACCGTAACGGTCATGGTCCCTGTCCCCTTTGTCGAAGTCACTGCTTCTGTACTCTTGACGTCTTGTCTTGCTTGAAGTCTTTGTTCATCGTTGCGGTGGACTCTGGCCTGGAACTGGAATCGGCCTGGAACTGAAATCCCTGTCCGATACTGGCTGCGCCGGTCTCCCGCTCAATCTGTATGTCGATACTACATGTAGTGCAAGGCCCCCAGCGGAACCCCTAGATGATGTATTACAAGTATGTCATTTAATGCACTTTTAATCCACAGGCAAGGGTCGCCAAAATGTCCGGATTTCCGGCTTTTTCGAGGACGAAATCCACACCCTGTGGAGTACTTAGACACATTTAAACGCCTGCGTGTCGTGCGGAAGACGGCGTGTCGAACGTGCCCGCGCAGGCCAGGAATTGTGGTCCGGGGCACGCAGAAGAGGCCCGAAAGCATGCTTCCGGGCCCCTCCTTGTGATTAAGGAAACGGCAAATCTAGAGCTGTGCCTCCCGGCGGTCCAGGACGATCTGCTGCACGTCCAGGTAGCCGGACTGGAAACCGGCCCGCGAGTAGCACAGGTAGAACAGCCACATCCGCTGGAAGACTTCGTCGAACCCGAGCTCCCGCACTTCGCGGGAGCGGACCAGGAACCGCTCCTCCCACAGCCGCAGCGTGGCCGCGTAGTGGTCACCCATCCCCCGGCGTTCCCGGACACGGAGCGTGGTGTGCTGCTCGGTGACGCTCTCGATCGCCCGCACGGAAGGAAGGAACCCGCCGGGGAAGATGTACTTGTGCACCCAGGTGTAGGCATTCCGCGTGGCGAGCATGCGGCCGTGCGGCATGGTGATGGCCTGGATGGCCACCTTGCCGCCGGGAGCCAGCACCCGGTCGATGGTCTGGAAGTAGACCGGCCAGTACTCATAGCCCACCGCTTCAATCATTTCGACGGAGACGACGGCGTCGTACTCGCCTTCCACCGCGCGGTAATCCTGCAGGGCCACCGTGACCCGGCCTGAGTAACCGGCTTCCTCGATGCGCTGCTGTGCCAGCGCCTGCTGCTCGCTGGACAGCGTCACCGTGTACACGGTGGCGCCGCGGGCAGCGGCGCGTAGGGCGAGCTCACCCCAGCCCGTGCCGATCTCCAGGAGCCGGGTCCCCTGGCCCACCCCGGCCTTGTCCAGCAGCCTGTCGATCTTGGCCTGCTGGGCGGAGGCCAGTGCATCCCAGCCGACTTCCGGCAGCGGGCCGGCTCCGGCGGCAAACAGCCCCGAGGAGTAGCTCATGGTGGTGTCCAGGAAGTTGGAGAAGAGCTCGTTGGAGAGATCGTAGTGGCGCGAGATGTTGCCCCGGGTGTTCTGCTCCGTGTTGCGTTCCTGGCGCGGCGCCCGCGGCAGGTAAAGGCTGCGCAGCTTCTGCAGCGGCACCGGGATGAGCGTGTCCAGAGAGGAGGCAAAGACCTCCAGGACGCCGGCGAGGTCGGACGCCTCCCAGTCCCCGGCCATGAAAGACTCCCCCAGCCCGATCAGGCCGTTATCGCCGATGCGGGCGTCGAAATCCTCCGGCCTGACCATGGTCATCACCGGCGAGCCGGCGTCCCCGGTCCCCAGCACGGACCCGTCGGGGTACTCAATGCGCAGCGGCAGCCGCCGGGCGGCACCCCTGAACAGCGCGCCGGCCGCCTTGCCGGCAAGGGCCGCCTTCGCTCCTGCAGGAGGACGGGCGACGCCGGGCCACACCTCGGCGTCGATGGCCGCCGGAGCAGCCGGGATCCGGAACGGACCGGATGCGTTTCCCTGGTAGGTCGGGTCTGTGAGTGTCATGAGACTGCCTCCTGTGATGGGTGGTGGGGGCGGTTGATGATGGGCAATCCGCGGGCCCAGAGTTTGATTCCCTGCCAATGGATCTGCAGCACAAGGCGGAGAGGTGCCAACGGAACGGCGAGCGCCGCGGCGAGGATGCTGCGCGGAGTGGCGGCCTGGCCTACCCCGGTCATGGCGGCGGTAAACGGCTTGCGCCCGGCACGTTCAAGCACCACCGCGACGGCGAGGTTCCCGTCAGGTTCAGGCAGGTTCATCCGGTAGCTGCCGTCCACCTCGTTGAACGGGGAGACGTAGAAGTCCTTGTCGGTCCTGGCACGTCCGGCCTCATCCGGATGCAGCAGGTAGCAGTGCCGTTCGCCATAGGTGTTGTGGACCTCGGCGATCACGGCGTGCAGCGCGCCGTCAGCGCCGTGGCACCAGAAGAGGCTGATGGGGTTGAAGACCTGTCCCAGCACCCTGGCGTTGGCCAGCATGGTGACCTTGCCGCCGTCGGGCTTCGCACCGTTAACGGCGAGGAAGCGGTCAACGTTCTCCCGGATGCTGGCCGCCGGGTCCCCCAGGTGGTCCTTGGCATGGAAGCCGGCGAGCGGACGCAGCCACCAGGGCAGCAGGGGCAACGCGTCAAGATCCACGAACCAGCTGTAGCTTCGGTAGGTGAAGGCGTTCTCCAGCGGATCCCGCCGCACGTGGCGGATGCTGGTGCGGTAGATGGCCGCCGTCATGGGACAAGCTCCGCCGGCCGCCCGGCTTCCAGCACCTCGTGCCGGTCAGCGGGCGCTTCCCAGTCCCGGCCCAGCAGCGCTGCCGCCCGAACCCCGGACGCTGCACCGTCCTCATGGAAGCCCCAGCCGTGGTAGGCGCCGGCGAACGCGAGCCGGGAATCGCCGAGTTCACCAAGGCGGCCCTGCGCAGTCACAGATTCCGGCGTGTACTGGGGGTGCTCATAGACGAGGTCCTGCAGTACGGCTCCCGGTTCGATAAGGTCGGATTCGCCAAGGCTCACGATATAGCTGCCGCCGTCGTCCGGGCTGAGCCGCTGGAGGCGGGTGAGGTCATAGCTGACCAGCACGTGGTCCGGGCGGGCCCCGCAGGAAGGAAGCCGGTAATTCCAGGACGCGCGGGCCGCTTCCGTGCGCGGCAGAACGGCGGGATCACGATGGAACTTGATGTGGTTCACAGAATAGGACATGTCGCCCAGGATCCTGACTTCGTCCGGCGTCGGCTCCGCCATCATGGCCAGTGCCTCGCGCGGGTGCGCGGCGATGACGGCGGCGTCGAACTCTTCGGTGCCGGCCGCCGTCGTGATTTCCACGCCGGATCCGGTGCGACGCACCGCCAGCACGGGGCTGCCGAGGCGGACCTCCTGCAAACCCGCGACCACGCGGTCAACGTAACTGCGCGAGCCTCCCTTCACGGTCTTCCACTGCGGCGAACCCTTAATGCCGAGCATGCCGTGGTGATCCAGGAAGGTGAAGAGATACCGTGCCGGATAGGCGAGCGCGGTCGTCGGGTCGCAGGACCACACGGCGCTCACCACCGGCGCCATGAAGTGGGCTGTGAAGTAATCGCTGAACTTTTCCCGGTCCAGAAAGGCGCCCAGCGTTTCCTCGCCGCCGTCTTCTGGGGCGGCGGAGGACAGTAGTGCGCGCGCCTTTCGCCAGAAGCGCAGGATCTCGGCCAGCATCCGCAGGTACTGGGGACGCAGCAGGTTGGCTGGCCGGGCAAAGACGCCGGCGGCTCCCCTGGCCCCGGCGTACTCGAGGCCGCAGCCGTCGCACCTGATGCTCATGGTCATGTCCGAATCCTGCGTTTCGACACCCAGTTCGCCGAACAGCCGGATGAGGTTGGGGTAGGTGCGGTTGTTGTGCACGATGAAGCCCGTATCCACGGCGAGCGTCCCCGAAGTCTGTGGGACGTCGTGGGTGTGGGCGTGGCCGCCGGGCCTGGCTTCCGCCTCGAAGAGGGTGACGTGGTCACGCCGACTGAGGATGTGCGCGGCCGTCAGGCCCGCCACCCCGCTGCCGACGACGGCGATGCGCCGGCTCTCGTCTCCACTCCGTGCTGGGCTGGGTGACAATCTTTGCTCCTTTGCTGAACAGCTGCCGCTGATTGACTACTCAGGGGCTATTCGGAGCCATCAGTCACACGGATGGGTGGGCAATTTTTTCGCTGGTAAACGGTACCGAGAGTAAGGTGAGCTGGTGGTTAACCCCGTACATTTGAGGACCTTGCTGGAGGTCACCAGGCTGGGATCCTTCGCGGCCGCGGCGAGCAGGCTCGGGTATACGGCCTCGGCCGTTTCCCAGCAGATGTCGGCCCTCGAACGGGACACGGGAGTGCACCTGTTCCAGCGTTCGGCACGGAGCGTGGTGCCCACCGATGCCGCCCTGGTGATGGCCCGCCACGCGGCCAAGGTCCTCACCGACATTGAGGCGCTGATGGCCGCCGCGTCCAAAACCCACGACACCACCAGCCAGGAGCTGAGGCTCGGAATCTTTCCCAGCCTTGCCACCTACGTCCTCCCGCGGATCCTGAAGAATCCGGCGTGGAAAGGTCTCGGCATCGACCTCCGGGTTTCCGTGGCCGAACCCGCCCAGACCATCCAGGGCCTGCGTACAGGCGGCGACGTGGACGTGGCGCTCGTGTACCAGGTGGGCCAGTCCGGGCTGGCGTGGCCGCACACCATCAACCGGCAGTGGATCGGCGACGACAACTTCCGGGTGGTCCTACCCACCGGATGGGGCTTCCGCACTGAGGCCAAAGTGGCCGCGGACCACCTCTCCGACATGCCCTGGATCATGCACCACCCGGGCACGAGCGACGCCACGGTGATCGAACGGCTCTTCGCCAGCTGCAACCTGCACCCCCGCGTGGTGGCCTACAGCGATGACTTCCACGCCAGCCTTGAAATGGCGGCCTCCGGGCTGGGCGCCGCACTGGTACCTGAGCTTGCGCTGCGCCACCGGCCGGCCGGCGTGGTGGTGCTGGACGTCCCGGAGATCAGGCTGGCCCGCAACGTCTTCGCACTGCTGATCAACGACAAGAAGACCGCCCGGGTTCAGCTCTTCGTGGACCTGCTGGCTGACACGCTGGGCAGCCTGGGGTCTCCAGATAAATAATCCCCGAAGCTGGAATGCACCGCTTTTCGGGTCTATGTTGAAGATATGACCACCAAGGTAGCGAGCCAGCACTTCGGAGAGATCGAGCTCAACCACGGCCGGGACCATAACGTCGCCGCGGAGCACGAGGTGGCTGGCCAACGCCTTGAGCTGGACCTCAACATCAACGCCCATGACCACTTCGATGAGGCGGCCATGCACAAGGTGGACTACCGTTTGCGCTACCTGCCCGAGCTCGTGGACGAGGTCCGGGAGATGATCGCGGAAGAGCTGGAGCAGGAGGGGACGAGCCCCCAGGAGTATCTCCGCTTCCACTGCAATGCCATCAAGGATGAGCACCTGCAGAAGGTCTTCGGCGTCTCAGACAAAAGCCAGCTCACCAATGCGGTGTTCCTGAAGGCTCTGAAGCTGGGCCACGTGGGAATCTACCCGGGCCAGCCCGAGCGCTACTTCGTCCTCGACTTCACACTGGGTTCCCATTTCACTGACGAACTGCTCGTGGCGTCTGCGGATGAGGACGGCGTGGTGGACGACGAAATCGTCTGGGAGTCCTGAACCCATCCCCAAGTCGAATCGATTGCTCCATAACGGCCCTTTTGAGGGCTCAGAACGGCGTTTGCTCAGCAATCGATGATTAGACGCCGACGGCGGGCGGTCACCAAAAAGGTGACCGCCCGCCGCCGTGCGTGGTTGCTGGTTCCTACTTTGCTGCTTCCAGCAGTTCCGCGCGGACCGTCTTGGTGGCTGCGACGAGGTTGCGCAGGGACTCTTCGGTCTCGGCGTAGCCGCGGGTCTTCAGGCCGCAGTCGGGGTTGACCCAGAGCTGGCGGGACGGAACGTGCTTGACGGCCGTGCTCAGCAGCTCGGTGACTTCCTGCTCGCCCGGAACGCGCGGCGAGTGGATGTCGTAGACGCCCGGGCCGACGCCGCGGCCGAAGCCGTGGGACTCGAGGTCGTGGACGACCTCCATGCGGGAGCGTGCAGCCTCGATGGAGGTGACGTCCGCGTCCAGTCCGTCAATGGCGTCGATGATGGCGCCGAACTCGGAGTAGCACAGGTGGGTGTGGATCTGGGTGGCGTCGGCGGCACCGGCGGTGGCCAGGCGGAACGAGTTCACGGACCAGTCCAGGTAAGCGGCCTGGTCGGCCTTGCGCAGGGGCAGGAGTTCGCGCAGGGCAGGCTCGTCCACCTGGATGACCTTGATGCCGGCGGCTTCGAGGTCGGCGATCTCGTCGCGCAGCGCCAGGCCGACCTGGTTGGCGGTTTCGCCCAGCGGCTGGTCGTCGCGGACGAAGGACCACGCCAGGATGGTGACCGGACCGGTGAGCATGCCCTTCATCGGCTTGCTGGTCAGCGACTGGGCGTACTCGGCCCAGGCCACCGTGATGGGGGCGCTGCGGGTGACGTCGCCCCAGAGGATGGACGGGCGGGTGCAGCGTGAGCCGTAGGACTGGACCCAGCCGTGGACCGTGACGTCGAAGCCTTCGAGGTTCTCGGCGAAGTACTGCACCATGTCGTTGCGCTCGGGCTCGCCGTGCACCAGGACGTCGTAGCCGAGCTCTTCCTGCAGCTCGACGACGCGCTTGATCTCGTCCTTCATGAGCTGCTCGTACTGCTCGTTGGTGAGGTCGCCCTTGTTGTTGCGGGCACGGGCCGAACGGATTTCGGAGGTCTGCGGGAAGGAGCCGATGGTGGTGGTGGGCAGCGGCGGCAGGTGCAGGGCCTCTTCCTGGGCGGCTTCGCGGACCGAGTACTCGGAGCGGTTGAAGTCGGCCGGGGTCAGGGCGGCGGTACGGGCCCGGACGTCGGCGCGCTGGACGCCCTCGGCGGCGGCGCGCGAGGCGATGATGCGGGTGGCCTCATCGATGGCCGGCTGCACGGCGGCGGCGTCGGTGAGCAGACCGGCAAGGGTCACAACCTCAACGGCCTTCTGGTCGGCGAATGCCAGCCAGCTGCGGAGCTGCTCGGACAGCTGTGCCTCTTCCTCGACGTCGTGCGGGACGTGCTGGGTGGAGGTGGAGGTGCTGATGGCCAGCTTGGCCACCGACTTCTTCAGTTCGGCGATCTTGTCGGCAGAGGCTGCAAGATCGTTGCGCCAGATGTTGTGGCCGTCCACGACGCCGGCAACCAGGGTCTTGCTGCCCAGTGCCGCCAGTGCTGCGGCGGACGGGACGGCGCCCTTGAAGACGTCGATGTGCAGGGCGTCGATGTTGGTGGCCGCGAGGGTGCCGAGCTGGCCGTTCAGGGCGCCGTACGGGGCGGAGACGAACAGCTGCGGGCGCTGGCCGGCCGCGGAGAGGACTTCGTAAGAGCGGGCAACGGCGGCCTGGATCTCCTGCGCGGAGGTTTCCTGGTCGACAACCAGGGCCGGCTCGTCCAGCTGGACCCAGCTGGCGCCGGCAGCGGCCAGCTTCTCGAGCAGCGCGGTGTAGATGGGGAGTACATCCTCGAGGCGCGACAGCGGGCTAAAGCCGGCCGGGGCGTCGTCGGAAGCCTTGCTGAGCAGCAGGAAGGTGACGGGCCCCACGATGTAGGGACGGGTCTCCACACCGTTGGCCAGGGCGTATTCGAACTCTTCAACGATGCGGTTGGAGGTCAGCGCGAAGTTGGTCTCCGGGCCGATTTCCTGCACCAGGTAGTGGTAGTTGGTGTCAAACCACTTGGTCATTTCCAGCGGCTGCTCGTCCTTGTTGCCGCGGGCCAGGGTGAAGTAGCCATCGATGTCCAGCTGGCCCTCAGCGTTGAGGAGGTTGCCGAAACGGGCCGGCACGGCGCCGAGGTGAGCAGCGGCGTCGAGCACCTGGTCGTAGAAGGAGAACGTGCCGGGAACGGCGGCCGCTTCGGTCAGGCCCAGGCCCTGCAGGCGCTTGGCCGTGCCCAGCTGGATTTCCTTGGCTGCGGCGTCGAGGGCGGCGGCGTCGATCTTGCCGGCCCAGTAGGCTTCGACGGCCTTCTTGAGTTCGCGGCGGCGGCCGATGCGGGGGTAGCCGAGGATTGAGGCGGACGGGAACGGGGTGTTCTTCTCAGTCATGTGAATTTCCTTGAATGGGTGGGAAGGCGTGCAGGTCTTGGGGTGGGGTCAGCTGGCCGTGGTCAGCTGGCGAGCTGGCGGCGGGCGATCGCGTTGAGGCGGCTGGCCGAGCGTGCCGGACGGACGAGCGAGAGCTTGTCCAGTACCTCCAGCGCGCTCTGGTGTTCATTGAACGTGTACAGGTGCAGGCCGGGGGCTCCGGCATCCAGTGCGGCGTTGGCCAGGTCCACCGTGGCGCCCACACCGATGCGCAGGCGCTCGGCATCGGAATCCGCCGCGGCCAGCCGCTCGATGAGCTCCGGAGCCGGTTCGACGCCGGTCAGCTCGCCCAGCCGCTTCAGCCGGCGCAGGCTCGTGAGCGGCATGACGCCTGGGATGATGGGGATCGTGACTCCGGCGCGGCGGGCCCTCGTGATGAGGTCCGCGTACTGCTCGGTGCGGAAGAACACCTGGGTGATGGCGAAGTCCGCGCCTGAGCGCTGCTTGGCCAGCAGTACCTCGACGTCGTGTGCCTCGCTCGGGGATTCCGGGTGCCGGGTGGGATAGGCCGCCACGCCGACTGCCACCTTGCCGGCGCACAGCAGCGCCGACCGCCGCTGCTCAACCCGCCGGATCAGTTCGATCAGGTCCTGAGCGTAGCGAAGGGAGCCGCTGACCGGTTCACCGCTGTCCTTGGGCTGGTCGCCGCGCAGGGCAAGGATGCCGCGTACTCCGGCGTCAAGCAGCTCGCCGATGATTTCGGCAAGTTCCGACGGCGTGTTTCCGACGCAGGTCAGGTGGGCCAGAGGGCGGAGGGTGGTTTCCAGGACCAGGCGGTTGATGAGTTCGACCGCGGTGTCCCGGTTGGAGCCGCTGGCACCGTAGGTGACGGACACGTAGTCGGGGTCCGTCGTCTCCAGCTCGCGGATGGTCGTCCACAACGTTTCCGCAGCCGCGGGCGACCGGGGAGGGAAGAGCTCATACGACAGCGCAACAGGGGCGGTGTCGGAAAGATTTGGATGGGTCTCAATAAGGCTGGGTGGTGACATTTGCGTCCTTGGCTATGGGCCATTGAAAGCGGCACTGCCGTGGCGGTGGCCCGTGCAGTGTGCGGTCAATGAATTGAGTTTGGGGAACACGGAACGTACTTCGGCAGGGCGCAGCCGCGACTGTTACGCCTGAATAAAAGCAGTCCGTGAGCAAATGTCAGGCCCACATGGGGGCACCCACACCCTCCTTGGCTGCCGACGGGCGGCAGGACCACAGCGGAGGATCGCTGACACGTTACCTCGGTAACTTGTATAGAACTTTAGAAGCCAGTTGGGGGCCGGTTCAAGTCGGCATCGAATTAAGACGCAGTCTTACGCCTCCGGTTGTGCCCTGCACAGAACATTCTTCGCTCAAGGCGCCCGCCTGGGCCAGATGGCATGACAGCGGTCAACCGGGGCGTATCAGCCCGGATGGTCCGGACGACGTTGGTCCCGGCGTCGTCCAGTCCCGCTTCCGGCGCCGCAGAAGTAGCCGTTACCCTCCCTATGCAGGGGGAACGGGTCTATTCTTTTGCCATGATCCAGCTACCAGCCAGCTATCAGGAATATCTCGTCGGCAAGGACCCAAGCTTCGTTGACATGGTCCGTCCGATCCTCATGCAGTCCGCCGCCGACAAGCTCCATGGCGTGCGTGTGCTGTTCATTCCGAAGGGGCACCAGGCGCACCTTGACGACACCATTCCGTACGGAACGATTGTCGAGGACATCGATTAGGGCTGCCCCCGGCACTAGTCGGCCGGCCCGAAACCTCAGCCCTCCAGCAGCAGCCGCTGCGCCCGCGGAGCCAGCGTGTGCTCGAGGACGAGGCACGCAGCGCCCACGGCCCCCACATCCTCCCCCACACCCGTGCCCACCACTTCAATGCCATGGATGTTCCCCGCGTCGCTGTTCTGATTGATCAGTTCGGGAACCTGGTCCAAGTAGCGCCGTGACAGCGGAGCCCAGAATGGTCCGCCGAACACCACGCGGTCGACGTCGAGCGTATTGGCCACCACCGCCGCTGCCCGTGCCACGAGCGCCGCAGACTTGTCGATGATCGCAGCGGCCGCCCCGTTTCCCGCCTCGGCAGCCTCGCAGAGCAATGCAAAACCGTCCTGCACCGCAGGCCCGCTCGTCAACGGACTTGAGTTGTCCAGGATTCCGGCAGCCTGGGCTTCGGCCACGAGGACCTGGGGAATGCAAGAGGACTTTACGCAGCCACGAAGGCCGCAGTCGCAGGGCGGCCCGTCCGGATCAACGATGATGTGGCCGATTTCTCCGGCGTTACCCGACGTACCGCGGACCACCTCGTCGTTGAGGACAATGCCGCAGCCGATTCCCGTGCCCATGTACATGAAGATGAAACTGCCCGTGCCGCTGGGGCCGCCAGCCCAGGTTTCCGCCACGGCGGCGCTGGTCACGTCCTTGTCCATGAGCACCGACATCCCCGTGGCTTCGGCCAGCGCGTCCCGGAGCGGAACGCTGTCCCAGCCGTTCAGCAACGGCGGCTCCACCACGGTGCCGTGGTCATGGTTGATCGGACCCGGAGTAGCCACCCCGAGGCCGGCTATTTTGTCCCGGTCCACGCCGGAAGCGTCCACGAGTTGTTCGATCTCCGCGGCGATGGCGGAGATGACGGCATCCGGATTGCCGTCGTCCGGAGTCTTGATCTGCGAATGCTGAACCACTGCACCTGTGAGGTCCAGCAGCACGGAGGTTGCGACGGCGGGATCCAGGTGCACACCCACCGCATACATACCCGACGGATTAAGTCGCAGGATGGTCCGTGGCTTTCCTGGCCCGCTCCCCTCTTTCCCTGCCTCGACAATGAGGTTCTGGTCCAGCAGCCGGCGGGAAATGTTCGAGATGGTCTGCGGCGACAGGCCTACGATCTGCGCCAGCTCGACGCGGCTGAGGCCTCCTGAGGATCGCCGGATCGCGTCCAGGATGACTGTCAGGTTGAAGTCACCCATGCGGGGCAGGTTGGTTCCGCGCCGCGGTGTGGGCTGGCGGATCTCGGTCAATGAATCCCCTAAGCATCGTCGGTGCGTCACTATCGATGTCTGAATCGTACGTTACCTACCGGTATACGGGTATGTCCCACTCGCGGACCAAGGCGGAGGGCAGCCCGTGCCGGGGGCGACGCTTAGCTGCCGTGCAGTTTGGTGCTGGCAGCCACCGTGAATTTCGGGTTCCTGCCTTTGATGCGGGTCGGTCCAACCAGCCTTTCGAGAGCCGGCAAGTACGGCAGGTGGCTGTTGAAGACCGTCCACAGCTCACCGCCGGGAGCCAGCACCCGGGCCGCGGCCTCGAACATCTTGATCCCCGCACCGGCGTGGACGCTCGCTCCAAGGTGGAAGGGGGGATTTAGCAGGATGAGGTCGGCGCTGCCGGCCGGAACAGAGCTCATCGCGTCGTCCTGAAGCACAGTGATCTGCCTGTCCAGGCCATTCGCCGCTGCCGTGGCCGCCGCGGACGCAACTGCCGCCGCTGATTGGTCCGTGGCCGTCACCGCCGACTCCGGATGGGCTCGCGCATACATGGCCGCCAGGATCCCGGTGCCGCAGCCCAGATCCACTGCGCTGCCGGCCGCAGGGATCGCCGGAAGAAACTCCAGCAGGAAGCGCGTTCCGATATCCAGCCTGGTGCCGGCGAATACGGCACCGTGCGCACAGACGGTGAGATCCAGCTCGGCGTTGTACTCCATCACCGGATACGGCGACGCTGGCTGCCCGGGCATTGGCCCCGATGCCACGAGGAGCCGTGACTTCTGCCGCGCCAGCTGCGGCTGGACGGTTTCAAAATACCTCCCCAGCACCGCGTTCATGCCCAGGGACATGTGCTTAACCCGACCGCCGGCAAGCAGCACGGTCCCAGCGGACGCGTACCGCGCCACGGCGTCGGAAATTTCCTCGAGCTCGGCGAGCGTCTTGGGAAGCTGCAGCAGAACGATGTCCGCGCCGTCCAGCAGCGCTGCCCCCAGGGGCAGCTGCACAAACCCGGCGTCGACGCCGAGTGCAGCAGCATTGTTGCGGAGTGCACGCTCCCCCGTGATGAGATCCTGGTGCACCCGAACCCGCGCAGGCGGTGACGCACGGCCAGCGAGCAGCCCCAGCGCGAGAGCCCCGTAGCGGTCGCCGAGGACCGCAACGCTGCTCTCGGGCGTCAGGAAGTCGGCGGCCGTTTCCAGCAGCAGCGTGTCGGTGGCGTCCCATGCCTGCAGGTTGGTGGCCTCAACGTCCGGGTACCTCCGCAGCCTGCCCAGTAGGTGCCCAAGGCTGTTTTCCGTCACCTGATGCCGCCGCCTGTTCTTTACTGCCTGCCAATGCCGAATATGCCGTGCCCCTCGAGGGGCAGGCTACTGAGCAAACWTACCGCGAATTCGGTGCAGGCCGCCCGCCAAAACCCGCACCGTCACCGGCGGACGGGAATGAACCCTTCTTCGGAATGCGACATCAGACCTCCAGAAGCCGCTACCCACTTGCTTGCTTGCGGCAACGAACTTAGGCTTGACTCGTCGGAGAGAGTCGGCTGGGAGCTGTTCCGGAGACACCATGTCATGTTGGACGCCACCCTCTTACTGGGACGGCACCGGGCGTCCGGGGGATTTTTAATCCCGAAAGAACTCTCGCCGCAACCCTCGGGCTGAAGAAGTATCAGCCAGTACTCACTTCTTCACGGATCTCGGGGCTCTGGGCTTTCGGAAGCTCCATCCCCTCTTCTGTTCGATTTATGAGGGTCCGTTTTGGCGGCACGAACGCTTCATGACGGGAGAAGAGGTTCTGCCGGCGGCAACTTTCTGCGGCAACCCTGCCCGTGAAATTTCGGGGCAGCCGCAGCAAGTTCTGCCCCGAAGGCCTGAGAGGCACATACTCTTCGCAGTCATCTTCGTGATGCGGCCGCGGATCTGTCGCCGCGGCGGCACCGTGCATCATTCCGGATCCGGGAGCAGCCCGGCGCGTGGTTCCGCCTTAGCCTTCACATTCAGTGCAGTATGCGTGGCCGTCCTTCTCACGCGCAATTTGGGACCGGTGCCGGACCAGGAAACAGGAGTAGCAGGTGAATTCGTCCTCCGCCTGGGGTACGACCTGGACGACCAGTTCCTCGGCGACAAACTCTCCGCCCGGGGTGACGGCGCCGTCCATGGCGTCAGCCTCGTCCAGCTCGCGGACGACGCTGCGGGCGTCCGGGGCGTTCGCGGACTGAAGCGCTTCGAGGGACCTGTCCTGAGATTCTTTGACGTCGGATCGTACTTCGTCGTAATCGGTTGCCACTTGGTTCATTCTCTTCTCTGACGTTCTTATCTGACGGGAATGCAACATACACCATTTCACCGGCATTCCCCTATCACGAGGACATGGGGGGCGGAAGCCGGAAATGGCACACGACGGGCTTCGGCAGGGCTCGGTGACGTTTCCGTGGCTCGTACTGCGGTCGGTCCCTAAACCTTTTTCACCACACCGGACTTCAGCTGCATGGGACCCACACCGTCGATTTTGCAGTCAATGTCGTGGTCGCCCACGCCGTCCAGGAGGCGGATGCCGCGCACCTTGGTGCCAACCTTGATGACGGTGGAGCTGCCCTTGACCTTGAGGTCCTTGACCACGGTAACGGTGTCGCCGTCGGCCAGCACGTTTCCCACGGCGTCCCTGATGACCCGCTCCCCCGGCCCGTCCGCTTCAGCCGGCGCCGCTGACCATTCGTGGCCGCATTCAGGGCAGACCAGGAGAGCACCCATCTCATACGTGTATTCGCTTGAGCAATCCGGGCAAGGAGGAAGCGTCTCGTTCACGTTGCCTATCCTAATCCGCGCGTCAGGGGCAGCGGCTGTCGCTGCAATCGAACGAAGTCGAGATTCCTGGGCCGCTCCGGGCATAAACTTCCCCTGTAAGCATCGTTGGAGTTAACTCAAGGATGGCGTCATGACCGCGATCGATCCGGAATTGCTGACCTTCGAGTACAGGCTCCGGTATCGCGGCGCCCCCGGCCCCGAGCACGATCCGGCTGACCTTCCGATGCGGTGGGAAATCACCATTAGCGGCGGACACAACGAAGACGACGTCCAAGTCGGAAGCGCGGCCGTCTACCTTGTGCCAAAGGCAGGGATGCTCAACCTCGCCGTGGCAGCCGACGGAGCGGACCGGGAAATGGAGCTGGTCGCCGAGATGCTGACGAGTGACCGCCCGGACTTGGTGGCCGAGTATCTCCAGTACGGCGGTGACCTGATGGTCGTATCATCCCTGGAAATCCTTCCTGAATACCGGGGCGACAGGATCGGCTACTCGGCTTTGCACGCAATTATCGAGACGATCGGCAGGTCCGCTGACCTGGTTGTGCTTCATGCAGCTCCGGCGACCAGCGGAGCTTTTCCAGACGAAAAATCTCCTGAATATGAAGCGGCGACGACGGCCCTGAAAGCGTACTGGCTGGATTTCGGCTTCGAGGAAGCCGCCGGAGACTACCTGGCGATCGTCAAACAGAAGATCCTGGAATGATGCTTCCGGCGCGCGCTGGCAGGTTCCAGCACCTGCTAAGGCGGGGCGATTACTTTGGGCGCACCGGTGCCCGGGACACCCGGAACCGCGTTGCCCGTTGGCCTGTGCCTTGACGTCCCCATCACAAGATTCCAGTGCCCCTCGCCCCAGGAGATCGCAGGTCAGGCTTGGTCGGGTCGGAGCCGCACCCCACTAATAATGGGACATATATGTCGCATCTGCGAAGTAAGCTCGGATGTGCCAGATATGTCCCAAGCGCAGAAAATCCCTATATGATCAAAATATGTCACATTCGCCGGACTTGACCCCGTTCTATCGCGCTGTGGATGCCGTCTCTTTCGGACTGGCCATCAGCGATGCCCGCAAGGAAGCATCCCTGACGCAGCAGGAACTGGCCGACCGGATCCGCACCACCCGCCGCACCATCCACCGCCTCGAACACGGCGAAGCGGTGTCCATGATCGTCGCGATAGACGCAATCCGTGCCCTCGGCCGGGATGTGGCACTGATCCCCCGGTTCTCCAAGCTGCAGGTCAGGCCGTGACCCGCCGTAGCCTTGAGGTCTTTCTGCATGGACGCCCCATCGGGGTTCTCTCCGGCACGCCCTTGAGGCTGGCCTTCCAGTACGACCGGGACATCGTCGCCGAATATGGTGCATCGTCCATCCTGCTCTCCCTGGCGCTCCCGGTGACGCGGAAGAAACTGGACGGCCCCGCGGTCTTTAACTACTTCGACGGACTGCTGCCCGAAGGCCAGGTGCGCTCGCACCTGGCTGCCGCGAACCGGATCACCACACCGGATGCCCTCGGCCTGCTGTCCGTCCTCGGGGCCGACTGCGCCGGCGCGGTCCAGGCGCTGCCGCCAGGAACCGGGCCGGACGGGCCCTCGCAGGCGGCAGCCATGACGGACGAGGAGGTCCGCCATGTCGTTGAGTCACTGCCGACCTGGGATCTGCCCGCCGACTTCGCCATCACGGCCTCCCTGGGAGGCGTCCAGTCAAAGGTCCTCCTGAGCAGGCACGACGGCGGGTGGGCCTGGCCCGGACGGGGCGCGGTGTCCACGCACATCATCAAGCCCGAGCCGCTCGATTCGCCGATCCCCCAGCTCCTCACCTCCGAAGACTGGGCCCTCCGGGTCGCTGCGGCAGCAGGGCTGCCGGCAGCCCAAGCGCACCTGGAAACGTTCGGGGAACGGGACGCCATCGTCGTGACGCGCTTTGACCGCACCCCGGACGGGGGCAGGCTGCACCAGGAAGACTTCACCCAGGCCCTCGCCCTCGCGAGCACGGCCAAGTACGAGGGAACCACGGTCCCGCCGTCCCGGCTCACCCGAGTCGTTGCTGCCGCGTCACCGCACACCCGCCACCCWGACGATTTCCGACGTGACCTGCTCCGGGCCGTCACCTTCAACCTTGTCATCGGCAACGGCGATGCCCACTCGAAAAACTACTCGATCCTGATCCGGGACGGCGGCGAAGTGCTGCTCGCTCCCCTGTACGACGTGGCGCCCACGCTGTTGCTCTACCCGCCAAGCTCCAACGCCGGCCACGCGCTCGGCGGGCAGATCGGGCTGAATCACCTCACACTGGAACACCTCGTCCGGGAAGGAGCGGCCTGGGGCCTGGAAGCGGATGATGCCAGGGTCACCGCGCGATCTGCAATGGAAGCCGTCGGGCACGCTGCAGCGGCGACCAGGTCCCCCGATGACCGGCTGCAGTTCCTGAAAGACCTCGTGCCGGCCAGGGTTGAGGACCTCCTCACCGGCGGCACCGCCCGCCGGGCACTCCCCTGACTCCTCCGCTCGCCCGGGCAGCATGGGCTGACCCAAAAGTGGCGCAAACGAACTCTGTTGGCGGATTTCGGCACACTACCCGCCCTGGGCACACAAAAGGGGCCGCACCTCAGTGCAGCCCCTTTCGC
Organism: Arthrobacter sp. P1_B11; assembly: GCF_056406715.1. Taxonomy (NCBI): domain Bacteria; kingdom Bacillati; phylum Actinomycetota; class Actinomycetes; order Micrococcales; family Micrococcaceae; genus Arthrobacter; species Arthrobacter sp. P1_B11. The sequence continues at coordinate 34,073 of NZ_JBFTZQ010000031.1, forward strand.
GCTCTCCGACCGGAGGTCCTTGCGGACAGGTCCTGACTAGACGCTGCCGGGCTGGTCGAAGCGCTGACCTGCCGGGTTGGCGGGCAGAATCATGAACACCAGCAAGGCCAGTGCACCCAGGAACGGCACCAGCCCGAGGAGCACCAGCCAGCCGCTCATGTTCACGTCGTGCAGGCGCCGTACGGTGAGCGCGAGGGACGGAACGATGGTGGCCAGCGCCCAAATGACGAGCAGAATGTAGCCGACGATGGCACCAGGTCCGGGAGCCGGGGTGCTGCCGAGGCTAGAACTTGCCGGCGTGGCGGCAGCTCCCGCTCCTATGATGATGTTCACGATGATGCTTACGCCAACGGATACCAGGGTCCACCACCAGTATTCGCTGCGGCTGGCCCTCCCGGAGAACGTGGCGTACTTCTTGAAGAACCGGCGGACTGCTGCCGGGAAAGGCGCGCCATAGTACGGAGCCCAGAGTGGCGGTTCACCGCCTTGCCAGGGCTGCGCTTGCTGCTGCGGGTATTGCGGATAACTCAAGTTGTACCCCCATGTTTTCGAGTGAGTGAAACGAGCTCATCCTAAAGCTGCGACCTGGCGGAAGGGCGGTTCGTGGGACAAAATTTACCCTGTTGCGACGTTTCTGTGACTTGGCCTGGATTTCCTCAGGCGTCAGAAGGAGCATGAAGGTTCCGTGAAAAGTGGTCAAAAGGTGCCCACGTGTCAGAGCTGTGTCGAGTTTCGGCAAAGAAAAACCGCCAGAACCGGGCCGCAGCCCTGAATTCCAGCGGTTTCTTGGTGGAGCTGAGGGGACTCGAACCCCTGACCCCCTGCATGCCATGCAGGTGCGCTACCAGCTGCGCCACAGCCCCAAACCTTGTTCCTGCCGGTCTTTTGTGTCTCCCGGAAGCAACCTGAATAGCCTAATGCACAATTGGGCTGGAAGCCAATCAGGCCGTCCCCGTGCCCGGCACGGTGACTTCCCGCCGCGGCCTTTTTGAGTGGCTAAGCGCAAGCGGGGACCCGGACTCCAAGACTTTCCCAAGGTCTGTCCCGTAGCCTGAGTCCAGCGGAATGACCCGCATGCGTGTTGCTGGGGCGCTGTGGATAATGCAGAGCTGAGGAGAGCCATGCGTTTGAAGCGAAAGCTGGCAGCAGCGGTTATTGCTGCCGCCACGTTGAGTCTGGCGGCAGTGAATCTGAATGGGCGCGTGTCGGTACCGGCATCGGACCCGGGATTCGTAGCAACGGCGGCCACGGACGGAGTCCAGGCTGCAGTCCTGCGGGGATGGGGCCGGGTGGTGGCAGGCGACGAGTTTTCCTACGTCGGGGCGCCCAACCCGCAAAAATGGAAACTGTACGACGGGCTGGGGCACGCCGGCAAAGGGATCCGTAGCCCAAAGGCGTGGAACGTGGCCAATGGAGTGGCGACGGTCAGCGGTAACGTTTCCGGCACGACGGGCGGGATGTCGGCGATTTTCGCCCAACAAAAGTACGGCCGTTGGGAAACACGAATGAAGACCAGCGTGCGAGACCCGAAATACCACCCTGTCGTGCTCCTGTGGCCGAACGGCAACACTTCCCCGAACTGCGCTGAAGTTGACTACGCCGAGGCGCTCACCGATACCACCATGGTCAAATTTGCCCTGCACTACGCCTGCGCCGGACCATACAGCTATCAGACCCGGGGGGCACGGACGATCGACGTCACCCAATGGCACAACTACGCCGTCCAGTGGACCTCAACGGGGATCACCGGATACATCGATGGAATCCTGTGGTTCACCGACACGAATCCAGCCCATCAGCCGACCGTCGGGATGCACCAGACCCTCCAGCTCGACTGGTTCCCGAACGGAACGGCCACCAAACCAACCCAGATGCAGGTCGATTGGGTCCGCGTCTACCGGTGAGACGTGCAACGCGCGCCCCGACACTTCGTCTGCGCCCGGAAGACCGCGGGCGGAGCAGGGAGGCCAACCATGGACTTCAGACCGGATAATGAGCATCGAATGGACCCCTTCCCTCATTACAAGAGGATGAGGGAACGCGCACCTGTCCTCCACGACGAGTCATCCGGGAGCTGGCACGTCTTCCGGTATGACGACGTGCAGCGTGTGCTTTCCGAACATGCCACGTTCTCCTCAAGGATGGGCGGGGGCGATCCGTCGGAGACGGGCCAGTTGTTCGCGGCGAGTCTGGTCACCACCGACCCACCCCGGCACCGGCAATTGCGCTCCCTGGTGACTCAGGCGTTCACGCCGAAGGCAGTGGACGGGCTTGCTCCCCGTATCTCAACGCTCACGGAGGAACTACTGGACGGGATCGCTGCCATCGGTACGGCCGACCTTGTCGAGGAGTTGGCGTACCCGCTGCCGGTGATCGTGATCGCGGAGCTCATGGGCATACCCGCCGAGGACCGTGATCGCTTCAAGAAGTGGTCCGATGTCATCGTCAGCCAAACGCGGGCGGGAGCGGAGAGCGCCGACCACCGCACCACCAACCGGGACATGACTGAGTACTTCCTGGCCATGATCGAACAGCGTAGACGCCGCCCTGGAAGCGATTTGATCAGCAACCTGCTGGCAGCCGAGATCGAAGGCGAAAAACTGAGTGTCGCCGAGCTGCTGGGCTTCTGCAGTTTGCTGCTCGTCGCCGGCAATGAAACGACCACCAACCTGATCGGCAACGCGGTGCTTTGTTTCACGGAAGTGCCCGGCACGATCGAACGGCTCCAAGCGGAACCAGCGCTTTTGCCGCAGGCGGTAGAAGAAGTGCTGCGCTACCGTTCTCCCGTCCAGTCCATGTACCGGGTAGCGGCTACAGAAACTATCCTGGGCGGTCTCCAGATCCCCGCCGGAGCCCCGCTGGTGGCGTGGATCGGATCGGCGAACCGCGACGACCGGCACTTCCAGCGACCTGACCAGTTCGATATCGACCGCGGTCCTGTCCGGCATCTTGCCTTCGGACACGGCATTCACTTCTGTCTCGGTGCCCCTCTTGCCAGACTTGAAGCGAGGATCGCACTTGCGGCCGTTCTGTCCCGCCTGCCCAGACTGGTCGTGGCCGCCCAAACGCGCCTCGAGCGGGTGGAAAGCACGATCATTTACGGACTCAAGGAGCTCCCGGTCAGCTGGCAGGCAGCCTAACCACGAGGTTCCGGATGTCTCGAGCCGTTGGGCACGCGGCCAGCCGACGGGTGGCCGTTGGCGCCTTCTGCTCCTGCTCCAACGGCCTTACAGGCGGTTGAGTAATTCGGCCCGCCTGGTGTTGAGCTCCTCGTCGGAGATCAGACCCTGCCGCTGCAGGCGTACAAGTTCCTGGATCTGCGGCGCCACAGACGGGGATGCTGCGCTGGCCGCGTGTCGGTTGATACTGAGCACCCGGATGATGACTCCGGCAAGGACCAGGGCGATGCCCAGCACTATAAGGATCCAGGTCGGAACCGCAGAAGAGTCGACAATCCGATAGCACTCTGCCGCGGCACGGGAGCGGCTCCGAAGGGCGTCGAAGATTTCAGCGGCGCGGCTTTGCGGCATAAGCGCACTGCCGCAAAGCGGGCCGGCTTTCTGCAAGCCGACGATGATTCCGGTGATCGATACGGAGAATCCCGCGGCAATCAGCCAAACCCATCCTCGCCGAGTCATGGGGTCCGGCTGCACGGTACCTTCCATATCTCCCCTTTAAAAATCGCTAGTGGTGAAGGAAATCATATCGGCACCGGATAAAACAAAGCCGCTGGACCGGGCTGATGACCAGGTCCAGCGGCTTCTTCTGGAAAAGCAGCTACGAAGGCAGTGATGCCTCCGTTGAGGCCGCGCATCGGGTGCGCCACCACGGACGCCACAGACCAAGCGGCGACGCTCGGCACACGCAACCCGCCGAGCACTCTGGCGGCCAGGAACCGTTGCGCCGACTTCTCCGCTAAAGTAGCGCGGTGATGGCGGGGATAAAAACTTTGATCGGGGATGTGCAGGTCAGATTGCTGGGCCAGGCAGATGCTGAACTCATGTCCGCTGCCTAGCAACAGGCTTCGAGCAAATAGGCCTTGCGGCCGCCTACCTGAAGATTGCCGGGGTTTGGCAGGACCACCGACTCTACCAGCGTCTGATGTATTGAACGCCCCGTCAGGCCTTCTGGCGTGCGCTTACCGGCGGCCATCGTAGGGCTCCTGAGGGAACCGTAGGTCGAGAAGGCTGTCCGCCTACCTGCCTTCCCGCCAGAGTACGGCCGCCAAGCCGAGGGTGTGTTGCCGGGCCCGTCGCTGCTGGGGACGCCGGGCCCGGCCATCCGGAGCTTCGGACTAGCGGTTTGGTCCGCTCCAGGACATGTTCACTCTCGTCCGAGGGCCTTGTGAAAAAACGGGAGCTCCCCCTCAAATACGTGGTACTCGCCGACCCCCACGATGGGGGGGGTGAGCAACGTTCCGGACATTTGCAGCTGGCTGGTACAGCACCATGCGGACAGTGACTATTGGCCGCCAGCAAAAGCCGGCGGAGAGCCCTGAGCCGGTGAAGGTGTCGGCGTTCCGCCGGCTCTTCGGCCGATAGTCCAGACAGGCACGAAAGAGGGGCAACCATTGCGGCTGCCCCTCCTTCCGTTCTCGGATTAGACCTTCTCCCCGGTCCTGTCAGGAGCCTGCTCGGGTTCCTGGACCGTGAACTCCCTGCGGCGCCAAGGGAAGGCCCAGAACTTGAAGTCCTTTGCCTCCACCCGGCGCTCCGGGCGCTCGTCAGCATCCCGTGTGGCGTCTTTCCTGGCGTCGCGACGGAAATCCTTGCTGTATGAACCGCACATCACTGACCTCCTAAAAGCGCTGCCCCTTAATCGTCCTCCGATCCAGCCGGCACGTCGAGAGGCCGGAAGCTGATTAATGCCGACAGTGGACGGCGGTTGGGCCCTCAGTTCAAACCGCCGAGCTGCACATGGAACAGGAAAGGCTTTATTCCGCCCACAGGCCCCTCACGACACCTCAGATGACGCCCGTACCAAGATGAAAGGGGCACCATGGCACACACACCATCGGTTCTGGGCCGGCTAAAGGAGCGACAAAAGACCTCTGGTGCCGGAATCTACGCTGCGCTGCTTGCCGCGCCGTCGATTGCTGGTGTTCGCGTCTTCAAAACACGGGCAAAACACGGAGGCGTGCTGAATGTCGGCAAAGAAAAACCGCCGGAACCGGGCCGCAGCCCTGAGTTCCAGCGGTTTCTTGTGGAGCTGAGGGGACTCGAACCCCTGACCCCCTGCATGCCATGCAGGTGCGCTACCAGCTGCGCCACAGCCCCTAATTTTCGCTGCTCCGGCACCTTCAGCGTTCGCCTCAGGGCCCGACCTTTTGTTCGGATCTCTCCGAAGCAACTCAAATATCTTAGAACAGCGATTCCGAAAATTCCAAATCGGGCATATTGGCCACTGTTCGGGCCAGCCCTACTCTGATTCGGAAGTCGCGGCGGCCTTGGCGGAGGTGTCGTCGCCGAGCTGCAGGTCCACGACCGGGCAGTCCTTCCAGAGTCGCTCGAGGGCATAGAAGACGCGGTCTTCCTCGTGCTGGACGTGGATCACTACGTCGGAGTAATCCAGCAGGACCCAGCGGCCGGCCGAGCGGCCCTCGCGGCGGACCGGGCGAAGGTCCTGCTTGATGAGCTCCTCTTCGATGCCGTCGACAATGGCGTTGACCTGGCGTTCGCTGGGCGCGGAAGCGATCAGGAAGACGTCTGCGAGGGCAAGGCGCTCACTGACGTCCAGGGCAACGATGTCCTGGGCAATCTTGTCCGCCGCGGCCCTCGCTGCGTGTCGGGCTGTGGTGATGGATGAATCGGATGCAGTCACGGGACTCCTTGTTGTGGTGTAAAACCTGGTGGTTATTGCTGAAGTCAGCGCGAGAGGCCGCTGATGATCATGATGATTCCGGTAATGAGGGCGATGGTCCCGAGGGCCACCACTCCCAACTGGAGGAGCCGGAGCCGGTGGGCCCTGCCGAGACCGGCCGTTGCGGCATCGAGCGGATCCAGTCCGTAGGCGGACTTCGCTGACACAGGCGGCAGCCCGGCAAAATCCTCATTCAACTCCGCATCCCAGGCGGCGTTCGTCTGAGGAGCTGCGGCTCCGGACGCGGCCCTTGCTGCCGCCTCGGCACGGGCGATCACCCGCGAGCGTCCTGTCGATGGCGTGCTGCCGCCTGACCGCGGCTTCTTGGTCTGGCGTGCAGCCCGTGAGGGAACGCGCGGCCCCGGGCTGGTCACCACCGGAACATACGATGTGGCCGGCCGCTTCATGACGGGGCGGTCCACTCCCGGAACCTGGACAAATTCCAGGGGCGTTACCATGGCCAGGTTGCTGGCCGTGGACGGGCCGTTCTGCGGCTGGGTCGGGGCGTTCTGCGGCTGGGTCGGGGCGTTCTGTTCGGCAAGTTTCTGTTTGGCCATGGCACGCTTGTTGAGAACGGCAGCGCGTTCAGCGAGGGCTATCTGCTGAGCCAGGATCTCGGGGTCTACGGCTTCCGGGTCCGTGGCAGCGATGTGCTCCATCTTGGCGAGCTGGTTCTTGGCCTGTTCGGCGATGAGGGTGCGGGCCTCAAGTGCCTGTTCGACAGTCATGCCCTCGGGCAACTCGTCCCCAGCGGACGCCCCGGCCGACGCCGGCGCGGCCTTCGGCTGCGCGGGCGCCTGCGGTTGGGCTGGGGGCTGAGCTTGAGCAGGCGCGGCAGGTGCCTGCGCTTGCGTGGAACCCTTCTTTTGGGCGGGAGCCGGGCCGCCAGCAGCGGGCGGGACCACGGGCATGGCCGAGGTGACAGCCTGTTCCAGCTGCATCAGCCTGAGCTGGCGGCGAGTGGGCGGTCCGCCTCCGGACAGTTGCCCTTCTTTTTCCGCGAGCTCTTTGATGGTGCGGAGCGCGGCACGGTCCCTCGCCCTGATCTGGGACGAGCGTTCAGCCGCTGAGCCTGCGGGGACGGAATCCACGGGCCCCGGCGCGACGCGGCGGACACGCCCAGATTCGGAGGATGGACGCGTTGCATCAGAGGCGCGGGCGCCATCGGGATTGCCGGGAGTGTCCGCGGGACGTGGAGCGCCGGCGGCCCTGGACGCTTCCGCTGCGCGGGGATCAGCCGGCTGCTTGGACGAAGGCTGTTTCGGGGAAGGTTGCTTTGAGGCAGGGGCTACCCCGCCGGCACGCGTGGTGCTGGCGTCATCCCGGTTCTTACCCAGGGCTTCATCTCTGGCCTTCCGTAATTCACGGCGGCTGCGGACGGGTGGCTGTTCCTGACTCATTTAAGAACTCATTCAGTGCTGTCGGGATCGTCTGTCTCGGTAAGCGCGGAGCTGCCTTGCTGGGTCCGCGGCGCGGCGTAAAGTCCGTATTTCGCGATGTACTGAACCACGCCATCCGGCACCAGGTACCAGACCGGATTGTTGGCCGCCACGCGTGCGCGGCAGTCCGTTGAGGAAATGGCCATGGCCGGCACCGTGAGGAGGCTGACGTCCTTTCGGCCCATGCCGTCCAGTTCGTGCCCCGGCCGGGTGACGCCCACGAAGTGGGCCAGCGACCACAGTTCGTCGATATCTTTCCATGACAGGATCTGAGCCAGKGCGTCCGCACCGGTGATGAAGAACAGGTCGGCGTCGGGACGCTGGGTCCGCAGATCCCGCAGCGTGTCGATGGTGTAGGTGGGACCGGGACGGTCCACATCCACGCGGCTGACGGTGAACCGCGGATTCGACGCCGTGGCAATCACGGTCATGAGATAGCGGTGTTCCGGCTCGCTGACCTTCTTACTCGACTTCTGCCACGGCTGGCCGGTCGGAACGAAGACCACCTCGTCCAGTCCGAACTTGGCGGCTACCTCGCTGGCCGCCACCAAGTGGCCGTGATGGATGGGATCGAACGTCCCGCCCATCACGCCCAACCTCAGCCGGCGTTGCGGACCGCCGTGATGCAATGCGGTGGAAATGTTAGTGGCCCTGCCCGTGATCGTGCTTGTTGGGGTGCTGGCGGTGCGGATCCGAATGTTCGTCCACCGGGGAGTGGCGGTTGCCCAGGTTCGAGTAGGACAGCGTGATGAACATCAGAACCAGCAGGATGCTAAAGATCGACACGCCAAAAACCCACGGTTCAGCCCACAGGGGGGCCCGTTCTTCGTGTTCGGCAACTGACACGGCGATCTGCTGGAGCAGCATTTTCTCCCCTAGGACTGAAAGGATGACGACGGCGGAAATTCCCGCCGTTCCGGACTTCTGTACTATGTTACCGCGTTGTTAGCCACGGCTACCGCGGTTGTTAACCGCGCACTTGGCCTTCGCCCTGCACGATCCACTTGGTGGTGGTCAACTCCGTGAGGCCCATCGGACCCCGTGCATGAAGCTTCTGCGTGGAGATGCCGACCTCGGCACCCAACCCCAATTCGCCGCCGTCGGTAAAGCGCGTGGACGCGTTCACGATCACCGCCGCCGAGTCAATTTCCGCAATGAAGCGTTCGGCGTTCGCGAGGTTGTTGGTCAGGATGGCCTCGGTGTGGCCGGTGGTCCAGGTACGGATATGCTGCACCGCTTCGTCCAGGCTGTCCACCATGGCCACCGCCAGGTCCAGGTCCATGTACTCGGTGGCCCAGTCCTCGTCGGTGGCCGGCACGGACTCTACGGATGCGGGCAGCACGGCGCGGATCCGGTCATCGGCATGCAGACGGACGCCGGCCTTGCTGAGCGCCTCGGCCACCGCCGGTAGGACGGTGGAGCCGGAGTGGACCAGCAGCGTTTCCACGGTGTTGCAGACACTGGGCCGCTGGGTCTTGGCGTTGAGGAGGATCTCCACGGCCATGTCCTCGCCGGCAGACTCGTCGATGAAGATGTGGACGTTGCCCTCGCCTGTCTCGATGACCGGGACGGAGGAATTGTTCACGACGGTCTGGATCAGTTCACGGCCGCCGCGGGGAATCAGCACGTCAACACGGCCGCGGGCACGCATGAGCACATTGGCCCCTTCGCGTCCGAACTGGTCGACGCTCTGGACGGCATCCGAAGGAAGGCCCACGGAGTCGAGAGCTTCGCGCAGTACGAGGATCAGGGCCTCGTTGGTGGCAGCCGCCGCTGAGCCGCCGCGCAGGATCACGGCGTTGCCGCTCTTCAGCGCGAGACCGGCGATATCAACTGTCACGTTGGGGCGGGCTTCATAGATGGCCGCAACCACGCCCATGGGGACGTTGATCTGACGCAGGCGCAGGCCGTTCGGCAGCGTCTGGCCCCGGACAACGTTGCCGACGGGGTCGGGCAGGCCCGCGAGATTTTCGAGGGCGCCTGCGAGGGCGTCGATCCGGGCGTCGTTGAGCGTCAGCCGGTCAAGGAGGGCGGCCGTAGTTCCGTTCGCGCGGCCGGCTTCCACGTCCTTGGCGTTCGCGGCAAGGATCTCGGCCTTGCGCTCCAGCAATGCGCTTCCAATGGCACGAAGACCCTTGTCCTTCAGGGCGCGGTTGGCCCGGGACATGCTGCGGGCCGCGTGGCGGGAACGGTCGGCGATCGCGTAGACGGCCGCCTCGACCTCTGCCGGTGTCGGCTGGGAGTTTTCCGGCATGGAAGGGACCTGCGTAGCGTCGGTGGATGTCTCTGCTGCTTGGTTCATCAGTGCCTCAGTCATCATTCAAGTCTAGGCGAGTGCGGCCGTTAGACCAGAACCAGGTCATCAACGTGAACAACCTCACGGTCAAAGCCGCGCCCCAGGGACTCCCCCAGCTCCACGGTGGAGCGGCCCAGCATCTGCGGCAATTCGCTGGCGGAGTAGTTGACCAGGCCGCGCGCAATGACCGTGCCGTCGGCAGATACCATTTCGACGGCGTCGCCGGATTCAAAGGTGCCTTCAACGGCCGTGATGCCCGCCGGGAGCAGCGAGGTGTGGTTGTCCCGCACGGCGGTGATGGCGCCGTCGTCGAGTATTAGCCGGCCCTGCACGTGCGCGAGGTGCGCGAGCCACATCATGCGCACGGACTTGCGTCCGCTGTTGACGGAGAACCAGGTTCCCACGTCTTCGCCGGCAAGGGCCGCGGCCGCATTCGCGGTGGAAGTTACAAGCGCGGGGATGCCGGAATCTGCAGCCATTGTGGCGGCTTCCACCTTGGTCTGCATGCCGCCGGTTCCCACCCCGGCTTTGCCGGGACTGCCGATGGATACACCTTCAAGGTCCTGCGGGCCGTCTACCTGCGGGATGCGCTTGGCGCCCTTCGAGGGCGGACCGTCATAAAGCGAGTCGACGTCGGAAAGGAGCACCAGCGCATCGGCGCGAACCAGGTGGGCAACGAGGGCGGAGAGGCGGTCGTTGTCGCCGAAGCGGATCTTGTGGGTTGCGACGGTGTCGTTCTCATTGACCACGGGCACAACGCCGAGGTTCAGCAGACGGTTCAGTGCGCGAAACGCGTTCTGGTGATGGCTTCGCCGCATGAGGTCATCTGCAGTCAAAAGCACTTGGCTGACGGTGACACCGTGCGCGCCGAAAGCCTGTGTGTAGCGGGCCATAAGGAGGCCCTGGCCCACGCTGGCAGCTGCCTGCTGCGTGGCGAGGTCGCGCGGACGCTTGGCCAGGCCAAGCGGTGCCAGTCCTGCCGCGATGGCGCCGGAGGAAACCAGGATGATTTCGGCGCCCGCGTTGCACTTGGCCGCCAGCGCGTCAGAAAGTTCGGTCAGCGCCTCCTCCGAGATTCCGCCCTTGATGCTGGTAAGCGACGACGATCCGACCTTGACTACGATGCGGCGTGCCCTCGCGAGCATCCTGCGGTCGTCGGTTCTGGTTTCCTCGATGACTACTGCGGAATTGTCGGTCACGTGTGCGGGTTCACTCCTCATTGTCGGTGTTCAGTCCACTCTCCTTGAGAGGCCGTGCGGCACGGCGTCCACTGACTGACTCAGTCCAGATTCCGGCCTTGCGCTCAGCCTCCAGCTCGGCGCGTGCCGCGGCCTTGGCTTCACGGCGCTCGACCTGCTCATCGCGCTTCTGTCCACGCGTCGGCCGGTCTCCGATGTCAGCGAAACGGACGTCAGTACCGCGCGGCGCGGCGAGCAATTCCGCGCCCGCCATCATGGTGGGCTCCCAGTCGAACACCACGCCGTCGTCCTCACCGATCACCACTGTGTCGCCGGGCTTGGCACCCTGCTTGAACAGTTCGTTTTCCACACCCAGTTTGGCAAGGCGGTCGGCCAGGTAGCCAATGGCTTCCTCGTTGGTGAAGTCGGTCTGTTTGACCCAGCGCACAGGCTTCTCGCCCAGGACGCGGAACAGCGGCTCCAGGTTCTTCTCCTCGCGGCGGATCTTGAAGCCGGCCTCGTTGACCGCACGGGGGCGCAGGACAGGAGCGTGCACCTTGGGCGGCGTGGCCGCCACCGTGTCCCGGGCGGCCTTGACGATCTCGGCCATGGCGAAACCAAGCTGGCGCAGGCCCTCGTGGCTCGTGGCTGAGACTTCGAAGACGCGGTAGCCTCTGGACTCCAGCTCCGGGCGGACGAACTCGGCCATGTCCTTGCCGTCGGGCAGATCGACCTTGTTCAGTGCCACCAGCCGGGGCCGGTGGTTGAGCGGGACAACTTCTCCGTCGGTGCCGGCGTAGCTCATGTCAACGGCGTACTTCTCAAGCTCGGCTTCAATAATGGCGAGGTCGGAGAGCGGGTCACGGTCAGATTCGAGCGTACCGCAGTCCAAAACGTGCACCAAAGCCGCACAACGCTCCACGTGGCGGAGGAAGTTATGGCCCAGGCCCTTGCCTTCGCTGGCACCCTCGATGAGTCCGGGGACGTCTGCGATGGTGAACCGGACCTCGCCGGCCTGGACCACGCCGAGGTTGGGGATGAGCGTGGTGAACGGGTAGTCGGCGATCTTGGGCCGGGCAGCGGACATCGCGGCAATCAGGCTGGATTTGCCCGCCGAAGGGAATCCGACCAGGGCAATATCCGCGATGGACTTCAGTTCCAGCACGATGTCGCTGGAATCACCCTCGATGCCCAGCAGTGCGAAGCCGGGGGCGCGACGCTTCTGCGAGGACAGCGAGGCGTTGCCAAGGCCGCCGATGCCGCCGGCAGCCGCAATGAATTCGGTGCCTTCGCCGACGAGGTCGGCGAGGACTTTGCCGTCCTTCGTCTTGACCACGGTGCCGTCCGGGACGGGCAGGATCAGCGTTTCACCGTTCTTGCCGCCGCGCCAGTCACCCATGCCCGGGCCGCCGTTGGTGGCGTGCCGGTGCGGGGCGTGGTGGTAGTCCAGCAGCGTGGTGGTCTGCAGGTCCACGCGCAGGATGACATCGCCGCCGTTGCCGCCATTGCCGCCGTCGGGTCCGCCGAGCGGCTTGAACTTCTCACGGTGAACGGAGACACAGCCGTGGCCGCCGGTACCGCCGGATACGTGCAGTACTACCCGGTCTACAAAGCTCGCCACGGTGAATCTCCTCTGTGCTTAATCTGACTGTCTTGGACACCCAAATTGATTGTAATGCGGTTAAAAGAACGGTGGAGCGGGCCATCATGGCCCGCTCCACCGGTTCAGATCCTGTTGTTACTCTGCAGCTGCAGCAGCAACGATGTTCACGACTCGACGGCCGCGGCGGGTGCCGAATTCGACAGCGCCGGCCTGCAGTGCGAACAGGGTGTCGTCGCCGCCACGGCCAACGCCTGCGCCGGGGTGGAAGTGGGTTCCACGCTGGCGGACGATGATCTCGCCTGCGGAAACTACCTGGCCGCCGAAGCGCTTGACGCCGAGGTACTGGGCGTTGGAGTCACGACCGTTGCGAGTGGAGCTCGCGCCTTTTTTATGTGCCATTTGGAATGCCTGCCTTTAAATTCTGGGGAATCTGCTGAAAACCTGAACAGTAACCAGTGGTTACTTGATACCGGTGATCTTGACCTTGGTCAGTTCCTGACGGTGACCCTGGCGCTTCTTGTAACCGGTCTTGTTCTTGAACTTCTGGATGACGATCTTCGGACCACGAAGGTCCTCAAGGATCTCAGCCGTAACAGTTACCTTGGCCAGGTCCGCAGCTGCGGAGGTGACCTTGTCACCGTCTACCAGGAGCAGTGCGGGCAGCTCAATGGTGCTGCCAGCTCCACCGGCGACGCGGTTCAGGGTAACGAAGTCTCCAACGGAAACCTTCTCTTGGCGGCCGCCTGCGCGGACAATCGCGTACACCACTTGGGAACTCACTTCTCTCGACGTTTATTACTAAATTTGCGTGCGGAACCTGGGTCCAATTGTTTGGCCTGGCTCTCGCTGTGCCTCAACGCCGTGGATTCCCCGGGGGAACCCGTGAGCTATCCCAAGAACAATTCCGATTGGATCGTTCCGGGGTCATAACCCAAGTGTTGGCGTAAGCACCGAAGATCTAGACTACGCTAATTTCGCCTTCGGCCGCAAATGAGGCTGGTTTCGGCGGGCTGTCCGTGATAGGCGCCACAAGGGCTGCCGCACCGCCTGCCGTAACCGTGCGCATCTATCGTACCGGCTGCCGCGCCCGCCGCCACTCAGCCGTGGCGGCGTGGCGCGTCGAAGAAATCCACTTCGTAGCGGCAGGACTGCCGGAAGGCCGTGAGCATCTGGGTGCGTTCCCAGTCAGACGCCGCGCGCCCGGCGGCATCGGTGATCCCGATGGCCTGCCGGGTGGCCGCGGCGAAGTCCTCGTCGGCGTAGGTGCGCAGCCACTCCGCGTACGGATGCTCTTCCGGGGCGCCCGCCGCCGCAAATTCGGCGTGGAGGCTCGCCCCGACGTCGGCATAGAGCCAGAAGCACGGAAGCACCGCCGCCACCAGCACGGCATAGCTTCCGGATGCCGACGCAGCCAGCAGGTGGTCCACATATGCCTTGGTGACCGGGCCCAGCTCCGCCCGCACCCTCCGGGTGCTGAGCCAGCTGCGGTGCAGCTCCGACTCGACTTCGAGGCACTGCTGCGCGGAACGCGCCCAAAAGAGCTGCTCGGCCTCGGTGGGGGCAAGGGCGCTGGCCCGCGCCAGGACGCGTGAATACCCGTTGAGGTAGATGGCATCCTGGGCGAGGTAGTACGCAAACTCGTTTTCCGACAGGGTGCCTTCCACCAGGCCGCGGATGAAGCCCAGGCCGTAGATCGCTTCCAGGTCGGGTGCGGCTTCGGCGTGGAGCATCCCGGCATAGCTGCCTTCGCCCGCCACCGTCAGGTGGTGGAAGTGGTGGACAGGTCCGTTACCGTGCCCCACGTCGAGCCTCCCGGACGTGCGGAGGGCCCCCTCAAGCCACGGCTTGACGGTACGCAAGGACAGCTCCCAGTCCCCTAAGCGCGCCTGCACCGTAGCCATGGCTGAGGACAGCGAGCACCCTGTGCCGTGGCTGTTGCGCGTCGGAACCCGCTCGCCGTCCACCACCACGACGTCAGCCGACAGCACACCACCGGTGTTCACGAGGGCGTCCGGGCAATCAGCACCGTCCAGATGCCCTCCCTTGACCAGGACTGTGGCCCCGGTTTCGGCCGACAACCGTTTTCCCTGCTCGAGCGCGTCGGACCAGGTGGCGGCTTCCGGTTCCCCGAGCAGCATGCCCAGCTCGGCAAGGTTGGGCGTGATCAGGTCGGCCAGCGGCAGAAGTGCCCGAAGTGCAGACTCGGCGGACTCCCGCAGGAGCCGGTCCCCGCTCGTTGCCACCATGACCGGGTCAAGAACCACGACGCCGGGACGGACCTTCTCCAGCCAGCTGCGGACCGCGGTGATCACCTTTTCGTCGCCCAGCATCCCGATCTTCACGGCGTCCACAGTGATGTCGTCGCTGACCGCTGACAGCTGCGCGGTGAGGAAATCCGCCGGCGGAACGTGGACGGCACTGACGCCGCGGGTGTTCTGCGCGGTCAGCGCCGTGATGGCGGCCATTCCATAGCCTCCGTTGGCCGCGATGCTCTTCAGGTCCGCCTGGACGCCGGCGCCTCCTGAAGGGTCCGAGCCGGCGATCGCCAAGACCCGGGGAATGTCCCGGCCGGTGCGCGGGGAGAATTTGAAGGCGGCAACGGAGGAATCAACCGCGGGAGGCAGGACAGATGCTGAGGACAAAGGAGACATCCCTTCGCCGGTGCTAACCGGTCAGGTTCAACGGGTTTGGATCTCAGCCGGCACTTTGCTCGGCACCCCGTGTCAGTCCCCCAGCCTAGCGGCTTACTCCCAAAACCCAACGGGCCGGTGCTGCGATTGCAGCACCGGCCCGTTGGAAGGGAGTCGACTCAGAGCTCAGACGCGGGTACGCCTACGCCAAGAATGATCGGCTCGCTGGCCGGCTTGGCGGCAGCCACCTTCTCCGCTTCCGGAGCCTTGGCCTCATGCGAGTGTCCGGCCACTGCTGCCGGCGCCGTCTCATGGTGTTCCACGGACGTCTCGTTGGCTGCGCCCTGCGCACGGCTTGCGCTGCGGTTCCGGCGCGGACGTCGGGCCCGGGTCTGCACGGCCGAGTGATCCGCGAACCGGTCGGCGTCGTTCTCCGCAACCGCCGGAGCGGGACTCGCCCCGGTTCGCGCCGGGGCAGCTACCGCAGTGGCAGGGCCGGCTGCAGCCGGATCAACAACAGCAGGTACCGGGGCCGCCGTCGGCTCCTCCGCAGCGGGAGCAGCAGGCTCGCCAAGGTGCGCGAAGGCTTCCTCAAGCCGGTCCAGGGTCAGGGCAGGCGTTTCGGATGCCAGCTCGTCGGCGTGCTCGACGAAGGGAAGCACCACCTTCTCGCCCCCGAACGTCAGCACGGCGCCGGGACGGCCGGAAATGCTTTCCGTCTCCGGGCTGCGGTGCACTGCCGGGCTCTCCGGAGCGGAGGCCGCCGGCACGGGAGCAGGCCGCGCCGCATCGCCGGAGACACCGTGGTGGGCGGCATCCTCATGCAGGTGGGCTGCGTGTGCCGCTGCCGCTATGTTGGCGAGGGCCGCCCGGGTGGCTTCGGCCTTGGCATGGCGCTCGGCCTCGTTTGGCTCGTGATGGACAGCGGCGGGAGCAGTAGGCGCGGACTCGGCCGGAACCTGGCCGCCCTTACCGCGGCGGCGGCTCTTTCGCTCCGGGCGCACGGCGGGCTGGTGCTCCGCTCGAGGGATGTGGTGCTCGGCGGCAACGACATTGGCCCGGCGGTGCTCGACCGGCTCGTCGTGGGTGACGATGCCGCGGCCGGCGCACGCCTCGCACTGCTCGCCGAAGACTTCCAGCAGCCCGGTGCCCATCCGTTTGCGCGTCATCTGCACGAGTCCCAGCGAGGTCACCTCCGCGACCTGGTGCTTGGTCCGGTCGCGGCCGAGGCACTCAACCATGCGGCGCAGCACGAGGTCGCGGTTGGATTCGAGCACCATGTCGATGAAGTCGATCACGATGATGCCGCCGATGTCGCGGAGTCGGAGCTGCCGGACGACTTCCTCGGCCGCCTCCAGGTTGTTCTTGGTGACCGTCTCTTCCAGGTTGCCGCCGCTGCCGGTGAACTTGCCGGTGTTGACGTCAACCACGGTCATGGCTTCGGTGCGGTCAATCACGAGGGAACCGCCGGACGGCAGGAACACCTTGCGGTCCAGCGCCTTGTGGATCTGCTCGTCGATCCGCCACGCCGCGAAGATGTCGGTGTCCTTGGTCCACTTCTCCAGCCGGCCCACCAGGTCGGGTGCCACATAGGTGACGTAGGCCTCGATGGTGTCCCACGCTTCCTCGCCGGAAACGATCAGCTTCGAGAAGTCCTCGTTGAAGACGTCGCGGACCACCTTGATCGTCAGGTCCGGTTCGCCGTAGAGCAGTTCCGGGGCGAGGACCTTCGTGGAGCTGGACTGGCTCTCGATGCCCTCCCACTGCGCCCGGAGGCGGTTGATGTCGTGGGTGAGCTCTTCCTCGGACGCACCTTCGGCCGCGGTGCGGACGATCACGCCGGCATTTTCCGGCAGGCGGTCCTTGAGGATGCGCTTGAGGCGGTTGCGTTCGACGTCGGGCAGCTTGCGGGAGATGCCCGTCATGGAGCCGCCGGGCACGTACACAAGGTAGCGTCCGGGCAGGGAGATCTGACTGGTGAGGCGTGCGCCCTTGTGGCCCACGGGATCCTTGGTGACCTGGACCAGGACGGCATCCCCGGACTTCAGGGCGTTCTCGATCCGGCGCTGCTTGCCTTCGAGGTTGACGGCCTCCCAGTTCACTTCACCGGCGTAGAGCACGGCGTTGCGGCCGCGTCCAATGTCGACGAAGGCGGCTTCCATGGACGGCAGCACGTTCTGGACCTTGCCCAGGTAGACGTTGCCGATGAGGGAGTCCTGCTGCGTCTTGGACACGAAGTGCTCGGCCAGCACGCCGTCTTCGAGGACGCCGATCTGGATTCTGTCGTCGCGCTGGCGCACGATCATTTGGCGGTCCACGGATTCGCGGCGGGCAAGGAACTCGGCCTCTGTGATGACGGTGCGGCGGCGGCCGGTGTCGCGGGATTCGCGGCGGCGCTGCTTCTTCGCTTCCAGCCTGGTGGAGCCCTTGACGCTGGTTACGCGGTTGTTGACGGCGGGTTCACTGGGGACACGTGGAGCGCGGACACGGGTCACGGTGTTGGGGGGATCGTCATCTCCCCCGCCGGTGAGCTCAAGGTCCTGGTCACCGCGGCGGCGGCGGCGGCGCCGGCGTGAGGTCACGCCTTCTTCGGGCTGGCCGGCGTTCTCTTCGTCGGTGTCGTCGGCTGCGTCGGCTCCTTCGGAGTCGCCTTCGGCGTCGTCGCGGTCGGTGATTTCACTGCGGCTCCGGCCGCGGCGTCCGCGGCTGCGACGGCGGCGGCGTCCGCCGTCGTCCTCCAGGTCACCGTCCTCGCCGCTTTCGGCGTCAGTTTCCTCCGCTGCAGCGGGCGCCGCTGCGGGGCGGATCACTGTGTTCAGGTCAGGAGCCTGGAAAATGATCGATGTGACCGACGCGGGCTCCAGGAAGAGCGAACCGGCAGGAGCGGCCTGCGACGGTGCCTCCTCGGCCTCTGCGGCCTCGGCTTCCGGGGTCGCCGCGGCGGCTGCAG
This sequence comes from Arthrobacter sp. P1_B11, assembly GCF_056406715.1. Classification (NCBI taxonomy): domain Bacteria; kingdom Bacillati; phylum Actinomycetota; class Actinomycetes; order Micrococcales; family Micrococcaceae; genus Arthrobacter; species Arthrobacter sp. P1_B11. Next base: position 52,028 of record NZ_JBFTZQ010000031.1, read on the forward strand.
CCTCAGCCTGTATTTCCGTGACGGGTGTTTCTTCAACCCGTGTTTCGGACGCCGGAGCTTCGGCCGCGGCGGCGGGTTCAGCCGCCGCTTCCGCGGTCTGAGGGGCGACGGTCTCGGGTTCCACGGCCTTGGGTTTGGTGGCGCGGCGGCGGCGCACCGGCTTCACCTCGGCGGCAGGTTCCTCAGTGGCGGATTCGACGGCGGCAGCTTCGGCGGGAGGGGAGACTGCACCGCCCGGAAGCGTTGCGTCTGCGCCCGTGACCTCCGTGGCGCCTGTGTCAGCACCTGCATCGCCGGCGAAGGCGGGCAAGGGCTCGTCGGCAACCTTCTTGCGGGAGCGCGTGCGCCGCACCGGGGCCTTGGCCTCGGCAACGGCAGCTTCCACTGCCGCCACTTCGGCATGCGCGGCATCTGCCGGGTCCAACACAGCGGGCTCAGCCGACAGTGCGGGTTCAGCCAGGGCGGGCTCCTGCAGTTCCGGTTCCGGCAGCGAGAGCGGGGCTTCCGGTTCCTTTACCTTCGGCGCTGCCTTGCGCCTGGTTCGGGTGGCCTTCTTGGGAGCCTCCGCGGCTACTGCTTCTGCACTGGCAGCCGGTTCTTCGTTAACGGCTATTACCTGGTCATTATCCATATGTGGCAACACTCCTGCCCCTGACATGCCGCCACATCCGGCACCCGTTGGGGCACATATTGTCAAAACCCGCGGGCGTTGACAGAAGTCAATTGGATACCCTCAGGTTCGCACCGGCAGTGGGGTGCGGCAGCCCTGAAAGGCCGGCGGGAATGCTACTGGAACCCGTTGTTTCTGCAATCCACAACTAGGTGCCGTCCAATGGAATGCGGGAGGCCGGATTTCCGAATCCGGAGCCTGCACTGCTTCTCATTGGCGGTCTTGGGAACAAGCCACCGGACCGGAACTCGAATGTGGTTCGCGCTCCAGCCACGTTCATTCTCTCACACCACCGTACAAAAACGCCGTAATTATGTGACAAAGGCGGTCAAGGGACCCGCGGACGGCTGGCTGCCCCAAGCTTGCACCCAGTTCGCGGCGATACAATCTGGGCAGGAGCACCCCCAGACAAAGGACGCCAGCCCCATGCCCAGCATTTCGTCTTCCACCGGCACGGATTCCGGACACGCTTACGCCGACGAATCCGGACGAACTCCGGCGACTGCCGGCACCTCCCTGCCGGCCATGACCCGTGACCGTCCCTTCGGGTGGCTGCTGGTCATCACCGGCATCGTGGGGTGGCTCGCGTCGGGCACCCTGGTGCTGGAGAAACTTGAGGTGCTCAAGGACCCCAACCACACCACCGTCTGCGATGTGAATCCCTGGATCTCCTGCGGCCAGGTGATGCAGACTCCCCAAAGTTCGGTCTTCGGCTTTCCCAACATGTTCATCGGCATCGTCGCCTTCGCTGTCACCATCACGGTAGGGATGGCGCTGCTGGCAGGGGCGAAGTTTGCACGGTGGTACTGGCTCGGGCTGCAGGCCGGCATCACGCTGGGTTTCATCTTTGTAGTGTGGCTGTGGTCCCAGGCACTGTACGTGATCCACATACTCTGCCCGTTCTGCATGGTGGTCTGGGCAGCCATGATTCCGCTGTTCGTCTGGGTGACGGTACGCAATATTGTCCAGGGCGTGATCCCGGTGCCTGCCGGGGTGGCCAGGATCCTCGGCGACGCCGGGTGGATCATCACTGCGCTGCTTTACGTGGCGGTCATCGCGACGATCTTCTTCGCCTTCATCCAGGTGTTCGTCGGAACCTCCGGCTTCTAACCCTCCCCCTGCCGTCAAGCGCGAGCGAACACTTGAGGCCCCGTTTTCCACGGGCGGTTTCTAGGGGTCGTTGCAACACCTGTTGGTTAGGTGGTTAGTAGTAAAGCACGTAAACGCTCGGCTGGGGTTTCCGAGCGTTTTACGTGGCCGGCCGTTGAGTTTCTGAGCGACGAGTTCGAGGTCTTCGGGACCGTAGACGGACAAATCCGTGCTCTTGGGGAAGTACTGGCGCAGCAGCCCATTGGTGTTCTCATTCGAGCCGCGCTGCCAGGGGCTGGCGGGGTCGCAGAAGTAGACGTTCATGTCCGTGGCCATGGTGAAGGATTTGTGGGCTGCCATTTCGGAGCCCTGGTCCCAGGTCAGGGAGCCTCGCAG
>NZ_JBFTZQ010000032.1:0-53206 GCF_056406715.1 Arthrobacter sp. P1_B11
TATTTGCTGAGGTTGGCGAGGCGTTCGGGGCTGAGGAGTTCCTGGAGTTGGTCGGCGGTGAGGAGGCCGTGTTCGAGGACGAGTTCGGCCACGCCCTTGCCGGTGGCGAGGGCTTCCTGGGCGATGGCGGTGGCGGTGGCGTAGCCCAGGTGGGGGTTCAGGGCGGTGACCAGGCCGATGGATTGTTCCACGGTGAGGCGGAGGTGTTCGGTGTTCGCGGTGATGCCCCGGACGCAGCGTGCGGTGAGGGTGCGGCAGGCGGCTTCGAGGTGGGAGATGCTCTTGTGGAGGCTGTGGACGATGACGGGTTCGAAGGCGTTGAGCTGGAGCTGTCCGGCTTCGGCGGCCATGGTGATGGTGACGTCGTTGCCGATGACTTCGTAGGCKACCTGGCTGACGACTTCCGGGATCACCGGGTTGATCTTGCCGGGCATGATGGAGGATCCGGACTGCACGGCCGGGAGGTTGATTTCGCCGAACCCGGCGCGGGGGCCGGAGGAGAGCAGGCGCAGGTCGTTGCAGATCTTGGAGAGTTTCACGGCCACGCGTTTGAGGACGCCGGAGAGGTGCACGAACGCGCCGACGTCCTGGGTGGCCTCGATCAGGTCCACGGCGGTGACCAGCGGCAGGCCGGTGATGTCGGCCAGGTGCCGGCAGGCGGTTTCGGCGTAGCCGGGCGGGGCGTTCAGGCCGGTGCCGATGGCGGTGGCGCCGAGGTTGATTTCGTGGATGAGCAGGTCCGCTTCGGCGAGGCGGAGCCGGTCTTCGCCGATGGTGACGGCGTAGGTGCCGAATTCCTGGCCCAGGGTCATGGGCACGGCGTCCTGGAGCTGGGTGCGGCCCATTTTCACGACGGTGCGGAACTCGGCGGCTTTGGCCGCGAATGCGTCTTCGAGTTCGGCCAGGGCGGCGAGGAGTTCGCGGGCGGCGAAGATGGTGCCGAGCTTGACGGCGGTGGGGTAGACGTCGTTGGTGGACTGGGAGAGGTTTACGTGGTCGTTGGGGTGCAGCCGGGCGTAGTCGCCCTTGGGGTGGCCGAGGATTTCCAGGGCGCGGTTGGCGATGACCTCGTTGGCGTTCATGTTCGAGGAGGTCCCGGCGCCGCCCTGGATGACGTCGACGACGAACTGGTCGTTCAGGAGCCCGTTGAGCACGTCGGTGCAGGCGGCTTCGATCGCGGCGGCGCGCTCGGGGTCCAGGAGCCCGAGTTCGAGGTTGGTGCGGGCGGCGGCGAGTTTCACGGCGGCCAAGCCGCGGACCAGGTGCATGTTCGTGGACAGCGGCTGGCCGGTGATGGGGAAGTTCTCCACGGCCCGGAGCGTGTGCACACCCCAGTACGCGGCGGCCGGAACGTCCCGGTCGCCCAGGAGATCATGCTCGGAACGGACGTCCGGAGCGGTATTGGTGATGGTCACTTGCAATCCTTAGAAGGCGTCGTTGGCTGGGGAAATTGCGGGAGCTGTGGAGTGAAAATCGGCGGCCTGAAGCAGACCCACGGGCCGGCCGCCGCCCAGCACTGCGCTGGTCGCGATGCCCGCCAGCGGTGACGTGTCGACGTCGAGCGCTTCCAGTGCGCGGACGGTGACAGGCATGCGGGCGCGGTCGCCGCCGTCGGAAATCTTGACTGCAATGCCGCGGCCGTCCGGCAGTCCCACGAGCTGGACGCCCTCAAAACCGTCCTTGGCCAGGAGCCCCGGCACGAGGCGCATGAGCTCGGTGACGTCCCGGCCTTCGCCTGCCACCATCTCCGGGTAGTGCCGCATGGCATGCGCGACGGCGGCTTCCGGGCTCTCGGGGGCGGACGCACCGTCCGGCAGTTCTGCGGACGCGAGACGGCCGAAGGCGCGCGCCATGCCGGCGAGGGTCAGGGCGAACAGCGGCGTGCCGCAGCCGTCCGTGCTGATCCCGGACGGTTCTTCGCCGGTCAGCTCCGTCACGGTTTCCGCCACGATCTTCTGCAGCGGGTGCCCGGGGTCGAGGTAACCCTCCACCGGCCAGCCGTTGATGACGCACGTGGCCGCCATGGCGGCGTGCTTGCCCGAGCAGTTCTGGGCGATCTGGGTGGCCTGGCCGCCCTCGCGGAGCCACTCCTCGCGTTCGCCCACGCCGTACGGGAGGTCGGTGGTGTTTTCCAGCGCGGCGGCCGTGAGCCCGTGGAGCTGCAGGATCCGGCTGGTGCCGTCGCGGTGCCTGGCGCCGCCGGAGTGGCTTGCGGCGGCAAGGGCCAGAAGATCGCCGGGGAGATCAAGCCCGGCGCGGACCATGGCCACTGCCTGCAGCGGCTTGAGCGAGGACCGCGGGTAGAAAGCCGCCAGCGGGTCACCGGCGGAAAGAAGGGTCCTGCCGCCAGGCGCGGTGGCGATGAGCGAGCCGTAATGGATGCTTTCGACAAGTCCGTCGCGGGTCTGGAAGGCCAGCGGTTCGTGCCGGGGCAGCCTTTTAGACGCATGGGGCGCGGTTGCCCAGGGGGCAGCTGCGGCGGGCGCGGGAATCTGGGGGCTTGCCGGCATGGCAGGGGAGGGCATGGAGTCCTTGGGCTGTTGGATTGTTGCTGGCGGTTACTGGTTGAGGATGGAGTCGAGGGCCTCGCCGACGGCGCGGAGGTGCTCGCTCATGGCGGCGCTGGCGTCTGAGGCGGAGCCGGCTTCGATGGCGTCGAGGATGCGCTGGTGCTCTTCGTTGGAGGCGTGCTGGCGGTCGGTCACCAGGTTCAGGGTTTCGGACTGGTGGGCCAGGGCATCGCGGATGTCGGCCACCACGCTTTCGAAGACCTTGTTGCCGCTGGCTCGGGCGATGGCGGCGTGGTAGCCGGAATCGAGCGCCACCCAGGCTTCGGGATCGGTCTCCACGGCCATGGAGGTGACCATGGCGCGGAGGATGTCGAGGTCTTCGGCTGTCCTCCGTTCGGCGGCGAGGCCCGCGGCGGGGACTTCGATATGCGGCCGGGCCTCGGTGAGGTCGCGGGCGGAGAACTGGCCGAGGACGAGGTCGTTGGCTACGTGGTCGGCCACGACAAACGTGCCCCGGCCTGTGCGCGTCATGGTCAGGCCGAGGGCGGTGCAGGAGCGGAGGGCCTCACGGATCACCGATCGGCTCACGCCGTACTGCTGGGCCAGGGCCGCCTCGGAGTTGAGCTTGGCGCCCACGCCCACCCTGCCGCCCTCGATGTCGCCGCGGATGGCGTTGAAGACAGCCTCGGCGGCGCTGAGGCGGGCAAGGGGGGAGGTGTTTCCTCCGCTTTGCTGTCCGGCTGTCCGGCTGTCTGACAGGTTCACGCTTAAAAATATGGCACGGGTCACACCGGACTGTCAACTGTGAATTGGGCGGCTGCCGCCGGCCGCCTGGATTACGAAGCCGGAAGCTCGAGGCTCAGCACCGTTCCGCTGGGGCCGGTTTCCTTCACGGTCACGTCGCCGCCGTGGCGCATGGCCGCGTCCTTGACCAGTGCCAGCCCGATTCCGTAGCTATGCCGCGCCGCCTCATGGTCTGCCGGCCTCCCGCGCGCAAACCGTTCGAACACTCGGTCCGGTTCGATGTCCGTGATGCCCGGGCCGGTGTCCCGGACGCTGATCCTGATCATGCGGCCGGTGGCAGTCACGACCACGCTGATACGGCCCGAATCGGGGGTGTGGGAAATGGCGTTCTCCACCAGTGCGGTGACCATCCTCCGCAGCAAATGCGGCGGAATGCGCACGCCTGCCGGGCCGGCTGCTGAGCAGGCCAGCTCAATGCCCGCGGCGCCGGCGAGGAGCTGGAGGTCGTCCGTCACTGCCGCAACGACCGTGGCCGCGTCCACGGGCTCGGTGGCCTCGATGGAGGCGGGCGCGGACAACAGCAGCAGGTCGTCCACCAGTTCGGCGAGACCGGCGCTGTCCTCGCGGAGTCGGGCAAGCGTGGTCGCCGCGGGGCTGTCCGGACCGGCCTTGCGCTGGGCAAGCTGCAGCCGTGCGTCCAGGATGGCCAGCGGCGTGCGCAGTTCGTGGCTTGCATCCTGGACGAAGCGCCGTTGCACCGCAAGGGCTTCGCCGAGCGGCCTCACGGCGCTCCTCGCGCTGACCAGTCCGGCGGCTGCCGCAAGCACCACGCCCAGGACGCCGCCAAAGATCAGCGCCAGCAGTCCGTCGGCTTCGTCGATGTAGATCCTGCCGGCGCCGGCAGGGTGTTGGGCGAGCTCGGCCGGCTGTGACCGGTAGACCGCGAACAGCACGAGCGCCAGGATGACGACGGCGACGCACGCCGCGCACACGAGCGCGATCTGCGTGCTGACCTTGCGGGCAGCCGTGCGCAGGATAAGCCGGTCGGCATCGGACGGGTTCATGACGGCTCTCCCAGCTGGTAGCCCGTGCCGTGGACCGTGCGGACGATGTCCCGGCCTGCCTTCCGGCGGAGGTAATGGACGTAAGTGTCGACGGCGCCGGGCTGGTCACCTTCCGTGAACACCTTGCCGAGGAGCTCGGTGCGGGAGAAGACCCGCTCCGGTTCGGTGGCCAGCACTTCGAGCAGCGACCCCTCCCTGGGGGAAAGGGACACGCGGTCGCCGTAAGGCGAGAGCAGGAGCCGGGCATCGGCGTCGTACGTCCAGTCGCCGAGCGGCAGGGACCGCAGCGGAGCCTCGTAGGTGCGGGTCAGGGCGCGGAGGCGGGCGGCGAGCTCTGCGGCGTCGAACGGCTTGACCAGGTAGTCATTGGCCCCGGCGTCCAGCCCGTCCACCTTGTCCTGCACGGTGCCCAGGGCGGTGAGGATCAGCACCGGAGTGCTGACGCCCTTGCCGCGCAGCGCTGCGACGAGCGCGGCGCCGTCGAGCAGCGGGAGTCCGCGGTCCACCACCAGGGCGTCCCACTCCTGCGTCAGGCCGAGGTGCAGGCCCTCCTGCCCGTCCCGTGCGAGGGTCACGTTGAAATCGTCACCGATGAGCTCGGCGATGAGGGGGCCGAGCTGCCGGTCATCCTCGACCAGCAGCACGCGCTTCTTTCGGTTGGCGTCCATTACGCACCATTCTGCCAACACGGGGGATTGTGCCAACAGGATGCGGCGGCCCGCGCGGAGGCGGTGCTCACGCGCTCGCTGCGGGAACGGGGCCCAGCCGGGCCAGGAGGGGTATGCGGGACAGGACCGCCAGCCCGTAAGTGTTCCACAGCCCCGTGATAAACGACGCCCCGGTCAGGGCTGACAGGAACGACGCCGCCACGTCAGTTGGGTAGTGGACGCCCAGATAGATGCGGGACAGGGCCACCGCGACGGCCACGAGGGCTCCGCCGACCAGGGCTGGCCACTGCCAGCGGGTGCCGCGGGCCAGGAGGAACACGGCGATCGCGAGGGCCGCGGCCAAGGCGGTGTGCCCGCTGGGGAAGCTGTCGGTGCCGGGCTCGGGCGTCAGGGGATCGAAGAGGGCGGCGGAATCCGGCCGATGCCGGGCGACAACCAGCTTGAACAGTTCGCTGCTGACCCACGCGGCGGACGCCACCAGCCCGGTGGCCACCGCGTTCACCGGGCTCCGGCGGGCGAAGAGCAGGAACAGGCACAGCGCGGCGATCATCAGCACGCCGCCGACCGGGCTGAACACGACGTTGAAGAACAGGGCGATCGCGGTCAGCGGGGGCGAGTGGCCGTGGCTGAGTTCGGCATCCACGGACAGGTCGGCAGCGGTAAGGGCGGGGACGGAGCCGAGTGTCAGCCCTGCGGCCACGATCAGGGCAGCAAAGACCAGCGGCAGCACGATCCAGTGGCGGAGCTGTGGCAGCGTTGCCATGCGGGTGCGGTCCGGCGTACTGTCTGTTGCCGGCTCTGTCCTGGTCACAGGCTGTCCCTTTCGTTTTCGGCATGCGTGGTGCTGTGCCTGATTCAAGTGTGGGAGCGGGCTGCCAAGAAATCTCTAAGAAATAGAATGGGTCCGAATTCTGTGTGGATTCCCCTTCGGCACGTTCGTGCCGAAATACCGTTGCCCGAGCCCCAAAAAGCGTTTTACACTGAATCTGAGCAAATTTCGGCACGTTCGTTCCTATTAAGAGGGTATTTGTGGCCACATCCTTCCCCGATCACCTTGCCGGTGAAGTCCGCGCGCGCAGGGCCGTCCTGCGGCTCAGCCAGCAGGACCTTGCGGACATGGCGGGAGTCTCCGAGCGGTTTGTCCGGTTCGTCGAGCAGGGCAAGCCGAGCGTCCAGCTGGACTCGCTGATGGCCGTCCTGGAGACACTGGGCCTGGAGCTTCGGCTCGCCACACGGTCGAGGGAGGCGGCACGCGCCCTCGCGAGCCAGCCGGCGTCGGACGGCGCCTCTGGAGCAGCTGAACCTGAAAGCAGCGCCCGGCCATGAGGCACCGCGTGGCGGACATCTACAAGCGGGGCATCCTGGCCGCGCGCCTGGAACGGCACGAGGGCGGCACAAGGTTCGCCTATCTGCCGGCGTACCTGCAGGCGGGCGGTCCCGCCGTCGCCAGTTCCCTGCCGCTCTCCGCGGAGCCGGTGCTGTCCGCGGCAGGCGCCGCCCCGCCCTATTTCACCGGGCTGCTGCCGGAGGGGCGCCGGCTCAACGCGCTGCGCCGGTCCATCAAGACCAGCGCGGACGATGACCTGTCGCTGCTCATCGCCGCGGGCGGTAACCCGGTGGGCGACGTGCAGATCGTGGGGCACGGGGAGACTCTGGACCCCGAGGAACATGCCGTCGAGGTGGACCCGCGGAAGCCGGTGGACTTCGACGAGCTGCTCGGCGATTCCGGGCTGATCGATCCCGTGGCGCTCGCGGGCGTGCAGGACAAACTGTCTGCCGGGATGATTTCGATGCCCGTGGCCAGCGCCGGCCGGCGGTTCATCCTCAAGCTCAATGCGCCCGAGTTCCCGCACGTGGTGGAGAACGAGTTCATCATGTTCCGCTACGCGGCCAAGCTGCGGATTCCGTTGAGCCGCGTGCAGCTGATGCGCGATGTCGCAGGCCGCCCGGGCCTGCTTGTGGAGCGATTCGACCGGGTGCCGCTGGCGGAACGGCCCGGAGCGGCAGGTGCATCGGACGCGGTGCAGCGCCTCGCCGTCGAGGACGGTGCCCAGGTGCTCAAGCTGTACCCGGCGGACAAGTACAACGTGGGGTTCGGGACGGTCTGCCATGCCTTGGCGGAATACTGCGCGGCGCCGCTGCCGGCGCTGCGGAACCTGGCTATCCAGGTCGCGTTTGCGTGGCTGAGCGGCAACGGCGACCTGCACGCCAAGAATGTGTCCATGGTGCAGCAGCCGTCAGGGGAGTGGTCCGTCGCGCCGGTGTACGACATCCCCTCCACCGTCGTCTACGGCGACAAGACACTCGCCCTGACGCTCGCCGGCAAGCGCAGCGGCATCTCCCGGAAGCATTTCCTAAGCTGGGCCGCGGCCCTGGGGCTGACGGAGCGTGCGTCGGTCCAGGTGGTGGACCTGACGCTGAAAGCAGCGGGCCCGCTGCTCGCAGACCTGGAGGCGGGCACTGCGTTCGCGACAACGCACGACGGCGGCGGCTCGCCTTTTCCGGACATGGTCACCCGGGCGTGGGTGAAGGAGCTGAAGCACCGGCGGAGGCTGCTGGAAGGGTGAGCCGGCGCCGGAGGATATGTTCCGTGAACCCTTTCCCGGGCAGCGGGCAATACAGAGTGTGAGTACAGACAGCGACATCATCAGGCGGTCCCGCGACAGCCCCGCAGCGTTTGGGGAGCTGTACGACAGACACGCCTCAGTCATCTACCGGTACGCGGCCAGGCGGGCGGGGGACTTCGCGGCCGACGACGTCACGTCCGAGACCTTCCTGGTCGCCTTCGAGCGGCTGGACACCTTCGACCACGGGCGGGACGACGCCAGGCCCTGGCTGTTCGGCATCGCCACCAATCTGCTGCGGCGGCACCACCGGGCCGAGGCGCGCACCCTGAAGACCCTGGCCAGGTCCGCTCCCCGGGAGGGAGTGGATGACAGTTCGGACCGGATCGCGGCGCAGGTTGACGCCACCGTAGCGACGGCCCGGATCGCCGGCACGCTGAAATCCATGGCAGCCATAGACCGGGAAACCCTGCTGCTCTACGCCTGGGCCGACCTGACATACGAAGGAATCTCCCAGGCGATGGACGTGCCGGTGGGCACCGTGAGGTCCCGTCTGAACCGCGCCCGCAAAACACTGCGGGACACGCTGGGCCTGGAACGACTTGAAGATACGGAGAACGATCATGGACGATTTGCAGCTGCTCCGCGCAATGCGTAGCGATGTTGGCTCGGCACCCCAGGCCACACTTGCCCGGGGCCGGAATACCCTCATGGCCAAAATCGGAGCGCCGGATGCCCGGGCCACCACCAGCGGGGTGAGGCCGCGGAGGATTGTCCGCCGGGCGGTCTTGGCCTCCGCGGCCGCCGCGCTGCTCGTCGGGGCCATGGTCGCCGCCGACGTCATCATTCCCGGGGCGCACAAAGGCGCCACCGCCGAGGCCGCCGAAGTCCTCAGCAGGGCTGCCACGGCCACGATCAAGACCTCCGACCCGGTGGTGAAACCGGGGCAGTACCTGAAGATCGATACCAACGCCGTTTACGGCACAACCCAAGCGTTTGCAGACGGGAGCCAGTTGTCCTGGCTGGAAAGGACAGGAGGCCAGGTTTACGTCCCAGCGGACCGCACCGGCGTATGGGTGTGGACCCGGGAAGACCGGGTCCCGGGGACTTTCTTCAGCGACGCAGCCAAGAAGGCGGCGGCCAAGATGCAGGAATCAGTTTCCGGCTCCAAGGGGGCCGGGGCCGAAACCCTGCGCGCCCCGGGCGGTGCTTTCTACGGCGGAGAACAGACAGTGATCAACGGCATGCGGCTGGATGAAGCCGCCAAGCTTCCCCGCGATCCCAAAGCGCTCCTGGACCTGATCTACTCCCGCACCAAGGGCGCAGGGGTTTCACCGGAAGCCGAGGCATTGGTGACCATTGCGGATACCCTGCGTACGGGCATCATTCCTGCGGACCTGCGGGCGTCTCTCTACAAGGCTGCGGCTCTCGTCCCCGGCGTCACGATGGTGGACCGCCAAGCCACCCTCGACGGAAAAACCGGCGTCGCCATTGGCATTGTAGGACCGGACGGCAGAAGCAGGCGAGACATCATCATCGATCCGGCCACCGGTCTAATGATCGGAGAACGGGACGTCCTGCTCAAGGCCACCCCAGACTTTCCTGCCGGGACCGCCACGTCGTGGACGTCCGTTCGGACCACAGTGGTCAACGCGGCACCTTAAACGCCTACGGCCGTAGACTCCTACGACGGGAAAATGGGCGCTGGGATATCCCTCCCGGCGCCCATTGGCCTGTAATTTGTCGGATGTGGCGGAACTACAGGTGCTGGATGCCCGCCCGCTGCATGGCGTCCTTGTAGATGTCCACGCTCTTGGTGAGGAGCTCCTCCTGCTTGGCCTCGGAAACAGCAAAGGCCCGCCCGCCGAGCGCGCTGGCCTTGTAGATTTTGATGCCGTTGTTCTTCAGTGAGGAGTGGTAGGTCTTCTCGAAGAGGGTCAGGAAGGTCGAGGCGTCGGTGCCGTGGGCGATGACGGCCGAGACGCGTTTATTGATTTTCAGGAACTGGCGGAAGGGGCGCAGGCCGTCCGTTTTCTCCTGGACATTCAGGGCCGACGGAAGGTCAGGATCCCGAACCCAGGGGTAGGCGTTCCACGGCATGACGTAGCGAGGGTCGAGTTCCGCGAGCTCGTAGATCTGGGTGGCCCGGCGGGCGGCTTCATCGTCGTTGAAGTGGGACACGAATCCGGACTCGGTGCCCTTGCCCGGGCTGACGTGGAGGCTGACGATGCGGCACTCGTCCTCGTCATGGATGGGGTCAATGTAGGGGACGGTGGATCCCGGCTTCTTTTCCATGAGTTCGTCGCACAGCTGCGTTACCGCCGCAATGTTCGGTTCCTGTAGCAGGGCCTTTTTTTCGTCCCAGTCAATCGTCACGATCTCTCCCTCAGCAGCAAGGCGTCCAGAATCAGGCGTCTTGTTCCACTGTACGCTTTTGCCGGTTTGGGTGCGCGGGGGAGTTCACAGTCGTGGCTGCGGACCGGCGTCTTCCGGCTGTTCAGTCCTCGAAATGGGCGGATGGGTGGTGCTACCTGGGCATTGGATCTTTCTCCGGCGCCGGCACAGGTTCATCATGAAGGATGAAAGCCAGCGCGACCGCCCTCCTCGGCGCGAGGGGCGAGCCTGGTGCCCATGAACTTGAGATGATCGCCGTGACCAGGACCAGTTCGGCATCCCCGGACCGCCGGTCGCTTCTGAAATTGATAGGGATCGGAGCCGCTGGAATTGCGGGGACCCCGCTTCTGTCCGCCTGCACTGCCGCAGCCAGGCCCGCCGGCGAGCCCGGCGACCCGAGCACGCCGGCGTCGTTGCTCCCTGCGCCGGAACCACAGGTCAAGCCGCTGCTCAACCCGCAGAAGGTCAGCGATGCACTGGCCAAGCTCGACGGGATGGTCCAAAGCGCCATGGCGAGCACTGGGGTTCCCGGGATCGCCGTGGCGGTGGTCTACCGGGACCAGTCCGTGTACGCCAAGGGTTTCGGCGTGCGGGCGGCGGGGAAGACGGAGCAGGTCGACGCCGACACGGTCTTCCAGCTGGCGTCGGTGTCCAAACCGCTTGCCTCCACAGTGGCGGCCGGAGCCGACGGGTCCTATATCCTCAGCCACCTCGACCAGCAGCCGCTGGACTCATTCCGGGCCAGCTACAACTACAGCAACTTCGGCTACACCGCGGGCGCAATCCGGGACCTTGCCCGCTGGCCCCGTCTGCAGCTCGCCAACGGCAGCTATGAGGGAAAGCAGATCATCGAGCCGGAGGCCCTTGGCGTCACCCACGTTCCACACGCCGTCTCAGGGCTGCCCGCCACGCCGGGAGCCCGCACACGCTTTTACGGCCTCGGCTGGAATGTCTCCTACGACGACCATGCCCGGCTCCTGTTGGGGCACTCCGGAGCCTTCAACCTTGGAGCAGCGACCGCCGTCTCCATGCTTCCGGGTGAGCAGCTTGGCATCGTGGTCCTCACCAACGGACGTCCCCAGGGAATCCCGGAAGCCATCAGCGCGGGCTTCTTGGACGCGGCTCAGAACGGTGCGCCGACCGTCGACTGGCTTGGTTTTACCGCCCGGGCGTTCCGGCAGATCGATGAGGCGGAGAAGCCGAAGACGGACTACTCCAAGGCACCAGAGCACACCCAACCAGCGCGGACCAGCACTTTCTACACCGGCAGCTACGCCAATTCCTACTACGGGGCACTGGCTGTCGCCGAGGATGGCCGCGGACTTGCCCTGAAAATGGGCCCGGCTGCCAAGGCCACAACGTTCAGGCTCACCCACTTCGACGGCGATACGTTCAGCTTTGAATCCATTGGAGAGAATGGCAACGGCCTGGCAGGCGCAATCTTCACCGAAGGGGCGGGCGGCACGGCAGCCAGCGTCAGGCTCGACTTCTACGACCAGACGGGGCTCGGCACCTTCACCCGCGAGTGAGGGCCGGAGTACTTTCGTAAGCTTCAAGGGAATGACCGCCCCGATCCAAGGAACCCATTGCCTATCTCCAAACAAACGCTGAAGGACGACGGGTTCACCGGATTCCGGCCTGTCAGGGACCTCGAAATCAACCGGATTCCGCAGCGGCCCGGGATCTTCGCAGTGCTCCGCCCCGAGGGCTTCGAGCCGCGGTTCCTGGCCAAGAGCACCGCCGGGGTGTTCAAGAAGAAGGACCCGTCGCTCCGGGCGGAAGCGCTCCACGCCGAATGGGTCGAGGACGCGGACGTTATTTACCTGGGTAAGGCCGGCCCCGGAAGCAAGGGAAACCGCGGCCTCCGCAGGCAGATCCAGGAGTTCGTGGACTTCGGAAAGGGCAAGCCGCCCGGGCACTGGGACGGTCGACTGATTTGGCAGCTCGCCGACTCCCGGACCCTGCTCATCGCGTGGAAGGAGCTGGCCGCAGAGGAGGTGAACCTCGCCGAAGCCAGGTACCACGCCGAATTCCGCGAACACTTCGGCAGGCTCCCCTTCGCCAACCTCGTCCAGGCCCGGGCCAAAGGGGTCTAAACGCCGGAGCCGCGGTGCGTAAACCTGCCCGCCACCAGTGTCGCAGCGACCGGCATCCCGGCGAACACCTCGTCCGGCACGGACAGCGGATCGGCGTCGAGCACAGCGATGTCCGCAGGGTCCCCTACCCGGATCAGGCCGCGTCCCCGGGTCGAAGCCATGAGCGCTTCCCGCCGAGTGAGACCCTGCTCCGGATGCCACGGTCCGCGCCCGTCCACACGCGACCGGGTGGTCGCGGCCGACATCGCTACCCACGGATCAAGTACAGCCACCGGCGCATCGGAGCCGAGTGCCAGCACCGCGCCGGCCTCGAGCAGGGACCGCAGCGGGAAGGCCCGGTCGGTGCGCCCGCTCCAGTTGGCCTCGGCGGCGTCCCGGTCGTCCAGGGCATGCGCGGGCTGGACGCTGGCGGTCAGGCCCAGCTCGCCAAAGCGGGCAAAGTCCTCGTGCCGCACAAACTGGGCATGCTCAATCCGGCCCGGGATCCCGGCAGCGGCGAAAGCATCCAGTGCCACCTGGTTTGCGCCGTCGCCAATCGCATGGACGGCCGGAACGAACCCGGACTCCCGGGCCGTGACCAGCAGCGCCAGCAGCTCCGCTTCGCTGACGGTCAGCATCCCGTGGCCGCCGTGCGGATACGGGTCCACGCAGTACGCGGTGCGCGTGTTCAGGGATCCGTCTATGAGCACCTTCAGCGGGCCGACGCGCAAAAGGCCTGCCCCGCCGTCGGGCTCCTGCCCGGTCCGCATGCCCGCGGCGACCGCCCGGGCCAGGTCATCCGGATAGACGCCCGCGTCGATCCTGAACGAGTCGAAGCCGCCTGCCACCCGGCGCAGCCAGACGTCGCGGTTCCAGGTCATCTCGAAGTCGACCACGCCCACGATTCCCCGTGCGGCGGCCTCCCGAGAAGCAGTCCGGACCCACGAATCAACAACCTCATCAGGCAAACGTCCCAGCTCGCGGGTCAGGGCGAACGCAGCGTCCTCGCGTAGCAGGCCGCCGGCATCCACCTCAACGCCGTATCTCGAAGCCGCGGCTGAGTTCAGCCACACGCAGTGGAGGTCGTGGCTGATCAGTGCCGTCGGCACCCGGTGAGTGACGTCGTCGAGCATTTCACGGCTGGGGACGTCCTCCCACACCGCATCGCGGAACCCGACCCCCACCACAGTCAGGCTCCGGTCGGCGTCCGCCAACCGGGCGCGCACCACCCCCGCGGCCTCCCGCGCCGACGCCGCCAGGGAAAGATCGATCCGGTTGGCCGCCAGGGCCCACTGCGTCATGTGCACGTGCTCGTCCCACAGCCCTGGAATGACGTGCCGGCCATCGAGGTCAATCACGGGGACATCGGCGGGCGGCCGCTCGCCCGCAGGGCTGAGCCGGGTGACCGCGCCGTCTGAGATGTGGATGTTCAACAGTGCAGGGTCCCCCGGCTGCCTGACGGAAGCCAGAATGATGTCAGGCAGTGGGTGTCCCTCTTGGTCGAAGAGCATAGGAAACAGGTTATGGGCCGAATGCCCGGGCAACAATCCGGGCAGGACCTCCTGCCCGCGACTTTAGCCCTCTTCACAGCGCACGCCTGAAGGTGCATTCTGGACGTGACGCGGTTCTGACAAAGAAGTCCGGGGGAGGATCCGTGGTCGCTGGCGTCACCGGGTCTCACCACGTGTTGGGGAATGGCACCGTGAACCCGCCGTTTCCCGCAGGAGCAGGAAACGGGGAGGCCGCGGCCGCATGAAGAAGCAGATTGACCCTGGACAGATTCGTCAGCCACCGCCGCTGCCCGCCGGACTCACGCTCCCCGCCGGAGAGGCGTGACCGCGGTGGACAGAACCTCCACCCAGCACCGGCTTAAAGTCCACGTCCACATCGACGCCAACATGGAATCGGCGCGCATCGACGTGCGTGGCACGCTGACGGCCGCGAACCTGAGGGCACTATATGTGGTGGCCCGCCGGACAAGCGCTCTCCTGCCCGGCCGGGAGATCGTCATAGACCTGACCCATGCGCGCGCTGCGTCGGATGCCGTCACGGCCCTTCACGATCCAGCCCAGCTCAACCGCCTGGCGGCCGCTGCCGGAAGTTCAGGGCTGCTTTGCCCTTTGCGCATCCTGGATCCACCGCCGGCAGCAAAGAGCCGGGAGAGAGTATGAAGGCGCACATTGTCTACGACTCCGCCTACGGCAACACGAAGGAGGTCGCCACGACGATCGCGGCATCACTGGATCCGCTTCCTGCCGAGGCCGTGCCGGTAGGTGACTTCAACCCCGGTGACCTGGCTCTGGGCGACCTCCTCGTCGTCGGGAGCCCGATCAACGGCTGGCGTCCGACGCCGAAAATCAACGAGCTGCTGTCAGCGCTCGGCAACGGACAGCTCGACGGCGTTAGGGCCGCCGCGTTCGACACCCGCATCCGGCTCTTCATCCACGGCGACGCGGCCCGGAAGATCACGGAAACGCTCCGGGCAGACGGTGCCCACATCATTGCCAAGCCGATGCCCTTCTACGTCCGCGGCAGCGAGGGACCGCTGCGCCCCGGAGAACTTGAGAAGGCCACCGCCTGGGCAAAGGAACTCCTCGCGGCTTTGCACCCGTAGTGCGCCGTAGGCCACTCATCAGGAAAGGAACGCGGCCATGAAACCAAGCCGCATCGTGATGCTCGTCCTGGGCACGCTCTCGGCGCTTCTGGGCCTGGGGCTGCTCGCCGGCGCAGCGGGAGTCGGATGGCTCAACTTCCAGCAGCGCGACGAGGGCTACTTCACCTCGTCAACGGAGCGCTTCGAGGCCAGCTCCAACGCCATCACATCCGTCGGGCTGGACATCATGGCGGGCCAACGTCTCCCCGATGTCATCCCGTCTGACAGCGCCGGCAGCATCCTCATCCGCGGCGCGTCAGGCACAGCCGGCAAGGAAATCTTTATCGGCATCGCCCCGGAGCCGGACATGGAGCGGTATCTGGAGGGGGTCAAACGGTCGGAAATCCGGGACCTTGAAACAAGGCCCTTCAGGGTTGCTTACCGTGAAATTCCGGGCGCGCGCACCCCTGCACGCCCCAGTGTCCAGACCTTCTGGACGGCTTCTGCCACTGGCGCCGGCACCCAGGAACTCAGGTGGGACCTTCGCCCCGGCAGCTGGGCAATCGTGGTGATGAATGCAGACGCCAGCGCGCCCATCGCCGCCGAACTGCAGGGCGGCATCCGTTCGGACCTGCTGTGGCCCTTGTTCGTGGGACTGCTGATCTCCGGCATCGTGCTCCTGGCCGTCGGCGTCCCGCTGATCGTCGCCGGTGCCATGGGTCTCGGACGGCACGGCCCGCCGCCGCAATATCCGACGGCGGGACCGCACGCCGCTGGACCCGGCGGCACCGCTCCACTCGCCAATGCAGCCGCTGGCCCCCAGTATGGTGCCGGTCCCCCGTATGGGGCCGGCACTCCGTACGGCGGAGGCGTCCCGGGCAGCGGGGCGGCCGTACCACCGCCGCCACCCGCCGTCGGGCTGTTTTCGAACGCACCATACCCGGCCCGCCTGAGCGGGCACCTCGATCCGGGGCTGTCGCGCTGGATGTGGCTGGTCAAGTGGTTCCTTGCGATTCCGCACCTCATCGTGCTGTTCTTCCTCTGGTTCGCCCTGGTCATCACCACCATCGTGGCGTGGTTCGCCATCCTGTTCACCGCCCGCTACCCGCGTTCGCTGTTCAACTTCAACGTAGGCGTGCTGCGCTGGAGCTGGCGGGTGTCTTTCTACGCCTTCTCCGCGATCGGCACGGACCGCTACCCGCCCTTCACCTTGGCCCGCACGGACTATCCGGCCGACTTCGACGTCGACTATCCGGAACACCTCTCCCGCGGCCTGGTCCTGGTGAAGTCATGGCTGCTGGCCATCCCGCACCTGCTGATCGTGGGCGTGCTGGCGGGCAACTCCCGCACCTGGGCGGCGTCCGACGACGACTTTGCAGGTGGTGCCGCCCGCTACTCGTCTGGCGGCGGAGTCGCTCTGATATCGCTCCTGGCCTTCATCGCCGGCGTCATCCTGCTGTTCACCGGGAGCTACCTCGGGAGTCTGTTTGACCTGTTGCTCGGCCTGAACCGCTGGGTGTACCGGGTGGCCGCCTATGTGGCACTCATGCGGGACGAGTATCCGCCGTTCCGCCTCGACATGGGTCCGGCCGATTTCTACGGAACCCAACCCGGCAATCCCCCGAGAGGTGAACCATGAAACTGACTGTCAACACGTTCCTGAGCCTGGATGGAGTCATGCAGGGCCCGGGCGGAAAGGAAGAGGACGCCAGCGGCGGATTCGAACTTGGCGGCTGGCTTGTCCCGCACGCGGACGAGGACATGGGCAGGATCGTGGACGGCTGGTTCGCCGAGGCCGACGCCATCCTCTTGGGCCGCACCACATACCAGCTGTTCCAACCCTATTGGGAACAGGTCTCGGACCCGGATAACGCAGTGGCGGCCGCGCTCAACGGCCTGCCCAAGTACGTGGTCTCAAACACCCTCAGCGAAGCCACATGGAACAACACCACGATTCTGTCCGGCAACATTCTCGAGGCCATCGACGACCTCAAATCCAGCCCCGGTCGTGAACTTCAGGTGCACGGCAGCCACGTTTTGGCCCGAGCCCTGCACAACGCCGGTCTGGTGGACGAGTACCGGCTCTTCGTGTTCCCGGTGGTGCTGGGGCAGGGCAAGCGCCTGTTCGACACCGGCTCCGCGCCGTCGGCCTTTACCCTGGCCGGGCACAAAGCGACGGCTGCCGGCGCCGTCCACCTGACCCTGCTGCCCACGGCGTTCGGCGCCGGAGAGTTGGACGTGGGGGAGTTCGAGGTGCGGGACGGGCGGGAGCGCGTCCGGGACTGAGCCGCCGCCTCGCCGAAATAGAGCAACGCGGGGTCAGATACGGCCCAATATCGACGGCCGATTGGGCGTTATGTGACCCCGCGTTGCATTTAGCCGCCGGAACCCTTGAGGCGCTCCATCTCGCGGCGGTCCTTCTTGGTGGGCCGCCCGGTTCCGCGGTCACGCTGTGGGAGGCCGAGAGCCGGGGCCGCGGGCCGCGGGGGCGTGTGGTCGGTGAAGCAGTGCGAGGCCGCCTCCGCGCCGACGCGCTTGGCGATGAGCCGGCGCACCTCAAGGATGCGCTCATATCCCGGCTGGCGGACGCGGACGGTGTCGCCCGGGACCAGCGAATGCGACGCCTTGGCCGGGTTTCCGTTGAGCCGGACGTGTCCGGCGCGGCATGCAGCAGTGGCCGCGGAGCGTGTCTTGTAGGCACGGATGGCCCACAGCCAGGCATCAATGCGGACCGTGGCGGGTGCTGAAGGAAGGCTGCTCATGACTGCTGCCGAGTATAGCGGCCCCCATTCCGACCCTCTGCAGCCCGGCCGCCGAATAACATGACGGGTGATCTATCAAAAGGGCACGCCCGGCGGGAACTACTGGGAGTGACCACCCTCCCGCTGCGCCGCGTCACCGCGGTCGCGAAGAAGCTGGCGCAGCTCGTGGAGGATCTCCAGCTGCTGGTTGTTGATGGCCGTCAGCCGCTCGATCTCGGCTTCGGCCTGCACATCGGTGTCGTAGTCGTGCTGGGCCATAACCGCCGCGATGGCATCCTGGCGTTTGGCGGCGATGAGCAGGATGGCGCCCTGCAGCCCGGCGAGCATGGAAAGGAACAGGTTCAGCAGGATGTACGGGTAGGGATCCCACGCCTTGGACGCAAGGACGAGGGAATTCACCAATGCCCAGGCAATCATGAACCCGATGAAGCCGCCCACAAACGGCCAGCTGCCCATGCCGTTCCGCATGACGTCGGCCGCGCGTTGCCCCCGGCTTAACTGGGCCTTATGCTCTTCGTGCCACGTTGTTGGTTGCTTGCTCATGTGCCCAGAGTACGGGCGGAGCGGAGTGCCAGCGTCCCGGCTACTCCACCCTGACCTTTACCCGCTGGACCACGTTGTTGCCCATGCCCTGGTAGTTCCAGTGCTGCTCGAGCGGCTGGACGGCGCCGGTTGCGTCCGTGGCCCGGCAGGCCAGCTCATGCTCGCCGGGATCGGCGACCCACGGGAAGCTCCAGCCGCGCCATGCAAAAGCGCCGGCGGCCTTCTCCAGCTGCGCGGGCGCCCACTTGCCGTCGATACCGACGTCCACACCCGTCACGGCGCCTTCACCGGACCAGGCCCGGCCGCGCAGCATCACCGGGCCGCGGGAAAGGATGCGCCGGCGTGTATAGAAGTCCGGAATGCCCGGCGGAAGCATCAGCGAACGGATCCTGATCCGCGAAACCGGCGCGCCGGCGTCGTCCGCGGTGTGCTGGTAGCGGTACGCGACCGACTGCTGGAAGCCGTGGAACGGCACGGTCACCACCTGGATGGACTGCAGCCACTTGACGCTCGTCATGCCGTACCAACCGGGAACCACCAGCCGCAGCGGATAGCCGTGCTGCGGCGGGAGCTCGCTGCCGTTCATCTTGTAGGCAAGCACGACGTCGGCCCGGAGCGCCTCCGCGATCGGCAGGCTCCGCGCGTACTGCTGCCGGACGCCGCCCTGGATTCCCTCGTCCAACCCGGTGAACACGATCTCAACGGCTTCGGGCTCCACGCGGGCCTGCGCCAGCAGGTAAGCCAGCGGAACCCCCGTCCACACCGCGGTGCCCACTGCTTCGAGCGTCCACGGCTGGCTCAGCGGCCTCGGTTTCAGGAGTGAGCGCCCGTTGCCGGCACACTCCAGCGTCACAGGGACGCTGATGGCCGGGTCCTTCTTCAGTGCGGCCAGGCTCAGTTCCAGCGACCGCTCCACGGCGCCGCCGATCCGCAAATGCCAGGACCCGGCGTCGATGTGCGGGATATCGAAATGCGTCAGAACATAATGCAGTCCGGGCGGCGTGATGTCCTCCCGGAGCGCCTCCAGCGGCATTGAGTGGTTTCGCACCGCGAGCTGCAGTTCCTCTGCGGTGAGCGGACCATAGGTGGGTTCCCCAGCATGCGGAGCCGGCCGGGCGGACTGACGGCGTCTGTAGATCAGCTTGGACATGGCATTGCGATTCTGCTCGGTTCTGCGGACGGGCGTCCCCCCACTTCACAGGTTTACGCCGCGCCCCCAGGACCGTCAATCCCGGGACCGTCAATCCCAGGACCGTCAGCGCCTGATTAGCCGCGCGAGCCGGCCAGCTAAATCTGCGGCAGCTTCACGAACTCCGCGAGCCCGATGGGGTCCTGCCCCGTCAGGCCGTGCACATCCGACGTCGGCCCGGCCAGCTCCCGGTTCGCGATCGCCGTGTACGTGCTCACCCAGGCCTTGACCTGCCACGCCGGAGCGCCGTAGGAAGCCCGCGAGGAGTACGCCTCCTCGAGCGTTTCATTGTGGTACGTGACGGTCCTTCCCGTGGCGTTGGAAAGCACTTCGGCCGCGCGGGCCAGCGAGATGTCCTCCGGCCCGGTGAGGTTGTAGGTGAAGCCCGCATGCACCGCGGGGTCCCGCAGCACCGCCACTGCGCTCCGGGCAATGTCTTCCCGGGCCACGGCAGCCATGACGCCGTCCCCGGCGGGCCCCCGGACCACGCCGTCCTCCCCGGCCAGCATCGGCAGGAAGTCCAGGTAGAAGTTGTCCCGCAGGAACGTGAAGGCCATGCCGGACGTCCGGATCCGCTCCTCCGTGGCGTAGTGGTCCCGCGCCAGGGTGAAGGACGCGTCCGGCGCCGCACCGAAGAACGAGGTGTAGACAATGTGCTGCACCCCGGCCGCGGCAGCGGCGTCCACGAACGTGTAGTGCTGCTGCAGCCGGTCCTCGGCCTCGGCCGCGGAAACCATGAACAGCGTCTTCACGCCGTCAAGGGCGGAACGTGCAAGCACCGGATCCGCGTAGCTGACCACGGCGGACGGTGCGTCCTGCAGCTCCGGTGCGCGGCCGGCGTCGCGCACCAGCAGGCGCTGGGAGAAGCCGGCATCCGCAAGCTGGCGCGCCACCATCCCTCCGAGCACGCCGGTGGAGCCGGTCACGGCAAGGTCAGGGAGATCTGTCATGGCCCCTCCTAGCCTTCGCGCGTTTCGGGGGACTTCGTCTGGGAAGGATCACGCTCGGCGAGTGAACCGATCGCGGCGTCGATCTTCTTCATGATGTCCGCCTCAAGCGTGACTCCCGATGCAGCCACAGTGTCCGCGATCTGCTCGGGCCGCGAGGCGCCAATAATGGCGGACGCCACGTTCGGGTTCTGCAGCACCCAGGCCACCGCCAACTGCGGCATGGTCAGCCCGGCTTCGTCGGCGATCGGCTTGAGCTCCTGCACGCCGGTGAGGACGTCGTCGCGCATCCAGCGCTGGATCATCTTGGCGCCGCCCTTTTCATCCGTGGCGCGGCTGCCCTCCGGCAGCGGCTGGCCGGGCAGGTACTTGCCGCTCAGCACGCCCTGCGCCATGGGGGACCACACGATCTGGGAGACGCCCAGTTCCTCCGACGCCGGGACCACCTCTTCCTCGATGACCCGCCAGAGCATGGAGTATTGCGGCTGGTTGGAGATCAGCTGGAAGCCGAGTTCCTTCGCCAGCGCGTGCCCGTTCCTGAGCTGCTCCGCGGTCCATTCGCTGACGCCGATGTACAGCGCTTTGCCCTGCCGCACGATGTCCGCGAACGCCTGCATGGTCTCTTCCAGCGGTGTCTCGACGTCGTAGCGGTGTGCCTGGTACAGGTCCACGTAGTCCGTCTGCAGCCTGCTGAGCGAGCCGTCTATCGACTCCATGATGTGCTTGCGGGACAGGCCGAGATCGTTCTTGCCCTTGGGCCCGGTGGGACCGAAGACCTTGGTGAAAATTTCGAGGGACTGGCGCCGTTCGCCCTTGAGTGCTTCGCCGAGGACGGTCTCCGCGGCGGTGTTGGCGTAGACGTCGGCGGTGTCAAAGGTGCTGATGCCGGCGTCCAGCGCTGCCCGCACGCATTGGGTGGCGACGTCGTTCTCCACCTGGGAGCCGTGCGTCAGCCAGTTGCCGAACGTGATTTCCGAGATCTTGAAGCCGCTGTTTCCGAGGTATCTGAATTCCATGGGTTTCACGCTAGCGGAGATGGTTGCTCAGGGTAAGGGATACAGGCCGATCATCCGCCGGCCGTGTCACCCGCAGGGCTGCCGCGGGGTTAGCTGGCACGGGGGGTCCCCTGCGCTGCCGTCCCCCGCGGTGTCAGGACCGGATGCGTGATTCGGTGTGCTGCGACAGCGAGACCATGGACCCGGTATCCAGGATGGCCATGTGGCCGGCGTTGGCAGGCTTCTTGGCGGGCCTTGCCGGCTGGGCGGACTTCGCGGTCGATGGCTGCGCCGGCTGCGGGCTCTTTGCTCCGTTTCCGCTGCCGTTTTCGCCGGGCGCGTGGGACGGCGGCGGCGGGACCTGGGTGAGCGGTGCGCGGGCGCCATGGTGCAGGGCGGATTCCACCAGCGGCGCAACTTTCACGATTTCGCCGGTGCCCGTGACGGGAACGTCGCGGACCGGGACATCGATCGTGGGAGCCGCCGCGCGGGCCCGCGCCACGGCACGGGCATCCGCCGCGGCAACGGCGTCCGCCCAGTCCTTCGCGAGGACCGGCGGTACCGGGCACGCTGCTGTCACCAGGGGGTGATGAACGACGGCGGTGCGCAGCGCCTCTTCGAGTCCGGCGCGGGTCAGCAGTTTCTTCCAGTCGATGGGAGGGCGCGGCGCGCGAACCGGGCGGGAAGTGCTTTGCGTCTTGGGCAGCCGGGGCTTTGCGGGCCGGGCCTTTCCCGGCCGATCCTCGGCGGGGTGGCTGTTGGCGGACTCT
The DNA here is from genome assembly GCF_056406715.1 of Arthrobacter sp. P1_B11. NCBI lineage: Bacteria > Bacillati > Actinomycetota > Actinomycetes > Micrococcales > Micrococcaceae > Arthrobacter > Arthrobacter sp. P1_B11. The sequence continues at coordinate 21,819 of NZ_JBFTZQ010000032.1, forward strand.
GCGACGGGCACACTCCGGGCGATCTGGCCGTCCGCGGACAGCCGCACCAGCTCGATGGTGTCGGTTTTGGGGAACCTGCCGAACAGGGCCATGACGATCAGGGCGGTGAGGCGGCCGGTCCCGGCGATCAGCAGCATGGCCGTGAAAATAATGAAGAGCCCAATGAACATGACAAAGGCCACAAACACCGTGCCAAAAAATGTCAGGTTCAGTGCAATCGTTGTCGGATCTCCCACTTCACCCTCCTAACAGCCCGCGGCTGCCGCATCCCGCGACAGCCACAACCGGAAACAGCCCCTAACCACCATACGGACTATTTACTGCCGACATGCCCGCATGACAAGGCCCCGCCGGTGTTGTTTCGAACCTGTTATCGGATGCGCCCCTCCCGGCAGGCATATAGTCGGAATTAGCAAGTAAACACCACATTTTCCAGGGGATGCCGTGACCCAGCCAGAGCCCTTTGCCGGTAACTGCCCGTGCCTCTCCGGAGAGCAGTACGCGGACTGCTGCGGCCGTTTCCACCGCGGATCCGCTGAAGCCGCAACGGCAGAACAGCTGATGCGTTCCCGCTACAGCGCGTTCGTCCTCCTCGATGCCGGTTATCTGCTCAAAACCTGGCATCCGGACACGCGGCCCTCGGAGCTGGAGCTCGATCCTGGCCTTGAGTGGCGCCGGCTGGACGTCGTGTCCACGAGCCGCGGCGGCCCGCTGGACACCCAGGGCACGGTGGAATTCAGGGCGCACTTCAGGCAGGACGGCGAACGCGGCGTCCACCACGAAACGAGCCGCTTTCTAAGGGTGGACCGGCGCTGGTACTACTTGGACGCCGTCGTTCTGCACCAGGCCTGATCGCAGCCCTTAATGGCGGTCATCGTAGTCCGCGGTGGGCGTGAAGCCGGCGCGGTCCACCTTGCGGTGGAAGTGCATGCCGGTCATCCCGCCCAGCACGGCGCCCACCAGGGCCACCGCAGCCACCACAACGGCGGCGATGATGCTCGTGGTGTTGAGCTGGCCTTCGTTAATGGGAATCCTCGGGAAGCTGTTCAACTGTGCGAGGATATTGAACCGCTCCCCGGCGATCAGGCCCAGCACGGCCACGATCACGGCGGCGATCAGGGCCCAGATCCACACCATGAAGCCCTGCTTGGCCCCGTTGAAGCGCGCCATCCGGCCGGCGACATAGCCGCCGCTGTAGTAGGAGACGAACAGGATGACCAGCAGCATAATGATGCCCACGACGCCCACTGTCTGATTCGTCGTCGCCTGTCCGACAGCCGCGTTCACATCAGTGTTCGTGGCGAGGCCGACGGCTGTCCCGGCGGCCGCCACCAGGGCGGTCAGCAGGACGGCCATGCCCGTAGCGGCCAGCCAGCCGAAGAACGCCGAGCCCACCTGGATACCGCCGAAGGCCTCCTTTTCACGGGCCACGGCGATCTCCCGCGACGCCATCCCGGGATCGGTACGCGGGACCGCGCTGGTGTGCGCCTCCTGTGTGTAGTCGCGCTCAGCGTAGGGCGCCTGGGTGTTCATGGCCCGCGTGTCGGTGTCCCTCCGGCCGCCCTCGCGCTCGTCCGTGCTCCATGCGTCCGTGTCGCCTGATTGCGTGGCGTCGTAAACCGGGGTGTCGTCGGTGCTGGGTTGGGATTGGGTGCGGCGGGGGCGCCTGTCCTCGGAACTTATGGGGCTGCTCATTGAACGTCTCGCTTTCATTGAACGGACCGGGCTCAGATCTAAGCCGGGCAACGCAATGCCGAGGCCAAGGCGCTGGCCTCAGTTCTAGCTAACTCCGTTCAATCCCACTTAGCAAGGATGCTTACTATTTGGTTTTCGTGCCGTCTGCCGGCCGGCAAGCGGGTTCCGTCCCGCGCTCAGCGGTATTTCCGGTGTAGGTCCTCCTTTACCGAGGCCCGGGGTGCGGCGTCGGCAATCCACGGCCCGGTGCCCTCGGACTGGTCCAGCACACCGGCTTCGAGCCACTCGTAGTCTCCGGCGAGGACTTTGCGCGAGAGTTCACGGTCGCCGTCGTCGGTGTTGCGCCACAGCTGGTCGAAGTATTCGTCCACCCGGACGCGGGCCTGCTCGCAAAAGGCCTCGGCCAGCTCGAACGCGGTGGCGCCGCGCTCTGGAGCCGTGCGGAGCAGCATCTCCGCCCGGGAGCAGCACGCGGCCATGGCGAAGAGCTCGGCGCCGATGTCCACGATCCGTCCCAGGAACGCCTGCTTATGCTCCAGCTTGGCCTGCCAGCGCCCCATGCCGTAGAACGTCTGTCGGGCGAGCCGCCGCGAGGACCGTTCCACAAAGCGGAGCTGCTTGGCGAGCCGGCCGAACTCGCTGTAGGACCGCGGGTCCATGCCGGCGCCCGCCAGGAGTTTGGGCAGCCACTTCGCGTAGAAGCCGGACGCCCCGACGGCGGCCCTCGCCTTGTCCGAGAGGCTGGCGTCCACGGACGCCAGGTCCCCGGCGGCGGCCAGGTGGGCGTCCACGGCTTCACGGGCGATGAGCAGCTTCATGATCTCCGAGGATCCTTCAAAGATCCGGTTGATGCGCAGGTCGCGCAGCTGCTGCTCCGCGGGGACGGCGCGCTCGCCGCGGGCCTCCAGCGAATCGGCGGTTTCGAAGCCGCGGCCGCCACGGATCTGCACGAGTTCGTCGGCAATCTGGCAGCTGCGTTCGGTGGACCACAGCTTCGCCAGGGCGGCCTCGATCCGCACATCCTTTTGGCCGGCATCGGCCAGTTCAGCGGACAGTTCAAACACCGCGTCGAGGGCGAAGGCGGTGGCGGCGATGTAGGCAATTTTCTTGCTGACGGCCTCGTGCTGTCCCACCGGGCGGCCCCACTGGGTGCGGGCGTTGGACCATTCCCGGGCAATCTTCAGGCTCCACCGGCCCGACGCAACACACAGTGCGGGGATGGAGAGGCGGCCCGTGTTGAGGGTTGTCAGCGCGATTTTCAGGCCCTGGCCCTCGCGGCCCAGCCTGTTGGCCGCCGGAACCCTGACCCGGTGGAAGCGGGTGACGCCGTTCTCGATGCCGCGCAGGCCCATGAAGGCATTCCTGTTTTCCACCGTGATGCCCGGCGTGTCCATCTCCACGACGAAGGCGGTGATGCCGCCTTTGTGGACGGTTCCGTCGGCGTCGGTGTGCCGCGGCACCACGGCCATTACCACCACAAGTTCCGCGATCACTCCGTTGGTGGTCCAAAGTTTCACGCCGTCCAAAACGTATGCCTCGCCGTCGTCCGTGGGCACGGCGGTGCTGCCCATCCTGGCGGGGTCGCTGCCGACGTCGGGCTCGGTGAGGAGGAAGGCGGTAATGGCGCCGCCCGCGCATCGCGGCAGGTATTCCTGCTTCTGTTCAGCGGTGCCGAACACCTTTACCGGCTCGGGCACGCCGATGGACTGGTGGGCGGACAGCAGCGCGCCGAGGCTGGGGTGCACCGAACCCAGCAGCGCGAGGGCGCGGCCGTAATACACCAGCGACAGCCCCAGGCCGCCGTACTCCAGCGGGATCTTCATGCCGAACACGCCGAGGTCGGCCAGGCCCCTGAGGTATTCGTCCGGGACTTTGGCCTCACGCTCGATCAGCCTGCCGGACATGGTCCGGCAGAGCTCCGTGAGACGCTCCATGAAGGCTTCGCCGCGCTCCACGTCATCGGCCTTGGCCGCGGGCCAGGGATGGATGAGGCTGAGGTCGAAGCTGCCGAGGTACAGGCCTTTGGCAAAGCTCGGCCGCTCCCAGGCGGTCTCGCGGGCCGCCTCGGCGACGGCGCGGGCGTCCTCCGCGGAGGCGCCGGCGCCGATCTTCTCGGCGGCCACCGGCGTTTCGGAGGCCGGGCTGTCGATAGTCGGGATGGTGCCGTGACCCGTTGTTTCTGCGGGGGCGGGCTGGCCTTCGGTGGCGGGACTCTCAGTGGCGGAGCTCACGGGGCATCTCCTCTAACCGGTGACCGGCTTGAGCCCTGGGTCCGCCGCGGGTGGAGAACCCTTCAGCTGTCCCTCAATGCTACCCGCGGGTAAGTACCGGTGCTAGGGGAGGGCTGGCCCTGAAAATCTCCGGGCAGCTCCACGGTGGAGGCATGGTGCACCAGCCGGTCCCACAAATGGTTGATGCCGTGGACCAGCCCGAGCAGGGTGCCGGCGACGATCAGCCAGGCCAGCCGCCCCACCCCCACCAGGACCAACGCGGCACATGCCGCCGCCGCCACGAACAGGACCAGCACCATGGCAAAAACCAGCGTTCCTGTGAACACCAAGGTTGCCGTCTCCACTGCACTTAGGTCGAACTCCATGCTTCCCCCTGCGCCTTTGCTGCGGTTGGATCAGTAGCACGAGCTTAGGGCGGGCCGCCGGGTCCATCCACAGGCTGCATGGCGGGTCGCGCCTGTTGATACGGGATCGAAATCATACTGCTCCGTAGGTCACGGCTTTGTCTCAGCAACCCCACCAGCAACATGCCTGACGTTTTTCCCCCGTCAACGCGCGGTCAGCGGCAGCCCAATCGGGACGCTCGTTGGCCCAGGCCTGGCCCAGCGCACCCTCACGCCTTAGGTGAAAGGCCCTCTGCGTTAACCTTGTAGTTGGCAGTTTTCCGGTTTCCTCTGCCGAGACCATCCCCAACTCAGCTTAAGGAGAGTGTGTGCCCCGGTCAGCCACGTCCTCCGCTGACGCCATCAGCGCACGGCTCCGGGACCTCGAGCTCCTCACCAGGGGGCCCGCCTGGGCGCTCACGCGCTCCGCGCCCTGGGTGATCGCGGTGCTGCAGGCATCCTTCACCCGCACGCGGCCGCAGCTTCCGCTGGAAGAGTTCCATGCCGACGTCGATTCCTTCCTTGAGCAGCTCCGCCGCCAGGAGCCGGGGCTGGGTGGCAGCGCCAACGGCAAGTCCTTCGGTGACGAATGGACACGCAAGCAGTTCCTGACCCGGCGGAACCAGTCCGGACAGATCGTTTACGAAGTCACAGAACCGGCGGCCCGCGTGCTGGCGTTCCTGGACAGTCTTTCCAGTGAACGTTCCACCCTGAACGGATCCCGGCTGGGAACCCTGCTGGGTGACGTGGAGAAGCTGGCCAACGAGACCAACCCGGACCAGAGCGCCCGTCTGGAGTCGCTGGAAGAGGAGATCGAGGAGCGGCAGCAGCTCATCCAGGACATCAGTTCCGGCGATTTCGACGGGCTGCTGGATGACGACGAGGCCGTGGAAGCGGCGGGCAACATCCTGGACCTCGCGGCCAGCCTGCCCGCGGACTACAAGAAAATGCGTGACCGCATCGAGGAGCTCGTCGGCGGGCTGCGCAACCAGATCATTGAGGAATCGCTGAGCAAGGGCGCTACCATGGCGCAGGTGCTGGAGGCGGACAAGCGGCTGAGGCAGAGCCCCGAGGGCAGGACTTTCCGCTCCTTTGCCGCCTTCCTCGAGGACCCGCAGCAGCAGCTGCGCTTCCGCTCGGCGATCGGCGAGGTCCTGAGCCGGCAGTTCGCGGACGACCTTTCACCTGAGGACCGCGAAACACTGAAGAACCTCGTGGCCGAGCTCAGGCAGCAGCACAGCCAGATCCAGCGCATCTACGGCAAGCTCAGCGAGAGCCTGAACACCTACGTCCAGAGCGACGATTTCCGCCAGTCTGTCCGGCTCCGCAAGGTGCTGCGCGAGGCCGAACAGGCCATCCGTTCCCTGCCCTACGAACGCGAGCAGCCCGGCATGGTCCGCGGCCCGGTGCTGTTCAACGCAGGCTTCGAGTCCCTTGCCATGGTGAAGCTGTTCGATCCCGACGAGTTCGCGGCCCCGCCCAAGCTCGCCGACCCCATCGCGTTCAGCGACTCGGACCGCGTGCGCTCGCCGCGCACCGGCAAGGCCCGCCCCGAGGCCATCCGGGCAGCGCTTGCGGGTGCAGCGTCACTTTCCGAGGCGTGGGAGCAGCTCGCACCGGAGGAACGGCACATCAACTCCATCCGCGCGCTTCTCTCGCACGCCCTCCACGACGGCGCAGGCTTCCACCGCGAGGCCTGGGACGCCGTCGAGTTCAAACAGATCGACGGCACCACCCGCAAGGCTTTCCTGCCGGTGGTCACGCTCAAGAAGGATTCCGATGACTGAAGAGATTACGACGACGGAAACCCCGGTGGACGAGCACGCACCGGTGGTCGAGCCTGTCGAGCCCCAGGAGGCCGGGATTTCGACAAGCTCAATCAGCGGCGGAGTCACCCCGCGCGACACCTTCGTGGACGGCGCCGCGCTCTTCCCGGGCGACACCGGCGTGCTTTCCATGAAGGTGCGCCAAGCCCTCGTGAAGCTGCTGAAGGGCCCGTACGTGGATGGCGGCCGCGACGAGAAACTCTGGACAACCCTCCTCGACAACCAGCTGATCCTTCGCAGCCGGCTCTCCGAACTGTTCCTCACGCTCCAGCTGGACCATGAACGCAAGATTGCTGTGCTGCGCCCGGTGGACCCCGAAGCCATCGGCGGCAGCACCCGTTCGAGCATCCTTCGCCAGCAGCGTGCCCTGAGCCGGGTGGAAACAATCGTGCTGCTCCGCCTCAGACTCCTGCTGGACCGCCACGTCACGGCCCAAACCGATCCCACGATCACCCGCGAGGAAATCGCCGAGCTCGTGGCGCACTACCAGCCGGCCGGCCAGCAGGACGCCCTCCGCGACTCAGACGTGGTCAACCGGGCAATCACCAAGCTCCTGGCCCGCCAACTCCTGCTCACCACAGGCCTGGATGACGTCTACACAATCTCCAACGCCCTCCCGCTGGCCCTCCCCTTCGAAAACATCGGAGACATCCCGGCCCAGATCGAAGCCCTGGTCGCAGCCACTGCCGACCCCACAGGTACGGAAGCGCTGATAGAGCTCGACGACAGTACGCTGGTTGGGCCTGCCGAAACTGACGATGACACTGACGAAGTGGAGGCGGCCAAGTGAGCATCGCAACCATGCTCCCGATGGGCGAGCTCACCAACCCCGGCCAGATGCGCCTCGCGCTGGTCCAAGTGGTCAACTGGGGGACGTTCCACGGAGCGCATACGATGCACGTGGACCGCAACGGCACACTGCTTACGGGCAACTCGGGCGTCGGCAAGTCAACGCTGTTCGACGCCATGCTCCGCGTGTTCGACGCCCGGCCGCGCTCCAACGAGGCTGCCGCCCAGCGCTCCGGCGGAGCTGTCGAGGACAAGAGGACCACGTTCACGTACATGCGCGGCAAGATGGGGGACAAAGCAGTAGGCGAGGGCTCGGCCAGTGCCTTCCAGCGCCCCGGTGCCACCTGGTCCGCCGTCGCCCTGACGTTCGACAACGCGGCCGGCACCAAGGTGACGGTGTCCGCCCTGTTCGACCTGCCGAAGAACGGTACGGAGTCGAGCGTCGGCCGGTACTACCTGATCGACAACGTGCCGCTGGACCTGCCCGCGATTGAGGACATCGCCGAGAAGCGCTTCACCAAGGCTGCGCTGGAAAGCATCTTCCCGGACGCGCAGATCTTTGATGTCCATAAGGCCTTCGCCGAGCGTTTCCGGCGCCTCCTGGGCATCAACTCTGACCAGGCGCTGCCGCTGCTCCGCGTGATCCAGGCCGGAAAAGGCCTGGGCGGGAGCGTCAACACCTTCTTCCGCGACCAGGTTCTGGATGCCCCGGCCACGCTGGCCGCGGCGGACGGCGTCGTTGAGGAATTCAGCAACCTCATGTCCATCCGGCAGCGGCTCGAGGACGTGCGCCAGCAGCGCGACCAGCTCGCCCCGGTTCCGGAGCTGAACAGGGAATACGCCCATTCGCTGCTGGACGCGAACCGGCTCCGGGAACTGGCAGGCGGGGAATTCGAGGCCTACCGGCAGCAGCTGGCCGTCGCGGTGCACGGGAAGACCCTGGCCCGCTTCAAGGCACTCGCGCAGGTAAAGGCCAAGGAGCTCGGGGCCGAACGTGCTGTCCGCGACGGCCTGGCCAAAGAGCTGCGCCAGCTCGAAGCCGACTACAACAACCAGGGCGGCAACGCCATCTCATCCATCGAGCAATCGCTCGAGAATGCCCGGGTGGGGCTCAAGCTACGCGAGCAGGTGGAGGAGGCCGCCCGCCAGGCGCTGGCCGACGCCGGCCTTCAGCTGCACTGGTCGGCCGAGGGCTGGGAGCAGGCCCACGAGCAGGCTGCCGCCCGCTCCGCCGAACTCAAGGATGATTCGGAGGCGTTGAAGGAGCTCCGTTTCGAGGCTTTTGATGGCCACGCCACCAGGAAGCGCGAGCTCGCCGCCGCCGAGCAGGAGCTCGTGTCGCTGAAGACGCGGAAGTCCCTGTTGCCGCCGTCGAGCATCGAAAACCGGGCCGCCATCGCGGCCGCGGCGGGCGTCCCCGAGGAGCTGATGCCCTTCGGGGGAGAGCTCATCGACCTTGCCGAGGGTGAGGAACAGTGGCGGCCGGCCGCCGAGCGCGCGCTCCGCAACCTGGCGACCACGCTGCTGGTTCCGGGCGAGCACTTCGCCGCCGTCACGCGGTACCTGAACGACCACACCGTCCGCGGTGCCCTCCGCGCAGTTGACGTGTCCAAGCCCCTTGCCGGCGGCGCGCTGGCTGTGGAGGACGTGTCCGACGGCGACCTGCTGACCAAGCTGGACATCCTCACCACCGGGTCCGTGGCCGACGCCGGGCAGTGGATCCGCGAACGCATCGCCCTCGACTTCGCCTACCCTTGCGTGGAAGACCCGGACGAACTGGCCCGGCTGGACCGGGGCCTGAGCCTGGGCGGCGTGGTCAAACGGAACCGGCACACCGTGGAAAAGGACGACCGATTCAACAGCCGCCAGGACTACGTCCTCGGCTTCGACAACGCCTCCAAGCTCGAACTGGTGGCCGGGCAGGTGGCGGACCTGCGGCAGGAACTCGCCAAGGCCGCGGAGCTTGCCCAGAGCAGGGAGGAATCGCACCAGGGCATGACCCGGCAGCTCGAGGCGCTGCGCCGGGTGGCCGAGGACCACCGCCCGTGGGACCAGGTCTCGGCAGCCGTTGCCACGGACGAACTCACCCGGATCGAGCAGCGGCTCAAGGACGCCCTCGCGGCCCAGGCCGACCTCGAACCGCTGCGCGCCAACATCGAGACGGCACGCCAGAAACACCAGTCCAGCACCGAGTCCGCCGCCGTGCTGCAGAGCGAATACAAGGCGCTGGACCACCAGCTCACCACCTCCGATTCGCTGCTGGAAGCCGCGCGGGCCCGCCTGAACCAGGCGCCGCCGTCGGACTCCACAGTCACCGCGCTGGAACCGTACTTCACCGGTTTTGGCGACGTTACGGAAATGCATGAGCTCGACAACCTCGCCGCCAGGGTCAAGACCCAGCTGCTGGGCGAGCTGCATGCGGCGGAATCGCGCGGGCAGGCCACGTCCGAGCGGCTCACGCGCCTTTTCGAGGGCTTCGTGCGCGAATGGGGCACCGCCATCTCCGCCGACCACGGCACGTCGATCGGCGCGGCCAGCGAGTTCGAAGCCCGCTACCATGCGATTGTCAGCGATGGACTGCCCGCGCAGGAGGCCGAGTTCCGGCAGTTTTTCAACCAGCGCACGCACGAATCGTTCAGCACGCTGCTGCATCTGTTGGACGAGGAGCGGCGCTCCATCACCAGCCGCATCCTGCCGCTGAACGGCATCCTGTCCGAGGTCAATTTCCACGAGGGCAGCTTCTTGGAACTGGACATCAAGCAGACGCTGCCGCCCACCGCGAAGCAGTTCAAGGACGCCATCCAGAACGCGCTGAAGACGCGGCATACGCGGCCCTCGCGCGCTGCGGGCGCGGCTGCTTCGGAAACGGACGACGACGCCGAGCTCACCAACCGTTACAAGTCGCTGGAAACTCTCGTGAAGCGGCTGGGGTCGCAGACGCCGGAGGACCGGCGCTGGCGCGCCGAGGTGCTGGACGTGCGCGGGCACTTGTTCATCCAGTGCAAGGAGCACCGCGAGGTGGACGTTCCTGCCGGAAAGAAAGGCGCCAAAGCGGGCACGAAGAACGAGGTGTTCATGCACGCGGACACCGGCTCCATGTCCGGCGGCGAGCGGCAGCGGTTCACGGCGTTCATCATGGCCGCGGCGCTGAGCTACCAGCTGGGCATCGCAGAGCAGGGCTTCACCACCTACGGCACCGTGATGATGGATGAGGCCTTCGTTTTGGCGTCCGAAGAGTTCGCCGGTGCGGGCATCAAGGCGCTGCATGAATTTGGTTTCCAGCTGCTCCTGGCCGCTCCGGAAAACGTCATCGACCTGTCGCGGCACCTTGGTTCCGTCACTGAAATCCTGCGCGACAAACGCACCAACCGCTCGGGCGTGCTGACGGCCCCGGTGATCGCGCCGAAACCCGGGTCCGGAGGGCAATGGCGGTCCGAAGCCAACCCCGTGGACATCGTGCTCCGCTGACCCCGTCCGGCGGCCCATCAGGACGCTCTCTCACTTCCTGCGGTGTTTTCCCGGACGCTCTCTCACCTTTCGCCCGGTCCATCCCGACGCTCTCTCACTTCCTGCGGGAATGCCGCGGACGCTCTCCCACTGGATGTGAGCGAGCGTCCGCGGCTGAGACGGCAGGATCTGATGGAGCGTCGGGCGCTAGCGTCCTTGAACCCGGTCCAGGAACAGCTCGGTCCTTGCCATCAGTCCATCGATCTGCCGAAGTACGACGGCGGCAGGGTCCGGGTTGATCTCGTTGACCGGTGGCTCCACGCGCACGTTGCCGCAGCACAGGAAGTCGGCGCAGATCAGCGTCCCGACGGTGTTGCCGTCCCTGCCGGATTGCCCGGCTCGTTTCGCGACCCACAACAGGACGTCGTCCTTCGAGAACACGTCGCGGCACAGCTCGCAGAGCACGGCACGGCTTTTCCTTGCTCCGCCTTCAGGCGCACGAAGCATAATCCCCGTGAGACCTCCGGTCCGAGGCAGGACCAGATAGCCGCGTAGCGGCATCTTGCCGTCCCGCCACCCGAGGAAGTCCAGCCTGTCCCAGTCCAGGGTGTCGAAGTCCCTGGGTAACGTCAGCTTGGCCGTCTCCGAGCGGCTTGCATTTACGAAGGACGAGCGGATCTGCTGCTGAGTAATTTTTTGCATGGTCATGAGCTTTCGAATTTGAATGGTCCCCCTCGGGGGCATGACGGTCCGTGTCAGCGGATCCGCGCACACTAAAGAAAGCCCGTTCTTGGGCATTGCTCGTCGGGACGGCTAAAGGCAGGTCCGGCGCGGGAAGGCTGGCGTTGCTGCAGAGGCCAAGCAAGCCATTGTGGCCGCCCCGCTTCCCACGGCTGCGATGACCTCAGTGGTCCTCAGCATGCTCATCCCCTCGTTCCCGGCCGATGCCCATCGCCTGTCGGCGGGCACCACTGGCCCCCCTCGCCATCCTCCCAAATCCGGGCCATCTCGGCAACGCGGGAGGTGAGAGAGCGTTGGGGGGAAGTGTGCGGGAGGTGAGAGAGCGTTGGGGGGAAGTGTGCGGGAGGTGAGAGAGCGTTGGGGGAGGGGGCGGACGGCTACGCGCGGGTTGCCGCGCAAGCGTCGATCTGGGCCTGGACGATCGCCCCGTAGTGGGCCACGAGATCGTCAAAGTCCCAGCCGTCGAACAGCCCGAGTGTCCGCACAGTCTCGCCGAAGCCGGTCATCAGGGCAGTCACTGTCGACGCGAAGCGGCGTTCCGGCGTCGTGTCCCCGATCAGCCCCGCGATGCTGCTGAGGTAACGCTCGCGCACTTCGGCCCGGGCCGCGCCGGGGTCGGGGGAGTCGTGGATGCTGAACGGGATCATGGCCCACGGCTCCTGCATGCCCCTCTCCCGCCGCATCAGCACACGGAACACGAGCGCACTGCCGAGTTCCGACGTCGGGACGTCCAGTTCCGCGAGCAGCGATTCGTCCGGCTGGACGGCGGCAAACAACTTGTCCTTGGACGCGAAAAGCTTCATCACCAGGGCAGCCGAGACGCCGGCCCCGGCGGCGATGTCCCGGACGGTCACTGCACGGTAGCCGCGCTCGCCGAACAGCCGGCCGGCCGCATCCAGGATGGCTTCATGGCTGGGGCTGCTCACGCGGAAGCCTGTTCCGTCAGTAGCGGGGCGGCAAGGTCCACGGTCACGGATCGGTTGTCGACGGCGAGCTTCCGCGCCATGGCCTGATGCGTCACGGGATGAAGCATGGTCACCACGTAGCGGCCTGCGACGGGCAGCGGAAGTGTGTACACGCCGTCGGCGTCCGTCAGGGTGGTGGCCACATGCTCGCCGCTGGCCTGAAGCAGGGTGACCACGGCGCCGGAAACACGTTCGCCGTCCAGGCTGGCCGTCCCGCTTAGTTCCAAGCGGTCCTGCAGCAGGAAGTTCTGCCGGAGGGTGCGGCCGTCGAACTCGAAGACTTCCGCCATCGGCGCCCACCCGGCGGCGTTCGCCACCATGAGGTACTTGCCTGCGCCCGGCAGCGCCACGGAATAGTTTCCGTCCGTGTCCACCCGGCTCCAGTCCACCGGCTCGCCGTCGGTCTGGAGGACGGTGACGACGGCGGGGGTCAGGGGGCGGTGGTCCGCCGCGAGGACGCGCCCCTGCACCACGAGTTCGGTAGCGGCCACGGCAGGCACCGCCGGGCGGTGCGCTGCCGCGGCCCGCGGGATGAAGAAGGCGGCGAGGACGGAGGCGGACGATGCCAGGGCTGCCATCCAGAACACGTCCTTGAACGCGTCGAACGAGGGCAGCCGCGTGGATCCGATGGTCACCGAGGTGAGGACAGCGGCGACGGCGGCACTTGAGGTCGATGTGCCGATCGAGCGCACCAGGCTGTTCAGGCCGTTGGCGGAGGCGGTCTCGGTAATGGGCACCGCGCCCATGATGAGGGTGGGCATGGCGGCGTAGGCGATGGCCGTGCCGACGCTCACCACGGTGGAGCCGATGATTACCGAGGCGATGGAGTCATAGAAGAAGACGCGTCCGACGTAGCCCACAATCATGACGGCTGCTCCGGCCATGAGGGCGGTTTTGCCGCCGAAGACCCGGATGATGCGGCCGGACACCGGCGCGAAGACAACCATGGCCAAGCCTGACGGCACCATGCACAGGCCGGCCGTGATGACGCTCAGCTGGAATCCGTATCCCGTGGCGCTGGGGAGCTGGAGCTGCTGCGTGGTCAGGAGCATGTTGGCGAACATGGCAAAACCGATCAGCAACGATGCCATGTTGGTCATGAGGACCGGTCGGCGTGCCGAGGTCCGCAGATCCACCATCGGCTGCGCCACTTTGAGTTCGTAGGGAACCCAGGCAGCGAGAAGAACCGCGGCCGCTAGGAACAGAAGCAGCACGGGTTCCGAACCCCAGCCCCACGAGCCGCCCTTCGAGATGGCCAGCAGCAGGGCGGCCAGCGCCCCGGACAGCACCATGGCGCCAGCGAAATCGAAACGGCCCGGCGTTCGGACCTTGGACTCGGGAACCACCAGCACCACGGCAAGGAGCAGCAGGGAGCCGGCCCCTGCGGCAACCCAGAAGATCGATTCCCAGCCGAGGCTCTCGTAGAGGACGCCGGCAAGAGGGAGCCCCATGGCGCTGCCGATGCCCAGGGTCGCGCTCATCAGTGCCACTGCCGAGCCCATCTTTTCCTTGGGCAGTTCGTCACGCATGATGCTGATGCCCACCGGGATCAGCGCGGACGAGAACCCCTGGAGGGCGCGGCCGATGATGAGCCACAGGAACGATCCCCCCAGTGCCGCCATCACCGAACCCGCCACCATGATCGCCAGGCACACCACCATCATCTTGCGCTTGCCGTACATGTCGGCGCTGCGGGACACGATGGGGGTGGCTACGGCGCTGGAGAGCAGGGTGGCGGTCACAAGCCAGGACGCGTCGTCTGCCGTGACGCCCAGGATCTTGGGGAAGTCCGGCAGCAGCGGCACCACGAGGGTCTGCATCAGGGCCACGACCGTACCGCTCAGTGCAAGGACTGCTGTGATGGCGGACGGGGACGGGGTGCGGGACAGTTGCCCGGCGGCGGTGGAACTCGGCATGGGGGAGCTTTCGAAAGAAGGATTTAGGTGAACGCCAGGGTGAACGAGCGTTTACTTCCTAACGAGTGAACCACTGTTCACCCCGTGGCGGCAAAGAACGGGCTCATGTTTTCCGTCACGATCACAATTACGTGACGCAAAGCTTTCCTAATTCTGCAGAGGGTAGGCTAGCCTTACTTAGGTTTGCTTCATAGACCTAAGGAGTTCCGTGGCTTCCCCTCTTTCTTCCGGCCAGTCGGCCGGCCGCAGCACATTCCCGGCCTGCGGCACCACCCGCCGCGCCCTGCTCAAAACAGCCGGCAAGGCGACCGCCATCCTGGCCGCCGCGGCACTGTCCCTCACGGCGTGCTCCACGGGGACCGGTGCCTCCGCTCCCGGGGCAGCCGCGTCTCAGTCCGCCAGTTCCCAGTTCCCGGTGACCATCAAGCACGCCTTCGGCCAGACCACCATCAAGACTCAGCCACAGCGGGTTGTCACGGTCTCCTGGGTCAACGACGACGTCGCCATCGCCCTCGGAGTGGTTCCGGTGGGCGTGCCCAAGAACGACTGGGGCGGCAATGGCAAGGGTTCCACGCCCTGGAAGGATGCCGCGCTCGAGACGCTCGGCGCCGGCTTCGGCACGGACAAGGCTCCGGTCCAGTTCTCCGAGGCAGACGGCATCAATTTCACCGAAATCGCCAAGCTCAATCCGGACGTCATCCTCGGCGCCTACTCCGGCCTGAGCGAAGAGGACTACCAGAAGCTCAGCCAGATCGCCCCGATGGTTGCCTACCCGGAGCTCGCCTACGGCACGTCCTGGCAGGAGTCCACCAGCATCATCGGCAAGGCCCTCGGCAAACAGACCGAGGCCGCCAAGCTGATCTCCGACACGGAAGCCACCATCAGAGACAAGGTGGCCGGGTACCCGCAGATCCAGGGCAAGTCCTACATCTACGGCAACCTCGAACCGGCCAAGGGCGACGGCGTCAACGTCTACACCGCCAACGACAACCGCCCGAGGTTCCTGTCCGCCATCGGCATGAAGCTCGCGCCCGTTGTGGAGGAGAAGTCGAAGGGCTCCAAGGAATTCTTCCTGCCCTGGTCCGCCGAAAAGGCCAATGAGCTGGAATCCGACATCTTCGTGACCTGGGTCCCTGACACCAAAGCCACCGAAGCCATCAAGGCAGACCCCCTGCTCGGCCAGATTCCGGCCATCAAGAGCGGTGCCCTCGTGGCCGACTCGGATAACACCCTGACGCTGTCCATTTCGGCTTCCTCGCCGCTGAGCCTGCCGTGGTCGCTCGACACCTTCCTGCCGCAGCTGGGCAAAGCCGCCGACGCGGTCAAGTAACGGGCCATGACACCAAGAACGACGACGGCGCCAGCCGGCACTGCCGCCATGGCACCTTCCAGCCCCATCACCGCGCGCGAACCGACGCTTGAGGCACCTGACGCCGCCGGAACAGGGCCCCAACTGTCCGTTCGCGCTGAAGGGCGGGGGAATGCTCAAGGCCAGCCGGCTGCCTGGCTGTTGGCCGCCGTCGTTGTTCTTGTTGCCGTCTGCGCTGCTTCACTGGCCGTGGGCGCCCGGGGGATGTCCCTGGAAACCGTCTGGCAGGCGCTGGTCCATTCCGATGCGGGGAACGGCGACCATGCGGTTGTCCAGGCACGGATCCCGCGAACCGTCCTCGGTCTGCTCGCGGGCGGGGCCCTGGGCCTCGCCGGTGCGGCCATGCAGGGTGTGGCCCGCAACCCGCTCGCGGACCCCGGCATCATCGGCGTCAACGCGGGCGCCGCCCTGGCCGTGGTCACCGGAATCTATGTCTTCGGCGTCTCTTCGTTGAGCGGGTATATCTGGTTCGCGTTCACCGGTGCCGCAGTGGCGGCCGTCGTCGTCTTTCTGATCGCGTCCATGGGCAGGGACGGCGCGACGCCGGTGAAGCTCGCCCTTGCGGGCGCGGCCCTGAGCGCCGGGCTGTATTCGCTCATGAACGTCATCCTCGTCTCGAGCCAGGACACGCTGGACCGGTTCCGGTTCTGGCAGGTGGGCGGGATAGCCGGCCGGGACTGGTCAGTGGTGCTGCCGGGTCTGCCTTTTCTCGCGGCGGGCGCGCTGATCGTGCTGTTCACCGGAAGGACCCTCAACAGCCTGGCCCTCGGCGACGACATCGCCCGCGGCCTGGGCCAGCGGGTGGGCCTGGCGCGCGGCATCACGGCGCTGGGCATCGTGCTGCTGTGCGGCTCTGCGACTGCCCTCGCCGGGCCGATCGGGTTTGTGGGCCTCGTGGTGCCGCATGCCGTCCGCTTTCTCGTCGGCCCGGATTACCGCTGGATCCTGCCGTTCTCGCTGGTGCTGGCTCCGGCATTGCTGCTCGTGTCCGATGTGGTGGGGCGCGTGGTCCTGCTTCCGGGCGAGGTCCCGGCGGGCATCATGACGGCCCTGGTGGGCGCGCCCGTGTTCGTCTGGCTGGTTCGCCGCGGCAAGGCGGCGGGCCTATGAGACCCGTGACTGCGCACCCTGCCCCAACCGACCAGCGCGAACGAATACTTAAGCCCCGCGCATCGTTCCCGAGCCCGAGCTTGCTGAACCGCACCGCGGTCCTGGCGCTCGCCGTCGTGTTTCTCTTCGCCGCGAGCATCCTGCTGGGCAGCTACACAGTCACCATCCCGGACTTCCTCACGATCCTCACCGCCCACTTCACCGCTGGAGACAAGATTCCGGGTGCCAGTTTTATCGTGATGGAGGCCAAGCTGCCGCGGGCGGTGACCGGCACCCTCGTCGGGATCGCGTTCGGGCTGTCCGGCGGCTTGTTCCAGACCATGCTCCGGAATCCGCTGGCCAGTCCGGACGTCATCGGCATCAGCTACGGCGCCAGTGCCGCCGCCGTCACCGCCATCGTCGTTTTCGGTGCGTCGGGGGCCGCCATTTCAGGCGCGGCCCTGGGCGGCGCCGTCGCAGTGGCGGCACTGATTTACGGCATCTCCCGCAGCGGCTCCATTGGAACAGGCGGCGGGGGCGGCAACCGCGGAAGCTCCGCCGGAAGCCGGCTCATCCTCGCGGGAGTCGGGATCGCCGCGGCACTCAGCGCCGTGGTCAGCTTCCTGCTGACGCGGACGGACATCCGCACCGCCGCCGACGCCCTCGTCTGGCTCAACGGTTCGCTCAATTCCGCCAGCTGGGACCGCGCCGGCGTCCTCATTGCGGCGTTCGTGGTCCTGGTTCCTACCGCCGCGCTGCTGGCCGCCCCGCTGCGGATTCTCGAACTGGGAGACGACGCCGCCGCCGGGCTCGGCATCCGCGTGGACCGGACCCGGCTGGGTCTGGTGCTCACCGCCGTCGCGCTCGCCGCAGTGGCGACCGCCGCGGCCGGGCCGGTGGCATTCGTCGCCTTCCTGGCCGGTCCCATCGGCCGCCGCCACGCCGGCAAGGCCAGCCTCCCGGCGTCGGCCCTTACCGGTGCCCTGATCGTCCTGGCCGCTGACTACTTTGCCGCCAACATCGCCCCGCTGCTGCTGGACGGCACCGTCCTGCCCGTCGGCGTGGTCACCGGCGCGCTCGGCGCGCCCTTCCTGTTGTGGCTTCTGGTCACTTCCAACCGAAAGGATGCCTGACATGGCCCGTCTCAAAGCCAGCAACCTGACCCTCCAGTACGACCAGCGCCGCGTCGTGGAAGGCCTCACGGCGGAGATCCCAGAGGGCAAGGTGACCATGATTGTGGGCGCCAACGCCTGCGGAAAATCCACTCTGCTGCGCGGACTCTCACGGCTGCTCAGGCCGGCCGGCGGCACCGTCACCCTCGACGGGAAGGACATCCACTCCCTTCCGGCGCGCGAACTTGCCCGCACGCTCGGCCTGCTCCCGCAGCACCCCACAGCGCCGGACGGCATCTCCGTCCGGGATCTGGTGCGCCGCGGCCGTTATCCGCACCAGGGCTTCTTCCGCAGCTGGTCGGAGAAGGACGACGCCGCGGTGCAGCGCGCGCTGGAAGCGACGGGAACGCAGGACCTCGCCGGGCGGAACGTCGACGAGCTGTCCGGCGGGCAGCGCCAGCGCGTGTGGATCGCCATGGCGCTCGCCCAGGAAACGGACGTTCTCCTGCTGGACGAACCCACGACCTACCTTGACCTTGCGCACCAGGTGGAGGTGCTGGATCTCGTCACCGACCTTAACCGGCAGCGCGGCACCACCGTGGCGATCGTGCTGCACGACCTGAACCTGGCGGCGCGCTACGCGGACCATGTCATTGCGCTGAAGGGCGGGCGCGTGGTGGCCGCGGGCCCTTCGGCCGAGGTGGTCACCGAGGCGCTTGTCCGCGGCGTGTTCGGACTGGACTCCCGGGTGGTGCCTGACCCCGTCTCCGGCACGCCGCTCGTGATTCCGCTGGGGAGGCACCACGCAGACCCAGAATCCCCGACCGCAACCTTGGAGATGGCCTCATGAAATCAGGACCCAGCCCCGAGCGCACACCGCTGGCGGTGCGCGCCGGAAGGAACAGTGCGGCCGCCAGGCAACAGCCCGCCACCGAACCCATGACGCTGGCCTTCAACGTCACCGTCTCCGCGGTCCAGGAACTCAGCCCCAACTTCCGGCGGGTGACTTTTGGCGGGTATTCCCTGCGGGACTTCGGCGTGCACGGGGACACCATGGACCTGCGGATCAAGCTCATGATTCCGTCCCTTGCCGACGACGGGATGCAGCATCCGCTGCCAACGTTCCGGATGGAGAACAGCAGTTGGTACCGGGAATGGCTGGCGATGGAAATCTCCACTCGCGGCTCCATGCGAACGTACACTGTCCGGCAGGCCCGGCTTGACGCCGTTTATCCGGAGATCGACGTCGACTTCGTGATGCACTTTGACGCCGACGGGAACGGCGGCCCTGCGGCGAACTGGGCGCTCAACGCCAAGCCGGGGGACGCCCTGACGCTGATCGGCCCGAACAACCGTGCCGCGCGTTGCGTCACGGCGGAAACCTACTCGGGCATCGAGTGGCGGCCCGGCCTGGCCCAGCGGGTACTCCTGGCCGGCGACGAGACCGCCGTTCCCGCCATCAGCGCCATCCTGGAAAACCTCCCCGGCTACATGACCGGTCACGCCTTCCTGGAAGTCCCTGAAGCCGGCGACTTTCTGGATCTCAGCACGGCAGCCGACGTCGAAATCACCTGGCTGGCCCGCGGCGCCCCGATCGGCCGCTCCCGCCCGCACGGGCAACTGCTTCAGGAAGCGGTCCGTTCTGCCGTGCAGCTGCCGGGCTGGGTGGGCGTGACGTTCCCTGACGCCGCGGCGGGCCCCGAGCCGGAAGACGTCAACGTGGACCGGGACATCCTGTGGGAAACACCGGCCCGCATGGATACCGCCGCGATCAGTGCCACCAAAAACCCGGGTCTGCCCTCCGGCGCCCTGCCGTTCTATGCGTGGCTGGCCGGTGAAGCGGCCGTCATCAAGGAGCTGCGCCGGTACCTGGTGCGCGACGTCGGGATCGACCGGAAGCAGGTCGCGTTCATGGGGTACTGGCGGCAGGGGAAGGCCGAGCTCTGAGCCTCTGGCGGTGCTTGGTCCGCCTCCGCCGCCGACTTGCCGTCGCTGTAGACACCTCGCCAACGCTCTCGCAGTTCCTGTCGCGTAACGGCCAACGCTCTCGCAGTTCCTGTCGCGTAACGGCCAACGCTCTCGCAGTTCCTGTCGTTGGCCGTTAACCCTGTCGTTTCTTTCGGTGACTAGGGTGCCGGGGTGGGTGTCTCTCCTTTGCTTCCGGATCATGATGGGCGGCGGGTGTTTGTCGCTTTGGGGGATTCCTTCACTGAGGGGGTCGGGGACCGGAACAAGCATCTGCCGAATGGGGTGCGCGGCTGGGCGGACCGGGTGGCGGAGAGGCTCGCCAAGGCGGAACCGGGCTGGGAGTACGCCAACCTCGCCATCAGGAGCAAGCGGCTGCGCCACATCATCGACGAACAGCTGGAAGCTGCGCTCGCCATGGAACCGACCCTCATCACGCTGTACGCCGGCGGGAACGACATCCTGGATTTCGGGACGGACATGGACGCGCTCATGGCGCAGTACGAAGCACTCGTGGCGAAACTCGCTGACACCGGCGCCACCCTGGTGCTCTTCACGGGTTTCGACATCAAGGTGTCCCCCCTGCTCGAGCCGCTGAAGAAGAGAAACGCCTCTTATAACCAACGGGTCAGGGAACTGGCAGCCCAATACGGGGCTGTGCTGGTGGACTACTGGTGCTTCGAGGCCTTCCACGACCGCCGGATGTGGGACACGGACCGGCTGCACATGTCCAAGGCCGGCCACAAGTACCTCGCGGCACAGGTCCTGGACCACCTCGGCGTGCCCCACAAGATCAGCCTCAAGGAGTGGGAGCCCCCGGTCAGGATGACGCTGCGCGACTGGGAGCGGCGGCAGCGGCTCTGGCTGAATGACTGGGTGCTGCCCCTGTTCGGGCGGAAACTCCGCGGCGTCACGCTGGGGGACAACCTCAGCCCGCGATGGCCCCGGCCGGTATTGGTTCCGCGCAAGCGCGGCCTGAGAAAACTCGTCGTCCCTGCGGCTCCTCCCGGACGTGGTGGCGAGCAGATACTTTGAGTGTAAACAGCTGTTGACTTGTGTGCAACATCACAGCTAGTGTTGCGGCACTGACAATCCGTCAATGCATCAAGCTTCAAGTCCGCCCAGCGTTGCGTGGACCGCTCGAAGGCGCGAACCGCCGTCGCCGGTAACCCGACGTGACAGCAGGATCCCAGCTCTTGCTTCCCCATTCACGCGGGCCTTCTTTCTGCGTGTTCCGGGCGAGCCACGCCACGAGAGGCATCACCGCCATGACTGACAGCAAATCCCTCCATTTCGACCGCCGGAAGCTCCTGAAGGCTGCGGCGCTGACACCGTTCGCCGGGCTGGCGCTGTCCGGTTGCGACGCCAAGCCGGCCCAAAGTGCGGCCGCGAACAAGACCGTGACGGTCACGTCCTACGGAGGCTCCTACAATGACCAGCTGACGCAGACCATCCTGGATCCGTTCTCCAAGAAGACGGGCATCCAGCCCACGCTGCTGGCCAATACCAGCCTTGCCGCGCTCAAGGCCCAGGTGCAGTCCGGCGACGTGCAGTGGGACCTCGTGGAAATCACCGCACCGGAGTATGAAACGGCCGTGGCCGAGGGACTCCTGGAAAAGTTCGACTACGACATCATCAGCGACAAAGGACTGCCCGGGTACGCCAAGGCTGAATACGGCATCAAGTACCTGAGCTTCCTGTTCGTCATGGCCTGGGACCAGAAGGTCATCCCGGACGCCAAGGCACCGAAGGACTGGGCGCAGTTCTTCGACCAGGACAAGTACAACACCAAGCGCTCCGTCTACAACCAGCTCTCCGACAGCTCGGTTCTGGAGGCGGCCCTTCTGGCCGACGGGGTTCCGTTCGACAAGATCTACCCCCTCGATGTGGACCGCGCCCTTCGCGTCCTCGGACACCATCCGGGCAAGGACAGGCTGCTCTACCACTCGGCGAACCAGGAGCCGATCCAGCAGCTCACGTCCGGAGAGGTCTCACTTTCCACAAGCTTCAACAACCGCATCAACGCCGCCCGCACGGACGGTGCGAAGCTGAACTTCTCACCCGAGAATGCGGTCCTCGCCGGAGACTACTTTGTGGTCCCCAAGGGCGCCAAGAACAAGGAAGCGGCGTTCCAGCTCATGAACTTCATGTCAAACGACGCCGAAGCAGGTGCCGCATTCGACAAGGTGACCAACCTGACCCTGGCCAACACGCCGGCCCTGTCCAAGCTGCCGAAGGCAGTTGCGGACACGCTGCCCACGAGCCCGCGGTTGGCCGACAAGATCCTCGTGCGTGATGACAAGTGGTGGTCTCAGAACCTGAAGAAGACCGAGCAGCAGTTCAAGCTGTGGCAGGCCAGCTGACATGACTGCCGCAACTCTGCAGACGGCTCTGGAGCAGGGCCGCCACGCGCCGGGGGAGGGAAGGCCGAAGGGCCGGCGCCGGCTCAGCGGCTGGTGGCTGCTGCTTGCACCGATCCTGGCCTTCGACGTCGTCCTCTTCCTGACGCCGCTGGGAAAGCTGGTGGCCTCAAGCTTTGCCGACAACGCCTACCAGCGGGTGCTCGAGGATCCTCTGGTGCTTCGCTCGCTCGTCAACACCTTGAGCATCAGCCTGGCTTCCACGATCGTGACAGTGGTGCTGGGATACGTGATCGCACTCGTGCTGTGGCGTGCCGGCACCGTCACCCGGGTGATCCTGTTCGCCGTCGTTCTTCTGCCGTTCTGGACCGGCATTCTGGTGAAAAACTTCGCCTGGGCGGTGCTGCTGCAGGACAACGGCATCGTCAACGTGTTCCTTCAAGGCATCGGGCTCACCCATGCGCCGATCGAACTGCTGCATAACCGGTTCGCCGTCATCATCGGCATGGTCCACTGCCTCCTTCCGTACGCCGTGTTTCCGATCTTCTCCTCCCTGACCGCCATCGACGACCGGCTGGGCCTGGCCGCCCGGTCGCTGGGTGCGCGGGAAGGATCGGTGTTCCGGCGGATCACCCTGCCGCTCTCCGCTCCCGGCATCTCGGCGGCGGGGTTGTTGGTGTTCATCATCAGCACCGGCTTCTTCATCACGCCCGTCGTCATGGGCGGACCGGGCGACATGATGATCGCCAACCAGATCGATTACTACGCCCGCCAGCTCACGGACTTCTCGGGCGCCGCGGCACTTGCCGTCGTGCTGACGGTGATGGTGAGCATCATGGTGGCCGTGTATCAGCGCGTTCTCAAGGCAGGAGGCCAACATGAAGACAACTAATCCGCAGCACCGCCTGCTGGCGCTGCTCTCCGTCCCCGTGTTTCTGTTTCTGGTGATTCCGACGGCGATCGTGGTGCCGGTGGCGCTGAATGACAGCCGCTACATCACTTTTCCGCCGGAAGGATTCTCCCTGGCGGCCGTCGCCGGCTTCTTCGCGGACAAGGCATGGACCTCGGCACTGACTGCCAGCCTGCAATCGGCGGGAATCGCCGTCGTCATCGGAGTGCTCCTTGGCTCCACGGCGGCCATCGGCCTGCACGGCCGGAAATTCCCCGGCAGATCGGCTGTGATGGGACTGATCCTGGCTCCCATGATCGTACCCACAGTGGTACTGGCACTCGCCTTCTACCAGTTCTTCATCTCGATCGGGATGGTGGGCAGCATCATCCCGATCGGCCTGGCCCACGCCGTGATTGCCACCCCGTACGTGTATCTGACGACCCGCGCGGCCCTGGCGGGCCTCAACCCGGCCCTGGTGAGGTCAGCGCAGAGCCTCGGCGCGGGACCGTTGTCCGTATTAAGGCACGTATACCTTCCGATCATCCTGCCGGGCCTGATCTCCGGGGCCTTGTTTGCCTTCTCGGTCTCGATCGACGAGACCGTGATGTCACTGTTCATGCAGTCCCCGGGGGCCACCACGCTTCCGGTCAAGATGTTCACCGACATCCAGTTCAACCTGACCCCGAAGATCGCTGTTTCATCTGCGCTTCTGGTCAGCGTCGCCACAATAGGGCTCCTCCTTCAGGTCTTGTTTGTCCTCAGGCGCCGATCCACCGCACGGATGCTGCCGCTGGCAGTGTCGGCCCAAACGTAAAGGAATGCCGATGACCACATCAGTGATCTCCGCAGAATCAATTGCCGGCACCGGGAGCGCGTCCCGTGGTGCCATTGAACTCCGCAACGTCAGCAAGAACTATGGCGACGTTGTGGCCGTGGACCGGCTGGACCTCGTGGTTCAGCCGGGCGAATTCGTCACGCTGCTCGGGCCAAGCGGGTCCGGCAAAACAACCACCATGATGATGGTTGCCGGCTTCGAAGAACACACCGCAGGATCGGTGCTCATCGATGGCCAGCCGGTGGACACACTGCCCCCGCGGGAGCGCAACCTGGGCGTCGTGTTCCAGAACTACGCACTGTTCCCGCACATGAGCGCGCTCGAAAACGTGGAATTTGCGCTCCGGATGCGCAAAATCCCCAAGGAAGAGCGCCGCCAGCGCGCAGAAGAGGCCCTTGAGCGCGTGGGCCTCGGAAAAATGGGCGGCCGCAAGCCCCGCCAGCTGTCAGGAGGCCAGCAACAGCGCGTCGCGTTGGCCCGCGCGCTGGTCTTCAACCCGGCCGCGCTGCTCCTGGACGAGCCTATGGCAGCCCTGGACAAA
Source organism: Arthrobacter sp. P1_B11 (assembly GCF_056406715.1). NCBI lineage: Bacteria > Bacillati > Actinomycetota > Actinomycetes > Micrococcales > Micrococcaceae > Arthrobacter > Arthrobacter sp. P1_B11. Next base: position 45,975 of record NZ_JBFTZQ010000032.1, read on the forward strand.
CGGCTCCGCGAGCAGATGCAGGAGGAAATCAAGACCTTGCAAAAGAGCCTCGGCATCTCGGTGCTGTTCGTCACCCACGACCAGGACGAGGCCATGGCCATGTCCGACAGGATCGTGGTGATGAAGGACGGCAAGATCGTCCAGTCAGGACCGCCGGAGGAGGTCTACAACCAGCCCTTGACGGACTGGGTGGCCAGTTTCCTCGGCGACACCAACCTCATTCCGTGCACCGTGCTGGAACGCGACGGTTCAGAGGCCTTGGTGGATCTTGGCGGCCTCGGTACAGCGCGGGTCGCAGACCGCGGAGCGAGCGGCGAAAACTACGCCGTCTCCATCCGGCCGGAGCACCTCAAATTCCGCCCGGAGGGCGCTGGCGGCAACGGTGGCGAAGCAACACTGGTGTCCTCCACCAACCTCGGGGCCACGGTCCGCCACCGTCTGACGGCGGGCGGCCTCGATCTTCAGCTGCGCGAGCTCAGCGCGGACTCGGCCTGCAGGCCCGAGCCCGGCGGCCAGGTATTCGTGGGATGGGACCCGGGGCGCGCCCAGCTCCTGGTCTTGGAGTCCTAGCCCGGCCCGCCCAGGGCTGAACCAGCCGAGTTGTGGGCCACACCCTGCCCGATGGTGCCCCGGACAGCGCGTCCGGGGCCCAAACGTGGGTTAATTCCGCGGCGCTGGCTCATCCAGGAGGTTTTCGAACCCCGGGGCCACCCTGTCCGCGGCGAATTCCATGACTTCGAACTCGGCCACGCCGTTGACGTAGAAAGGGTCTTTGGCCAGAGAGTCGTCCAGTGTCACCCGGTCAGCCTTCGACAGCAGGAGACCGCCCGTGCGCGGGACCTTCCTGCCGGCGGCCAGGAACACGCCCTGGTCAAAGGCGTCCTTGAGCCAGGCCACGTGGGCGTCCAGGTGGTAGTCGACGATGTCTTGGGCGACCTTGTAAGTGAGGGAAACTACGTACATGTCCGCCAGCCTACCGCCACCCACTACTGGAGAACCCTGGCTGTGACAGCCGCCGGCGCCCGCCTTCAGCCGCCGGCGCCGCGGCCCGCCGCAACGGCCCCGGCTTGAACTGTCAAGCTTTAATTCTCCTAGGATGGAGTCATGACGGAACCGCGCTGGCTCAACGCCGATGAACGCCGGGCCTGGCTCGCCCAGCTGAGCATCAACACCATGCTGCCAGCCGCCCTGGATACCCAGCTGCACGCAGCGGGCAAAGTGTCCCTGTTCGACTACAACGTCCTGGCCATGCTCTCCGAGGCAGAGGGGCGCTTTCTGCCAATGAGTGAACTCGCGGCCCGGACCAGCGCATCACTTTCCCGGCTTTCCCATGTGGTGACCAAACTCCAGAACCGCGGCTGGGTGGAGCGCCGGCCGCACCCGGGCGATGCCCGCGTGACCACCGCGCACCTGACCGAGCAGGGGATGGCCACCATTGTGGAGCTAGCCCCAGGCCACGTGGAATCCGTCCGCTCGCTGTTTCTTGACGCCCTGACCGAGCGCGACGTCGCCGATCTCGCCCGGATTGGGGAAAAGATCGTGGCGCGCCTGGACAACAACCACTGGATCCTCCGCGAGCAGCCGTAGCCGCGGCCAGTCAGCCGAAGCCGCGCCGCCGGCGGCCGTCTTGGTTGCTCGCGGCAACTGCTGGCAGACTGGATCCATGGATTTCACGTCCCGCTATGTAGCCCTCGGAGACTCCTTCACGGAAGGAGTCGGCGACGACGACCCAACCCGACCCAACGGCGTCCGGGGCTGGGCAGACCGGGTGGCCGAACAGCTCGGCGCCGCGGACCCGGGCTTCGGTTACGCAAACCTTGCCATCCGCGGCAAGAAACTCCGCCAGATCATGGCCGATCAGGTGGACGCCGCCGTCGGCCTCAAACCGACGCTCGTAAGCATCTACGCCGGCGCCAACGACATCCTCCGGCCTAAGATAGACATCGACGACCTGCTTGAGGAGTACGACGCCGGTATCCGCAAACTCAGGGCCACCGGCGCCACAGTGGTGATGTTCACCGGCTTCGACGCCCGCGGCTCCAAGGTGTTCGGCACCATGCGCGGCCGCACCGCCATCTACAACGAACTTGTCCGTGGCATCGCCGGTGACCACGGTGCGTTGATCGTCGACTACTGGCGCTTCAACGAATACTACGACTGGGGAATGTGGGCCAAGGACCGGATGCATATGTCTGCCGCCGGCCACACGAACATGGCCAAGCGCGTCCTTACCGTCCTGGAACACGATCATTCGATCGAGGTCCCGCCCATGACGCCGGTGCCGGAGCTCAGCCGCGCTGAGGCGGTGCGGGCCAATGCCCGCTGGGTCAAGGAATTCGCTGCCCCTTGGGTGGTTCGGCGGGTCACCGGCAAATCCTCCGGCGACGGCCTCCAGCCGAAATACGGCCAGCTCACCCGGCTCTAACGAGCCGGCGGCGCTGCGGGCCCAGCCCACCGACGCTGGTCGAGCCTGTCGACGCTGGTCGAGCCTGTCGACGCCGGTCGAGCCTGTCGACGCCGGTCGAGCCTGTCGAGACCTAACGTCGAAATCCCGCCGTCGCCAGGAGGTCCCCGTCCCTGCGCACAGCCAGCACCTCGACGTCCCACAACTCGGCTGCGCGGTTTAGCATCGCGGTTCCGCCGGCCACGATCGCCGTCGCGAGGACGTCGGCGGTGACCGCGTCGGCCGCCGCCACGGAGACCTGCCAGAATTCCGCGGCACGCCCGCCCGCGGCCCAGATGTGGTCGCCGCGTTCGGCTGAGCCCGAGGTCGCCAGGGCCATCCTGCTCCGGGAGGCGGTGTTTCCGGGGGCACCGCCGTCGGCCGCGAGTCCAGACGCAAGCCCGCCCGGCAAGCCACCCAGCGGAAAGCCGGCGAGCAGCGTTCTGCGGTCGGCCGGATCCACGATCCCCGCCCGCCACGCTTCGCCGCTGCCGGGATCAGGGGAGCCGCTGACGAGCACATCCCCGCCGGCATTGAGGCACCAGTCCTCCAGTCCCAGGGCGTGGAGAGAAATCCCCGCTTCCTTCATAGCATGGCCTTTGATGAGGCCGGAGAGGTCCAGGATGCCGTCCGGACGTTCGGCCGTGAACGCGCCTTCGGTCAGGAGCCGCCACTCGGATGCCTCCGTATACCGTGCCCGCATTTCGTCCGACGCCTCCTGCAGCCCAAGTTCGCCGCGCCCCAGCCTGCTGGCTTCGGAATCGGGACGGTACAGGCTGAAGGTCCCATCCAGCCGGGCGAAAAGGCGTTCGACGACCGCGGTTGCGGCTTCCAGCTCATCGTCCGCAGCATGGGGTGCTTTGTGCGGACCGGCCGGCATGGTGAGGCTGATGACCGTCCCCATGCAGCTGAAGGTCCGTGCCCGCAGACCGTGCCTGGGTTCAGAGGTTTGCTGCATCGAGGGCCGCCTGGAGTGAGGTGAGGTAGGCGTTGCTGGTCACCGTTGCGCCGCCGACGGTCTGGACCTCCGCCGACTGTGCCTGAAGTACTTCGCTGCGAAGAATCGGGGCGGCGTAGTTGCTGATCTGCATGGATCTGCCTTCTGCGTCGGTCAGCTTGAGGGCGGTGACGTCCGTGATGGCGCCTGCCTTGACGGTGACCTGCACCTGTACGGTGCCGAAGCGGGTCTGGACGATGTCGCCGTCGTAGGTGCCGCCGGCTTTGGCCGCCGAACCGGCTGCCGCGGACGAGCCGGCAGCGCCGGATGAGCCAGCCGATCCGGACGAACCGGCAGCGCCTGAAGATCCGGATGTCCCGGACGATGCCGGGCCGCTGGTGTCCGATGATCCCGTCCCCGCCGAAGTCCCGGCGGTTTCATTCCCCGTGGACGCAGCCGCAACAGCGCTGCGGGTGTCGGCCACATGGACGCCTGACTGCCAGCCGACTAGGAGGATTCCGGCCGAAGCCAAGGCGGCTGAAACCGCTGCTCTGATTCTCACCAGTCAAACCTTTCGTAGTGGAGCTGATCTTCGCGGACGCCCGCCGAGCGGGCGGCGTCCAGGACGTTCTCCGCCCAGCGAGCGGGGCCACACACGTAGATGTCGGCGCCGGCGACCTCCGGAGCGTAGTCCGTGAGGCTGTAGCCTGCCCGCTGTTCGCTCGCGGGAAGCCAGCTCTCCCGGGAGCCCGGATCCCGGGAGCCGGTCAGGTGGAAAAGCGTGGCACCGCGTGCACGGCACAGTTCGAGAATTTCATCGCCGAGATAGAGCTCCTGGTCGCTGTGGCCGCGGAGGAGCACCGTCGCCTTCCCCGGCTCAAAAGGCGTCGTTTCCAGCAGTGCCCGCAAAGGGGTGATGCCGATTCCGGCGCCGATCATCACCACGTGGTCCTTGCTGCGGGCGGCGGAACTGAAAAGGCCGTAGGGTCCTTCCACGGCAACCTTGGTTCCCCGTTTCAGCCGGGACAGCTGCGCCGACCCCTTGCCGAGATTCCGAACGGTAATCCTTAGCCGGCCGCGGCCATTCCGGTCCACGGCCAAAGGCTCGGCGGAAAGGCTGAACGGATGCGGGTGCCACCAGAGACCGGGGGCCAGGAAGCGCCAGATGAAGAACCGGCCGCCGGCGCCGGCCAAGGTGTTCAAGTTCAGGCCGCTCATCTCGATATTGACCACTCCAGGGGCGACCGCCGTCACGCGCTCAACCGTCAACTGATGCCGGAAGGTGGCGAGGACCGGCTGCATCACCCGGTAGTACAGCAGCGCCGCGCCGGTGGCGATGCAGATGGCGAGCCAGTACCAGCGCTGCCACGTTCCGGGAGCGAACAGTGCCCCCACGCTGAACTGGTGCGGCAGGGCTGTCAGCACCGCCGCATACGTGAGTAGATGGACGACGTACCAGAACTCGTAGGGGAAGCGCCGCCGGACTGCCACGAGCGAGGTCACCACCACGGCAATGAACAGGGCCATGGACACGAATGCCAGCCACATGTCCGGCACCAGGACCCACAGCGCCACGGCCTCACTCACGGGGTCCAGCCCTTCCGCCATGCCGTAGCCGATAGCAATCAGGACACCGTGAGCCAGCAGGAGGTAGAGCGACGGTTTGCCGAGCTTCCGGTGGAACTCCAAGGCACGGTCATGCCCGACCGCGCCGTCGATGAGCGGAATCCGGGCTGCGAGCAGGAGCATGAGCAGCACCAGGTCCATGCCGGCGAGACCGGCCACAATCCCCAAGGCCGTGATCCCGGCGCCGAGCGTCGAGATCCCTGTCATGCCGCCGTCGGCCAGCCATAACGCAACCGAGGCCGCCAGCGATCCCCACGCCGCTACCGTCAGGGCGTCAGCGCGGAGAAGCCGGCGCCGGTGCTGCGAGGCGAAGCGGCCGCGCCCGGGATTTGCGGGCTGTCCAGGACCGGGCCGCCGAAGGGCGTCGGCCCCGGGGGAAGGAAGGAGGTCTGTGTTCATGTCTCAAGACTCCGCTGCCAGGCTTTCATTTTCCTGTGAAAATCCTTCTCCCCGGATGTGTCTTCCCTGTCAGCGGGAGTGGCGCCGGCAGGCTCCCCTTATACACCCTCCACCGCCGGATTAGCCTTTAATTCGCACGTCTCGTAGACTTGGTAGGCGCTAGGTGGCGCGGAGCGTGTGCAATTGCTCCGGTTGGCGGCGGCTGTCAGCAGAAATGACAGTCCCAATGGCCGGTAGTTAGGGGCTCAAGTTGCGTGCATTCCTGTATTCGCCCAGCATCCCGGTACTTCGCAGTGGTTTCGACTGCCCGGTGCCCGTGGCTCATCGTATTTCGCCGCAGCAAGGAAATCTTGGCTTTTCGCCAGTATTTTCGGGCATGCGGAAACCGGAAACGCGTGGGGGCTGGATGCGGACGCCGCCTGCCGCACGGTAACGCAGAACTCTGCCAGCCGTTTCATTTATTTTTCAGAGGAGAGTCGTCATGGCAGCACACTGCCAGGTGACCGGAGCCGAGCCGGGCTTTGGACACAGCATTTCGCACTCGCACCGCCGCAACAAGCGCCGGTTCGACCCGAACATTCAGAAGAAGCGCTACTGGGTTCCGTCCCTGCGCCGCAATGTCACCCTGCAGGTCTCTGCAAAGGGCATTAAGACCATCGACGTACGCGGCATCGACGTAGTCGTCGCCGCCATCCTGGCACGAGGGGTGAAGCTCTAGTGGCTAAGGACAAGGACGTACGTCCGATCATCAAGCTCAAGTCGACCGCGGGCACGGGTTACACCTACGTAACCCGTAAGAACCGTCGTAACGACCCGGACCGCATGGTCCTGAAGAAGTACGACCCCAAGATCCGCAAGCACGTCGAATTCCGAGAGGAGCGCTAAACACATGGCTAAGAAGTCAATGATCGCTAAGAACGAACAGCGTAAAGTCATCGTCGAGCGTTACGCTGCAAAGCGCCTCGAACTGAAGAAGGCTCTGGTTGACCCCAACTCGACCGACGAAGTTCGCGAAGCCGCACGCCTCGGCCTGCAGAAGCTGCCCCGCAACGCCTCGCCGGTACGTCTGCGTAACCGCGACATCATCGATGGCCGTCCCCGCGGTACCTTCCAGAAGTTCGGTATCTCCCGTGTTCGCTTCCGCGACATGGCTCACCGCGGTGAGCTCCCGGGCATCACCAAGTCTTCCTGGTAATTCAGCACCGCTGAATCCAGCCTGAGAAGGGCCGGCAACCGAATGGTTGCCGGCCCTTCTTTGCGTTGACGGCGGCTGGATTTCCGGGGCCGGTTGCGGGTGATGCAGCACACAACAAGGAATTACGACGCCGGCACCTGGCTTTTGCTGCGGACGTCATCCTTTCTCCGCGGAACGGCGCGGATTTTCGCGTTCGGGATGCCGAATGGAGGCGGGTTTGCGGTGGGGGCGTGGTGGGTGTATTGTTTTCTAAGTCGCCGAGAGGGAGACCAGCGGAAAGCTGGGAACCGACGGTGACAAATCCCCTAAATTTCAAGACCTGATCCGGTCGGCGCTTCGTGCGCTCCGGGTTTGGTGGGGGCGAGTTTGAATGGTTGCAGGTTGCGGAGACGCTGGTTTGCAATGTGGTTTGGATTCGGGTAAGTTTGGGAAGTTGCTCCGGAGCGATCTGCGACTGGTTGTTTGGTTGTGGTGGTGCCGGGTGTGTCTGTTGTTTGAGAACTCAATAGTGTGCCAAGTTTGTTGATACCGGTTTATTTTATATGAATTGGTTGAATTGACCAGGTTGCGCCGCCCCTGTGGTGTGGTCTGGTTTTTACAGCTGGTTTCAAATTTTGTGCAGCTTGGTTCCG
>NZ_JBFTZQ010000033.1:0-50290 GCF_056406715.1 Arthrobacter sp. P1_B11
GGGGCCCGCCCGCCGTCGTACCCTCATCGATTGCTCCGTAAGTGCCCTTCTCAAGCCTCAGAACGGCACTTACGGAGCAACCGATTGGATTAGAGGGTGGCGGCGCTGAAAGTGTCGCACTGGTTGATGTCGCCGGTCTTGTAGCCCTGGTAGTACCACTTCTGCCGCTGGGCGCTGGACCCGTGGGTCCAGCCCTCGGGCGAGACCCGGCCCGTGGCTGCCTTTTGGATGCGGTCATCGCCGACTGCGGACGCGGCAGAGAGGGCGTCGTTAAGGTCCTTCTGCGTAAGCGGCTCCAGGAACGGCTTGCCGGTTTTGGGATCCTTCTGCGTGGTGGCGTATCGGGTCCAGAGGCCGGCGTAGCAGTCGGCCTGCAGTTCAACGCGGACGCCACCCGACTGGGCACCCTGCGGATCCTGCTGAGCCTTGTCCAGGTCGCCCAGGATGTTCTGGATATGATGGCCGAATTCATGGGCCACGACGTATTCCTGCGCCAGCGGGCCACCCGACGAGCCGAAGCGGTCCACGAGTTCCTGGAAGAAACCGGGGTCGAAGTACGCCGTGGTGTCCGCGGGGCAGTAGAAGGGGCCTACTTCTGAGGTGGCCGCGCCGCAGGCGGTGCCCGTGCCGCCGGTGAAAAGCACCGTCTTGGGCCGGGGGTACTTGACCTTGTAGTCGGCCAGATACGCCGGCCAGAACGCGTTGAGGCTGGTCACTGTTCCGGTGATCCTGCAATCGAGCCGTCTATCGGCGTCCGTACCGAGTTTGCATTCCGTGGGCGCCGTTCCCTGGCTCTGGCCGGGCTGTTCCTGCCCCGAGCCGACCAGTCCTTCGAGGAGCCCTGGATTGATGCCGAACAGCGCAGCCAGAAGCAGGATTACGCCGCCCCCGATGCCACCCCCGATTTTCGGTCCGCGGCCCATTCCGCCGCCCCGCCGGTCTTCCACTTGGGATGAGTCTATTTCGACTCCGTCATTGAAGCTCATGTTGTCACAATAGTCGTCTGCAGCATGGGTGCAGCCGGTTCCGCCGGTAAAGTTGGTCCGATGCCTTTTCTCAACAGACTCCAGCGCTGGGCCGATGAACGCCCCGACGACACCGCCGTCGTCGTGGCGGGCAAGCGGCTCAGCTGGTCCGGTCTCCGCGACGAAGCGGAGGCCATTGCCGCCGGCGGCGCTGCCGAAATCACGGTGCTCGCCGAACAGAATTCCACGCACTTTGCGGTCGCCTTCGCCGCCGCTGTAGCGGGTGAGCGGCAGTGCGCAGTTCTCGATCCAACATGGCCGGAGCAGTTGCGGGCGGAGATAGTTCACCGGTTGGGACCAGCCGCTGAAGCGGTCCCCGGAAGGGCGGGCGCAGCGGCGGGGGCGCCAGCCGCGGACGGGCGGCTTGCTGACGGGCGGCTTGCTGACGGTGATCCGGAGTCGTCCTTCCTGATCGGCCTGACCTCCGGCACCACTTCCGTTCCCAAGGCGTTTACCCGTTCCAGGCGCTCCTGGCAGCAGTCCTTCGAGGCCTCCATGGAGTTCTTCGGCCTCAGCCAGGAGGACAAAACCCTTGCCCCGGGGCCGCTCGCGGCGAGCCTCAACCTCTATGCCCTGGCCGAATGCCTCTACGCGGGCTCGGAATTCCACACACTCGAGTCCTTCGACGTCGGCGACGTCCACGCCGCCATCAGCCACGACGGCATTACCCGGCTGGTGCTGGTCCCCACCATGCTCCGACTGTTCAGTGAACGCGGGCTGACCGGCTGTGTTGATGCCTCCGGCCTGCGGAGCATCATCTGCGCCGGTTCAAAGCTTGACGCCCGCACCCTCGAAGCAGCCCGCCGGTGGGCGCCGAACGCCACCATCTTCGAGTACTACGGCGCGTCGGAGCTGAGCTTCGTGTCCGGCACCGGCCTTCCGGCCGGCAGGCCGCTGGACGCCGGTGGAACCGGCATCGGCCGGCCGTTTCCCGGCGTCGACGTCAGGATCATGGACGACGCCGGCGATGTCCTTACCGACGGGGCTGCAGGGAACATCAGCGTCCGGAGCGGCATGGTCAGCAACGGGTACCTGTGGGGCGACGACGGGCAGGCGCTCCGGTGTTTCAACGGCTGGTTCACAGTGGGGGACCAGGGGTATCTGGAGAACGGCGAGCTGCACATCCTGGGCCGGCGCGCAGACATGATCATCACGGCCGGCAAGAATGTCTACCCGCACGAAGTCGAGCTGGCCCTGGCTTCCGTTCCCGGCGTGGCGTCGGCCGTGGCGGCCGGCATGGACGACGACGTCCGTGGCCAGCGCGTGGTGGCCGGGATCGTCCCGTCGCACGGCGGGGTCACCGCCACCCAGCTCAAGACCGGTCTCGAGGAAATCCTGCCGAAGGACAAGAGGCCGCTGCAGTATTTCGCCCTTGCCGAGCTTCCGCTGACGGACCGTGGAAAGATCAGCCGCCGCGTCATGCTCGACTGGATCACCGCCCGCGACTCCCGCGTCCGGCGCCTTGTCTGAGTCGGATCGCGTGTCTGAGGCGGGCAGGACAGAAACGCAGGCGCAGCAGCCCCTCCCGGCTGAGCGGCAGCCGGTCATCATCGCCGCGTTGCGCACGCCCCTTTGCCGGGCAAACGGCGCCCTGAAGCGGCTCCGCGCCCACGAACTCCTGGCGCCGGTGCTGGGCGCGCTGCTGGCCCAAAGCGGGATCGGGGCTGCTGAAGTGGCCGACGTCGTCATCGGCAATGCGGTGGGCGGCGGCGGCAACGTGGCCCGGCTGGCGGCCCTTGAGGCAGGCTTCCCGGTCACTGTCCCGGGCCTTACCGTCGACCGGCAGTGCGGCTCCGGCCTTGACGCCATCGTCCTTGCGTCACGGCTCGTTGCGGCGGGTGGCGGCGGCTTGTATCTGGCCGGGGGAGTGGAAAGCATCAGCACCGCGCCGCTGCGCGCGCACCGGGACGACGACGGCGTTCCCGCCTTTTTCAGCCGGGCCCAGTTTGCGCCGCACAGCATGGGCGATCCGGACATGGGGGTGGCCGCTGAGAACGTGGCAGCCGAGTTCGGCATCAGCCGTTCGCGGCAGGACGACTTCGCGCTGCGCAGCCACCGCAGGGCTGTTGCCGCCGCCGCAAACGGCGCCTACGACCGGGAGATCGTCCCGCTGGAGGCGGCTGCCGGCAGGGTGACAGCCGACGACGGGCCCCGGCCCCGGCTCAGTGAGTCCCTGATGGCGAGGTTTCCGGCTGCCTTTGTGGAATCCGGGACCGTCACCGCCGGTAACTCCTGCTTCGACGCGGACGGCGCTGCCGCCGTCGTCATCACCTCGCTGGCGCGGGCACGGGAACTGGGCGCGGCTGATGGGCTGGCCGTCCTGGGAACTGATACAGCCGGGGTGGAGCCGCGGCTCCTCGGCATCGGCGCCGCATCAGCCGCAGAGCGGCTGCTGGCAGCGCGGGGTGAGACGGCCGACGTCGTGGACCTTGTGGAATTCAATGAGGCGTTCGCCTCCCAGACGCTGGCATGCATGGACCGGCTGCGCATCGATCCGCAGCGAGCCAATGCCGACGGCGGTGCTCTGGCGCTCGGCCATGCGTACGGGGCATCCGGCGCCGTCCTGGTCACGAGGCTGCTGGCCCAGGCCCGCCGCACTCCGGATCAGGAGAAACTCGCTCTCGCGATGATCAGCATTGCCGGGGGCATGGGAACGGCTGCCCTGTTCAGGTACGCCCGGCTCTAGGCCGCAGGCAGCACGGCCGGAGTCAGTCGTCCTCGGGTTCACCCAAACCGCGGGCGGCCAGGGCATCACCGGTGTGGCGAGCATAGGCAACGGTGGTGATAAACACCGGCAGGACCAGCGCGCGCGGGTTGCGTTCCAGGCCGCGGGCGCGCGCCGAGTCACGGACGTCCGCGTAGGCCCCGGCGATGAAGGGGATGCTGCGCAGCATGATCGCGATGGTAAGGGCAAACCGTTCGGGATCCGCCCCGAAGCGCGTGAACGGCCGGGCAAGGGACACCACTCCGTCCAGGAGCCGCTGCAGCGGTGTGGTTGCCGTCAGCAGCGATGCCGCCACGACGCATAGCAGGACGTTCAGGACGATGCGTGCCGCCACGGGCGCCCCAAGCTGCCACCACTGGAACACGCCGATGGCCAGCAGCACCGGAAGCAGCGGGCGGACAGCGCGGAAGAGGCGGGCCGGACCCGCGCCGCTCAGCAGGAACAAGGCGCACATCAGGGTGAGCGCGGCGGCCGCCAGCCGCCAGTCGACAATCAGGAACGAGGCCATGCCGCAGCCCACCACCAGAAGGAACTTCAGCCAAAGGGGAGTGCGGTGGATCAGGGACCTGCCTGCCACGTAGTTGGCGAGCAGGAAGCCGTGCCCCCTCACCTCGCATCCCCACTGCCCGCGCCCCCACTGTGCGGGACCTCAAGGCCAGCGGCGCACAACGAGCGGTAATGCGCGACGGCGGCGGCAGCATCGCCGTCGAAAGCTATCCGGCCGGACTCGACTACCAGGACGCGGTCCATCTCGAGGGCGAGCTCAAGGTCATGGGTGGACATGACGATTTGCTGGCGGAGTCCCGCGATCGTGCGCCGCAGCAGTTCACGGTTCCGGAGGTCCAGAAGCGTGGACGGTTCGTCCAGGACCAGTACGTCGGGTTCCACCGCGAGTACCACCGCCAGCGCCAGCAGCTGCCGTTCGCCGCCGGAAAGCTCGTAGATGCTCTGGTCCGCCAACGGCAGGAGGCCGAAGCGGTCCAGCGCGGCGTCGGCCCTTTCGCGGCGTTCGGTTCCGTTCCTGACCGAGCGCCGGAGGGACAGTTCAACGTCCTCCCTGCCCGTCGGCATGACCAGCTGGGACAGGGGATCGGTGAACACGAAGCCAACCTGCTGACGGATGGACCGCACTTTCCGGACGGTGTCCAAACCGTTGACGGTGACCGTTCCTTCGGTGGGCGCGACGAGGCCGTTCAGGAGCCGGAGGAGGGTGGACTTGCCGGATCCGTTGGCGCCGATAACGCCGATCCGCCGTTCGGCGAGGCTGAGCGTCACGTCCTGAAGCAGCACCTTAGGGTCTGGGTGGCCGTCGACGGCCACCCGGACACCCACGGTGCTGAGGGAGATCAGGCTCACGGCTGGTTGGAGGACTGCTGCCCGGAGGGCGCCGCGCTAGAAGGAGCTGCGCTTGAAGGAGGTGCCGTTGAGGGAACCACGCTGGACGCGCTTGGGGAACCCAGCGGCCGGACGCGGCGGGCAAGCAGGTCCGGAAAGGCCTTGTGCAGGGCCAGCGCCACCGTGACGGCGAGGACGTTCTTGATGATGTCGCCCGGGTAGAAGGGGAGGTCGGCAAGGAAGGCCTTGGACAGGTCCAGCTTGGCGTTGACCATCATGCCGAGCACGCCGAGCGCGTGCACGACGACGATGCTCGTAACCATGGCCGCGGCGAAGAGGAACACGCCGCGGTACTTGAGCGTGCGCCGTATAACGATGGCTGCGAGCCAGCCGACGACGGCGGCGGCCAGTGGGAAGCCGATAATGTAGCCGGCCGAGGGGCCGGCCAGGATGCCCAGCCCGCTGCGGCCGCCGCTAAAAATGGGGAGTCCGGCGAGTCCCAGCAGGGTGTAGAGCCCCACGGCGGCGAACGCCCTGCCCGGTCCGAGCGCCAGCCCGGTGAGCATCACGGCGAGGGTCTGAAGCGTGATGGGAACGCCCAGTCCGCCCACAGGAATCGCGGCTACGAGAGCGGAGGCGGCCACCAGGGCGGCGAAAACGGCGATGAGGCCGAGGTCGGTGGCGTTCCAGCGGCTGCGTTTCTTCACGCTGGCGGCGGGGGGACGGGTCTGGGTCATGGGAGGTCCTGTCGGAGAGATACAAACAATTATCGGCTGATGTTGACGTTACTGGCGCGGAGATAGGTGCATTTTGTAGCTGTTCTACAAGGGAGGCGTGCCGGGCCTTAGCGCTGGGCACAAAAGCCCGCGCCCAGCGCAGTCAGGCGACTGTGTTCGTGCCGGTTATGCAGGGCGCCCGAGGCCGGTAGACTTGTATAGGCCGTTCTCTCGGCCGCACCGCCCCGGCACCCACAAGTTACGATCCGCTGTGCCGCTGCGTTCCCTGTTGTGAAAGGCCTTACCTGCTTTGATTACCGTCCAGGATCTTGAACTGCGCGCCGGCGCCCGCCTCCTTATGGACCAGGTGAGCTTCCGGATCGACAAGGGAGACAAGATCGGCCTCGTGGGCCGTAACGGTGCAGGCAAGACCACGCTGACCCGGGTGCTCGCGGGCGAGGGCCTGCCCGCCGGCGGCAAGGTTTCCCGCAGCGGCGAGATCGGCTACCTGCCCCAGGATCCGCGCACGCCGGACATGGAACAGCTCGCCCGTGACCGCATCCTGTCCGTCCGCGGCCTGGACGTCGCCGTCAGCAAGCTCCGCGTGGCACACGAAGAGATGGCCAGCGAGGACGCCGCCGTCCAGCGCAAAGCCATGAACCGCTACGACCGGCTGGAATCAGAGTTCCTGGCGGCAGGCGGCTACGCGGCAGAGGCCGAGGCTGCGGCGATCTGCTCCAACCTCGCCCTGCCGGATCGGTTGCTGAACCAGCCGCTGAAGACGCTTTCCGGTGGCCAGCGCCGCCGCGTGGAACTCGCCCGCATCCTGTATTCGGGCGCCGAGACAATGCTCCTCGATGAGCCCACCAACCACCTCGACGCCGATTCGATTTCTTGGCTTCGTGAGTTCCTCAAGAGCCACCAGGGTGGTCTGATCGTGATCAGCCACGACACGGAACTGCTCGAAGCCACCGTGAACAAAGTCTTCCTGCTCGACGCCAACCGCGCGCAGATCGACTTCTACAACATGGACTGGAAGCGCTACCTCCAGCAGCGCGAAACCGACGAGCGAGCCCGCAAGAGGGAGCGCGCCAACGCCGAGAAGAAGGCCCAGGTCCTGTTCGACCAGGCCAACAAGATGCGCGCCAAGGCCACCAAAGCTGTCGCCGCCCAGAACATGGCCAAGCGTGCCGAACGGCTCCTCGGCGGGCTCGAGGCAGTCCGCGAGACCGACCGTGTGGCAGCCCTGCGTTTCCCGGATCCCTCGCCCTGCGGCAAGACCCCGCTCACCGCGGACGGCCTCAGCAAGTCCTACGGCTCGCTGGAAATCTTCACCGATGTGGACCTCGCGATCGATCGCGGCTCCAAGGTGGTCATCCTGGGCCTCAACGGCGCCGGCAAGACCACGCTGCTCCGGATGCTCGCCGGCGTCGACAAGCCTGACACCGGCGAAGTCATTCCCGGCCACGGCCTGAAGGTGGGTTACTACGCCCAGGAACACGAGACGCTCGACGTCGACCGGACCGTGCTGCAGAACATGCGGTCCTCCGCCCCGGACATGAACGACTCCGAAGTGCGCGGAATCCTCGGCTCGTTCCTGTTCTCAGGCGACGACGTCGACAAGCCCGCCGGTGTGCTTTCCGGCGGTGAGAAGACGCGTCTGGCGCTGGCCACCATCGTCGCCTCGAGCGCAAACGTGCTCCTCCTCGACGAGCCCACCAACAACCTCGACCCCGCCAGCCGCGCTGAAATCCTTGGCGCCCTGAGCAACTACACCGGCGCCGTCGTGCTGGTAAGCCACGATGAAGGCGCCGTCGAGGCGCTGAACCCCGAGCGCGTCGTGCTGCTGCCCGACGGCGTGGAGGACCACTGGAACGAGGACTACCTGGACCTCATCACGCTGGCTTAGCAGGCCTCCTGTTCGCAATGGCTCCCTGGTTTCGGGTCATCCTCAAGAGGCCAGCATTGCGCCGCAGGATGGGGACCTGGCCTTCCATCGATGTGATCGCTGTGCCCGAAGGCAAGACCATCAAGAACCGGCTGCATTTCGACCTGCCGGCTGACGGCGTGTCCACTTCCGAGGAGCTCGAGCGCCGGCTCGCCCTCGGCGCACAGACGTGGGCCAGGGCCCGGAAGTCAGTTGGGTGGTACTCGGTGATCCCGAGGGCAACGAGTTCTGCCTGCTGTCCCGATCCGTCCAGGACGTCGAAGATCAAGGTTGAATGGTGCCGGACCGGGCTTGAAAAAGCTCATGGTTGAACGGGGCCGGCGCGCGTAGAATTTAGGCAGGCCGGCGGCGGCACCTGAGCAGCTCGTGTCCCCCATGCCTGCTGGCTCAGCCCAGTCCGCCGCCGGCCCCGGGGCGCACATCAAGAAGCGTCGGGCCGGAAGGGCCGGCTGCGGTCCGCCGAGGCCGGTCCTACCGCACCCGTATCGCATGGGCTCCGGTGATTCGCTCAAGCTCCTTGTACGTGATCGAGAACATCGAATGGTGGTCTCCCGCCCCGGCCCAGAGCACGGGGTGGGCTGCCAGCGATGCGTCCAGGAGTGTCCGGATCCTCTGCGGATGGCCCACCGGGGCCACGCCGCCGACTTCCTGTCCGGTGTGTTCCAGGACGAAGGCCGGGGTTGCGCGGCGGACCTTTCCGGACCCCAGCTGGTCTGAGACGTAGCCCGTGTCAACTCTGGCCGCGCCGCTGGCCAGGATGAGTAGGGGAGCGCCGTCTAGTTCGAACACCAGGCTGTTGGTGATAGCAGCGACGTCGCAGCCGAGCGCGGCAGCCGCGGCGGCCGCCGTCGGGACTTTGCCTGGCAACACCGTGACAGTGTCGCGTGCACCTGCCTCGGTGAGGGCGCGCCGTACGTTGGCCACAGGATCGGAAGGAATGTCCTTGCTCCTGCCGTCAGTATCCCTGGGCATCCAGGATCGCGTCTTCCTCTTCTTCGGCCGTGGCGCGCTTCCGTTTCCGCGGTACGGGCGGACGACGGCGGGCTCCCGCGGCGGTGTGGCCAGTGTCACCGCCGGCGCCGGAAGTCGCAGCGTCTTCGGCGTCAATCGCTGCGTTCCGGGCCTGCTGGCGCGCGGCGTACCCGAAGCCGACGAACATCAGGATGCCGAACGCGAACCACTGGAGCGAGTAGGAAAGGTGTGTGCCTTCTTCGACCGACGGCATCGGGAACGCCTGGGGCATCTCGGCAGCCGGCGGCGTTTCGGAGGCGAGCTGGCCATAGGCGCCGGTCAGGAGCGGATATCCGAGTTGGGCCGAGTACGCCGGCAGGTCGATGGAGGGGAGCTGCCCGTCCGGGGCGCCGCGCTGCAGGGCCGGTTCACCGTGCTTCAGCCGCACCACTGTGGTAATCTGCCCGGACGGCGGCGCCGGAACCGAATCCGGGTGCCCTGGATTGTTGTTGCCGATCGGCAGCCAGCCGCGGTCTATCACGACGGTTTCGCCGGAGACCAGCCTGAACGGCACCACGACTTCGTAGCCCGGCTGGCCGTTCAGGGGGCGGTTGCGGACGATGCGCTGCCCCGCGGAGTCGTAGCTGCCGCGCAGCTCCACCTGCGTCCACTCCTTGGACGCATCGAGCTGCCGGAACTGGTTTTTTGCGTCCGAAAAGCTGATCGGCGCGGCCGAATAGTTGGACGTGACCCGCTGGATTTCAGCCAGGGTTTCCGCGCGGCGGTCCATCTGCCAGCGGCCCAGGAACACACAGCCGGTGGCAAAGACCGCAGCCAGCAGGAGATAGCCCAGCCACTTGCTGGAGAACAGGAACCGGTACATTCAGCTGTTCCCGCCGGTTGTTGAGGCGGCGTCGAGCGGGACAGTTTCCTTCCACAGCCCGCGCGTCTGCAGATAGTCTTCCAGCCATTCCTTGTGCCCACCGCACGCCAGCCACACTTTGCGGCGGTCCGGAGTGTGGATCTTCGGGTTGTTCCAGAGCAATTGCCACGACGCGTCTGCGCGGCAGGCTTTACGTGAGCACATGGCTGCGGAGGCCGGGCCGGCGGTCTCGCCCGCACCGCCGTCCAGGTTGAAAATGTTCATGAAGCTTTCTGTCCCCGGCCGTCGTCGTCTTCTTCATCGCTGATCAGCTCGCCCTGCAACACCGTTGGCGGCTCTCCCTCGGCGTCACCCTCCCAGGCGATGCCGGATGCTTCCAGTTCAGCGTACGGTGTGTAGTCGAGGAGCGAGTCGCTGTGGATTTCGGCCTGGTCGGAACCGTTGGCGATCACCACGGCGATCCATGGCAGGAAGACCGCACCCGCCACAGCCACGAGCTTGAGCCAGCCATCCACCACGAAGATCAGGATGAGGCAGACCATGCGGATCCCCATGGCCACCGCGTACTTGATCATGCGATCCCGCATGTCCTCGGAATGCGCTGCAGCGGCGTCCGTAATGCTGTGCACCTCCGACTGACCGGATGCGGTGCCAGGCTTCTCGGGCATCGGCTGTCCGGGCTGGTGGTGGGTTGTCACGGCTGTCTAATCACGCTCCAATGGCTTACCTAATTCTCTCACCATCCGGGGGAGCCGCCCAAACGGGCGCTAAGATCGGAGGCAGTCAAAAATCGAGCCACCACAGCGGAGCCAGGCTTCGCAGAAATCCGGAGTACCCATGTCTGAAGCAGCCGCCCCGGCCCGCAGCGTCCTCATCACCGGCGGAAACCGCGGCATCGGCCTCGCCATTGCCGAGGCCTTCCTGGCCAACGGGGACAAAGTGGCTGTGACCTACCGGAGCGAGTCCAAGCTTCCGGACGGCATCCTCGGGGTCAGGGCCGATGTGACCGACGAAGCGTCCGTCGACGCCGCGTTCACCGAGGTCGAGAACGCGCACGGCCCCGTTGAGGTGCTGGTCGCGAACGCCGGCATCACCAAGGACACCCTGCTGCTGCGCATGAGCGAAGACGATTTCACCTCAGTGATCGACACCAACCTCACCGGCGCGTTCCGCGTCATCAAGCGTGCCTCCAAGGGCATGATCCGGCTGCGCAAGGGACGCGTGGTCCTCATCTCCTCGGTCTCCGGTCTTTACGGCGCACCGGGCCAGATCAACTACTCCGCCTCCAAGGCCGGACTCGTCGGGATCGCCCGCTCCCTCACCCGCGAACTCGGCTCGCGCGGCATCACGGCGAACGTTGTGGCGCCGGGCTTCATCAACACCGACATGACGGCAGAGCTGCCCGAGGCTACCCAGAAGGACTACCTCTCCAAGGTGCCGGCGGGACGATTCGCAGACGCCTCCGAGGTGGCCAACGTTGTCCGGTGGATCTCCAGCGACGAGGCGTCGTACATCTCCGGCGCCGTCATCCCGGTCGACGGCGGCCTCGGGATGGGCCACTAGGAGCCGGACGCTCACGCTGCGCCCCCACCCCGGGGACCAACGCCCTGCCGGCGGTGTCCAACAGAGCGTCGGCCGGACTACCTGCCCCGGGCTTCTTTGTGGAGGTCAAACAAAGGAATTGGGAGTGTGCGCTGGCATGATTGACTGCAGACCTACAGCAATTTAGACGTTTCGAACAAAGGGAGCTCGTATGGGCCTGCTGGACAACAAGACCGCCATCGTGACCGGATCCTCGCGGGGAATCGGTGCCGAAGTGGCCAAGAACCTCGCCGGCGAGGGTGCCGCCGTCGTCGTCAACTACCGGCAGAAGGCGCCGCGCGCCAACAAAGTCGTGGCCGGAATCGAAGCCGCGGGCGGCCGTGCGGTGGCAGTCGGTGCGGACCTGACCACCCAGGAAGGCGTGCAGGCACTCGCCAGTGCTGCCATGGAAAACTTCGGCTCGCTGGACGTTCTGGTGCTCAACGCATCGGGCGGCATGGAGTCGGGCATGGAAGAGGGTTACGCCCTCAAGCTGAACCGCGACGCTCAGGTCAACATGCTCAACGCCGCCGTTCCGCTCATGAAGGAGGGTTCGCGCGTGGTGTTCGTCACCAGCCACCAGGCCCACTTCATCAACTCAGTGGCCACCATGCCGGAGTACGAGCCGGTTGCCCGCAGCAAGCGCGCCGGCGAGGACGCGCTCCGTGAACTGCTGCCCAACCTGGCAGACAAGGGCATCTCACTGGTGGTCGTTTCCGGGGACATGATCGAAGGTACCGTGACGGCGACCCTGCTGGACCGCTCCAACCCGGGCGCCATCGAGGCCCGTCGCGCGGAAGCCGGCAAGCTGTACTCCGTCGAAGAGTTTGCTGAAGTGGTAGCGGGCATGGCAACTGCCGACGTCGAGTCCGGCCACACGGAATATGCCGGCGGCGCCGACTACTTCGGCAAGAGCGCCGAGTAGCGATTCCCGGTCTCCCTGGAGAGCCGGTTCTCCAGGCGACGGCACTAATCACGAAGAGCTCCGGGCAGTACGCCTGCCCGGAGCTCTCTTCTGTGACTGAGGCTCTTTCGGGGCGTCGAGGCGTTGTCCGAGGAGCCCGCGCGGCTTAGGGTCTTATGCATGGAACAGCAAGGAGAGGCGGCCCGCCGGAGCTACCCGTCGGGTGTCCCGTGCTGGGTGGACACCCAACAGCCTGATGTGGAGGCCGCCATGGTGTTCTACGGCGGACTCTTCGGGTGGGAGTTCGAGGACACGGCCCCGCCCCGTGCACCTGATAGGTACGTAATAGCCAGGCTCGACGGCCAGGAGGCTGCCGCGATCGGCGGACCCGGAACCGGCGCCCCCGCCTGGAACACGTACGTCTCCGTCGAGGACGCGGACGCCGCCGCGCGCCACCTGTTGTCTGTTGGCGCAACACTGAAATCGGCTCCTGCCGATGCGGGCTCAGGAAGCGTGCAGGCGGTGCTGGCCGACCCCGACGGCGCCGAGTTCCGTATCTGGCAGGCCCGGGAGCGGCCCGGTGCCCAGGCGGTCAACCGGCCTGGCGGGTGGAACTTCAGCGACCTCCACACAACAAACATCGAGGCAGCGGTCGCCTTCTACACCAAGGCTTTCGACTGGCAGTTCGACTACCTCGATTTCGGAACGATGATCCGCTGCCCCGGGTACGGTGACCACCTCGAGGCCACTGTCGATCCCGACATCAGGGCTCGCCAGTCGGGGGACGCCGTCCCCCGCGGTTTCGAGGACGCCGTCGGCTGGCTTGTCTCCGCGGGCCCCGGCGAGCGGCCGCGGTGGCACGTGACGTTCACTGTCGCAGACCGGGACCGGACGGCCCACGATGCAGAGCGGCTGGGCGCCGACGTCCTGCGGCAGGAGGACACCGCATGGACGCGTACGGTCCTGATCCGGGATCCCGGAGGAGCGGTGTTCACGGCGAGCCAGTACGCGCCGCCGTCCGGCTGAATCGAGCCAGCCAACGAGCGTTTCTGCGGCTCAGACGCCGGCGATGTGCCGGACGGCGTCGAGATACGGCATGTTCACCGCGGCATCCGCCACGGCCCGGACAGCAGGCTTGGCGTTAAAAGCAACGCCGATTCCGGCTGCCCCGAGCATGTCCAGGTCGTTGGCGCCGTCGCCCACGGCGACAGTGTGCTCCATCGCGACGCCTTCCGCGGCGGCCCATTCGCGCAGGTACTTCTCCTTCGCGGCACGGTCAATCACGGCACCAAGCACTTTGCCGGTGAGGGCGCCGTCGACAATTTCCAGCTCGTTGGCGATCCAATAGTCCAAGCCAAGATCCTCGGCGATGGGGCGAAGTATCTGGTTGAAGCCGCCGGACACCACTGCCACCACATGGCCCGCGGCCTTGAACGCCGCCACCAGCTCCGCGGCGCCCTCGCTGAGTTTCACTTCAGCGCGCACGGAATCGACGACGGCGGCCGGCAGCCCGGCGAGCACGGCCACCCGGGCGTGGAGGCTTTGGGCGAAGTCCAGTTCCCCCCGCATGGCGGCTTCGGTGACCGCAGCTACTTCGTCACGTTTGCCGGCGTAGGCGGCCAGCAGTTCGATGACCTCCTGCTGGATGAGCGTGGAGTCCACGTCCATGATGAGGAACTTCCGCTCTGCCGTCCTCAGTTCCGCGGGCACGATGGCCGTATCCACGCCGTCACGGCCCGCCTGCTCCTTCGCCGCGGCCACGCGGTGCCGGAGGCCAGCGATGTCCGCCGCGGAGCCGGACGGCACCGCAAAGTTAACCGTGCAGACGTCATAGCGGCCGTTTTCGCTGCGGGAAGCCGCCTCAAAATCCGTGCCGGAGCCGGCCAGCAGGGACCTGAGATTTTCCGGTTCCGAGGGGGACAATTTCACGCCGTAGCTGACCGCAGTCACGTTCGAAGTCATGGCTGCAATCTTAGCGAGCGCATCCGTGGCCCCCGAATTCGTTTCGGCGGCTGCGGGTGCGGGTCAGGGAACAGCGTTCCAGTTATCAGTCGCACCCTGTTTTGTCCTAGTGTCTACTCCTATGAGTGATGTTCTTGAAATGGCCGCCGTCAGCGTTGTCCGCGGAGCCAAAACGCTCCTGAGCAAGGTGGACTGGCAGGTCCAGGAAGGCGAGCGCTGGGTGATCCTCGGACCCAACGGCGCCGGCAAGACCACTCTGCTGCAGATCGCAGCCGCCCGGCTTCACCCGACAAGCGGCATGGCCGGCATTCTCGAGGAGATCCTCGGCGCCGTTGACGTCTTCGAACTGCGGCCCCGCATCGGTCTGTCCTCAGCCGCGCTGGCCAACCAGATCCCGGAGCACGAGACGGTGCTCAACGTTGTGGTCACGGCCGCCTATGGCGTCACCGGACGCTGGCGCGAGGGATACGAGAAGGACGACGAACGCCGCGCCTTTGCCCTCCTGAATGAGTGGGGGATGGGGCCCTTGCTGAACCGTTCCTTCGCCTCGCTTTCCGAGGGCGAGCGCAAACGTGTCCAGATCGCACGCGCGCTCATGACCGACCCCGAACTGTTGCTGCTGGACGAGCCGGCCGCCGGACTGGACCTTGGCGGCCGCGAGGACCTGGTCCACCGCCTGAGCGAACTGGCCCGCGACGAGGACGCTCCCGTCATCGTGCTCGTTACGCACCACCTGGAGGAAGTCCCCCCGGGCTTCACCCACGCCATGCTCATGCGCGACGGCGGCGTCGTGGCTTCCGGTGCCGTCGAGGAGGTCCTCACCTCCGGCAACCTGAGCGAGACCTTCGGCCTGCCTCTGGATGTCGCGGTCAACGCCGGGCGTTACACCGCAACTGCCCGCCGCTGACGGGTCGGCCGGGGCAGCGTGGAGTTTTTCAGCGGCATCCTTGTGTTCTTTGCCGGCCTGTGGGCCGGCACCATCAACAGCGTGGTGGGCTCCGGCACCCTGGTCACCTTCCCGGTTCTGATTGCTTTGGGACTGGCGCCGGTGACGGCCTCCATGAGCAACGCCATGGGCCTCGTGGCCGGAGGCGCGGCCGGCGCGTGGGGCTACCGCCGTGAGCTCGAAGGACGCGGCCGGCAGCTGCTGAAGATGCTTCCGGCTTCTCTGCTCGGCGGCATAACCGGCGCGTGGCTCCTGCTCCATCTCCCCGAGAAAGTCTTCCACTATGCGGCGCCGGCCCTGATTGTGCTGGCCCTGCTGATGGTCGTGTTCCAGCCCCGGCTGCAGCGCTGGGTACGCAACAGGGAAGAGAATCCTGAGCATGCCCTCCGGGACAAGCACCACGGTGTCCTCCTTGTGGTGCTCGTCTATCTCGCCGGCGTCTACGGAGGTTACTTCGTTGCCGCACAGGGAATTCTGCTGGTCGGCATCCTTGGTGTCTTCATGACGGGGACGATCCAGAACGCCAACGCGATGAAGAACATCCTGGTGCTCGGGGTCAATCTGATCGCGGCCACGTCCTACATGCTCTTCGCCTTCGACCGGATCAACTGGACCGTGGTGGCAATCATCGCCGTGAGCTCGCTCATCGGCGGCCTGGTCGGCGCCAAGGTGGGCCGCAGGCTCTCGCCGCCTGTCCTGCGCGGCATCATCTTCGCCCTTGGGCTCGTCGCTCTTGGCTTCATGATCGCCAATCTGCTGAAATAATCGGCCGGTGACTTTCCACTATCTCGAAACCGCCGAAGACCCGCGCGTCTCGGATTACACCCAGCTGACGGACGTGCACCTGCGCAAGGTCCGTGAGCCGGCCGAGGGCATGTACATCGCGGAATCTTCCAGGGTGCTCCGTCGGGCACTTGCAGCGGGCCACCGGCCCCGGTCGTTCTTCCTCGCGGAAAAGTGGCTTCCGGACCTTGCGGACGTCTTCGAGCAGTATCCGGAGGTTCCGGCTTATGTGGGAAGCTCGGTGCTCCTCGAGGAGATCACCGGCTTCCACCTCCACCGGGGGGCCATGGCGGCCATGCACCGGCCCGCGCCGGTTCCGCTCCCCGAACTGCTCGCCGGTGCCCGCCGGGTGGCGGTGCTGGAAGACATCGTGGACCACACGAACGTCGGGGCCATCTTCCGTTCCGCGGCGGCACTGGACGTGGACGCCGTCCTCGTGTCTCCCCGCTGCGGGGACCCGCTGTACCGGCGCAGCGTCCGCGTGAGCATGGGTACGGTGTTCCAGGTGCCCTGGGCGAGGCTGCACAGCTGGCCACAGGACCTTGGCCTGCTCCGGGACCAGGGCTTCACGGTGGCGGCCATGGAACTCACACCGGACGCTGTGAATCTCGACGAGCTTGCTGCGCGCAACCCGGAAAGGCTTGCGCTGGTGCTGGGAACGGAGGGTGCCGGCATGAGCGCAGAGACGCTGGCCGCCGTCGACCTCGCCATAAAGATCCCCATGCGCACCGGAGTCGATTCGCTGAACGTGGCGGCCGCATCCGCCGTGGCCTTTTGGGAGCTGCGGCCCCGTAATTGATCGCCGGGCAGTCGAGCGCTGCAGCAGCTCCTGCACGTCGAACCTCGAGCTCATCGCGCCCACCCGGGTTGGTGCCGAGGGTCCCAAAACGTGCATGTGTCATGAGTCCATCCCTCGCGACGGCCCCATATACGGCACGCTCAGCTGGCGGCTGCGCTGACCGCGATGAAGCCGCCTTGAGGGTCGCCGATCACCGCGCTGCGAAATCCCGGGGTGTTTATTGGGGCCATCAAGATGGTGCCCCCAAGGGCGACAGCGTGCTGGGCGATGGCGTCCGCGTCGTGGACGGAGAAATTGACGCTCCAATGTGGCGGGACCGCGACGCCGTCCGTCGCCGTCACGACGGCCACGACTCGCTCTGAGCGTCGCCACAGCGAGAAGGCAGCGTCCGGCACCGACTCGAGCTCCCAATCGAACACAGCGCCGTAGAATGCCTGCGCTCGCTCGACGTCCGTCGTGTGCAGCGAGCTCATCGCCCACGAGTTCGGCTCGTTGGCTACCTCAGCGCCGTCCCTCTCGCCAGCCTGCCGCACGCAGAACGGGACGCCGGTGGCGTCGGCGAGGACAGCAATGCCGCCGTCCGAGCCGCCACCAAATGGTCCTGCCAGGCACGTGCCTCCCGCTTGTTCGGCACGTGCAAGGGTCTGGGCGACGTCGCTGACACGCACGTGGGTGTTCCACACCGGCGGGGATAACTGTGGCGCCTGGCCGATCCCGGCCACCAGCCGGCCGCGGAGGCGCGCGGCGAAGTAGTCGCCCTCGAGGCCGGTCGGCATTGGGGTGGGATCATCGAAACTCCAGCCGAAGAGCGGGCCGTAGAAGTCCATGGCGGCCCGGGGCTCCGGCTGGAACGTGTCGACCCAGCACGGCGCGCCGACTGAGTTGATTTCTCGCGTTGTCATTGAAGTGCCCATCTGTTCGTGGAAATCTTTTCGATGAGTTCGGCCAGGTACGGCGGTGTTGTTGTGTCCTGTTGCAGCGTATTGGAGCAACGTTGTGACTGCTAGCGGAACAGGGCTCCTGCTCGACTGAGTCCGTGTGCCGGCCCGGCCATCGGTTCGTCACTGCATCGCGGATCCGCTATGATTGATAGCTGGTTGCACTGCGTCTTTTGCTTGCCTTTGATGCAGACAGCGGCCATCCCATTCATACCTGGCAACTGGCAAAATCCAGTTGTGCGAACAAAGGTCCCATTATGAAGTCTGATATCCACCCGAAGTACGAAGCTGTTGTTTTCAACGACCTGGCTTCCGGCGTCAAGTTCCTGACCAAGTCCACCGTGTCTTCCAAGAAGACCATCGAGTGGGAAGACGGGAACACCTACCCGGTCATCGACGTCGAAATCTCCTCCGAGTCCCACCCGTTCTACACGGGCAAGCAGCGCATCATGGACTCTGCAGGCCGCGTCGAGCGCTTCAACGCTCGCTTCAAGGGCTTCGGCGGCAAGAAGTAACTTACTTCTCCCCAAGGTTCTTTGGAAAAGCCCGCACCGGGAACGGTGCGGGTTTTTTGCGTTTGTGGGGCAGGATGGAAGGCATGACTGCCACGCCATATTCTGCAAACGACGGCGGTGCCCCGCGCCTTCATGGCGAGTACAAGGTTCCGGGCGGCAAGCTCGTTGTGGTGGACCTCGACGTCGTCGACGGCACCTTTGCCGGCATCTCCCTCAGCGGCGATTTCTTCCTCGAACCCGACGAGGCCCTGCCCGACATCAACGCAGCGCTGGAGGGACTCCCGGAAAGCTCGACGGCGCCCGAGATCGCCGCCGCGGTGGAGGCAGCCCTGCCGCCGGGCGCCGTGATGTTCGGCTTCTCGGCGGATGCTGTGGCGGTCGCCGTCCGCCGGGCACTGTCCAAGGCCACCGCCTGGTCCGACCACCATTGGAACATCATTGCCCCCACGGTGTTGCCCACACACCTGAATGTGGCGCTGGACGAGGTCCTGACCGAGGAGGTCGGCGCCGGCCGGCGCAATCCCACGGTCCGCTTCTGGGACTGGGAGGAGCCGTCTGTGGTCATCGGCAGCTTCCAGTCCTTCCGCAACGAGCTTGACCCCGCCGGTGTGGCCAGGCACGGAATCACGGTGGTCCGCAGGATCAGCGGCGGGGGAGCGATGTTCATGGAGGCCGGCAACTGCATCACCTACTCGCTGTACCTGCCACAGACGCTCGTGGACGGCATCAGTTTCGCCGACTCGTACGCGTTCCTGGACGCGTGGGTGATGGCCGCCCTGAAGCAGCTCGGCATCGACGCCTTCTATGTGCCCCTGAACGACATCGCCACGGACCAGGGCAAGATCGGCGGGGCCGCCCAGAAGCGGCTCGCCAACGGCGGCATGCTGCACCACGTCACCATGAGCTATGACATCGACGCCGACAAAATGGTGGAAGTGCTGCGGATCGGCAAGGAGAAACTGTCAGACAAGGGAACCACCAGCGCCAAGAAGCGGGTGGATCCGCTGCGGCGCCAGACCGGATTGGCTCGCACAGACATCGTGGCCGCCATGATGGACGTGTTCGCCGGACGGTACGGAGCCACGCCGTCGGAGATTACTGCGCAGGAATTCGAGACGGCACGCGCGCGGGTTGCCGCGAAGTTCGGCACCGACGAGTGGCTGCACCGCGTGCCATAGGTATCCATCGAGTGCTCCATAACTGCCCTTCTGGGCGCTCAAAACGGCAGTTACGGAGCAACCGATGGTGTTTTCGAGGCGGACTGGGCGGTGAGCGCCCGGTGGAGGTGGCTTCGCTGCTCGATGATGATGCGGCGCAGCGCCCGGGGCGCGTCCCTGTGGTCAGCCAGCCAGGCGTCAGTTCGCACAATGACCGGATGTTCGTCGGGGGAGCCGGCACCTGGAAGAAGGTCACGGGACCCGGGGTAGAACCCGCGCACAATCCGGCTGGCGATCTCGATGCTCCGCTCCGCCCAGACCGCTTCCAGACAGCCGAAGTACGGTTCCACGAAGGGGTCCAGCAGGTCTGCCGGGCCGGTATTGAAGCCGGCGATGGTGGCGCTGAGCAGCTGGTTGGACATCCCTGTGCCGCGCACTGCGGCCTCCCACGCCGCTGCCTTGACCGCGGCCTCGGGCCGGGCTGCGAGCGCCGTGGCATGTCCGGCCCGTCCGGACGCCGTGGTGTCCCGTGCCAGCTCGCCGTCCAGCTCGGCAACGCTTGCCTGGCCGTGAGCGGCCAGGGCATGCCACAGACTCCAGCGGAGCTCGGCGTCCACGGCGAGTCCAGGCACCACGGTGGCGCCGTCAAGCAGGCTGCGGAGCACTGGCAGCTGGCTGCCGTCCGTGCGGCTGAGTGTGGCGAGCGTGCGTGCCCAGGCCAGCTGCTGGTCCGAGCCCGGCTCCGCTGCGCGAAGTTTCCCGGCTGCCGCGGCGGCAAACGCCGCCCGCAGGGCATCACGTTCGTCTGCGGGGACGTAGTGATCCAGCGCCGTTGAGGCATTTCCCAGAATGTTCAGGAGCACGCCGATTCCCGTTTCGGCAGGGGCAAATCTGCGGACGGCGTCCACGTACAGCGCCGCAGGTGTTTCACCGTCCCGGGCGGAGTTCCACAGCGCAGTCCAGCACAGGGCGCGGGCCATCGGATCGGCGATTCGGTCCAGCGATGCACGCACCGTGGCTTCGGAGACCGGATCCAGCCGGACTTTGGCGTAGCTCAGATCCTCGTCATTCACCAGCAGCAGGGCCGGCCGGGCCTTGCCGCCCAGTTCAGCCACCGGCTCCGAGGCCCCGGGCAGGTCCGTCTCAACCGAATCAGTGCGCACCAGCATGCCGGCGTCGTCGAAGTTGTACAGTCCGATCCGCAGGCGGTGCGGCCGCAGCTCGCTCCGGCCGGTGGCGGGGTCCATCGCTTCCTGCAGCAGGGTGACCTGCTCCATCGTGCCGTGGCCCGGTGCGTCGTCGGCAAGCTCCAGCTCGACCCGGAGCGTGGAGATGCCGGACGTCTGGAGCCACTGCCTGGCCCATACCGTCAGGTCCCTGCCCGACGCCTGGCTGAGTGCACCCAGAAGGTCAGCCAGTGTGGTGTTGCCGTACTCGTGGCTCCTGAAATACTGCCGGGAGCCGGCGATGAACGCGTCAAAACCGACATAGGCCACCAGCTGCTTCAGGACGGACGCGCCCTTGGCGTAGGTGATGCCGTCGAAGTTCTGCTTGGCCGACTCAAGGTCGGGGATGTCCGCAACGATCGGGTGGGTGGTAGGCAACTGGTCCTGGACGTAGGCCCAGGCCTTGCGGTTGTTCGCGAAGTTCACCCAGGCCGTGTCCCATCCGGTGGTCCGGTCCACACCGAGTGTCCCCATGTAGTCCGCGAAGGACTCCTTCAGCCACAGGTCATCCCACCACTGCATGGTGACSAGGTCACCGAACCACATGTGGGCCATTTCGTGCAGCAGCGTGTTGGCGCGGCCCTGGTACTGCGAATCGGCGGCCCGGGAGGCGAAGACGTAGTTCTCCGTGAAGGTGACCAGGCCTGGGTTCTCCATGGCTCCCAGGTTGTATTCGGGCACAAATGCCTGATCGTACTTCCCCCACGGGTACGGGTAGTCGAACAGGCTGTTGAAGAACTCCAGTCCCTGCTTGGTGAGCTGGAACAGCTCGGCAGTGTCAAAGGATTCCGCCATGGAGGCCCGGCAGTAAAGTGCCAGCGGCACCTCAAGCCGCGTGCCGTCGTCGGAGGTTCTGCTCCACAGATCCTGCGCCTTGAAGTAGGGGCCTGCCAGAACGGTGGTGATGTAGGTGGACATCGGCAGTGTGGGAACGAAGTCCCAGCGGCTCGCTCCGGCGTCGTCCGCCAGCGGGAGCCGGGCCGCCTCGGCCCCGTTGGAGGCCACGTGCCATCCGGACGGGGCGGTGACGTGGAAGGTGAAGGAGGCCTTGAGGTCCGGCTGTTCAAAGTTTGCGAACACCCGGCGGGCATCGGCGGGCTCGTACTGGGTGTACAGGTAGCACTGGCCGTCCGCGGGATCGAAGAACCGGTGCATGCCCTCGCCGGACCGGCTGTAACGGGCGGTTCCTGTGACCGTCACCGTGTTCTCGGCCTGCAGTTCGTCCAGCCGGATCCGCGAACCGTCCACGATCCCGGCCGCCGGCAGTTCGGTGCCGTTGAGGACCACGCTCTGGACGTCGCCGATGAAATCCAGGAATGTCGATGTTCCCGGTTCGCGTGCCGAAAAGGTGATGGTGGTCCGGCTGGTGTAGCCGGCCGCGTCCTGATCGGGCGCGTTGCGGACGTCGAGGGAGACGTCGTAGCCGTGGGTGGTGATCAGTGCTGACCGTTCTGCCGCTTCATTGCGCTGGAGGTTCTCATTCGACACTCCGCTATTGAATCATGAGGAAAGCGGCGGCCAGGCCAAGGACCGCTATCAGCAGCCAGGCGGCCAGCGCCGCCATCACTGCCCGGAGCCCCGTGTGCAGCAGGGTGTGGATGCGCACCGCGGACCCGAGCCCGAAAAGCGCACCCCCGAGCAGGATGTCCTGCAGTGCGGCCGCCGCTTCAAGCCAGCCGGCAGAGACCCATCCGGTGGAGCGCAGCGCCACGAGCACCACGAACCCGACGACGAAGAGCGGAACCACGGGCGGCAGCCTCTCCGGGGTCACCAGGGGCAGCTCCGCGTTTGCGCCCGGCTGTACCTTCCCGGCGCGGTGTGTACGGCGGACCGAAACGATCCGCTGGTGCACTCCCGCTGCCGCCACCATGGGAGCCAGCAGGATGACCCGTGTCAGTTTGACGACGACGGCGATCGCCAGCGCCGCAGGACCTGCGGTCTGCGCCGTGGCCACCACCTGGCCGACGTCGTGGACCGAGGCGCCGGTCCACGCGCCGAAAATCTCGGGGCTGAGGCGCAGCGGATGGACCAACAGCGGCAGCACGCCGATGGCCAGCGTGCCGCAGAGCGTCACGAGAGCCACCGGCAGGACGGTGTCCGGGTGCCTGATCCGCCTCACCGCGGCCATGGCACCGATCGCCGAAGCGCCGCAGATGGAAAACCCCGTGGCGATCAAGAGGGAGGCTTCCCGCGGAAGCCTGAAGAGGCGGGAAATTCCGTACGTGCCGGCAAAGCTGGCCAGCACCACACCCGCAATCAGCAGCAGGGATGTCCAGCCGAGCCCCAGCACGTCTGCAATTCCCACCTTGAGTCCAAGCAGCACGATGCCGCCGCGCATCAGGTGCTTCCCGGCGAAGTCCAGTCCCGGCCGGGCCCGTCCTGCCGTCCACACCGCCGTGAACGGCAGGTTGGCCGCCAGCAGCCCAAGGACCACGGCCAGTGTCATCGCCGGAAGGGCCGGAACCGCGGCATGGACGGAGAAAGCAATGGCCAGTGCCACCACGGCCGTCAGCAGGCCGGGCAGATTCCGGGTAAGGTTCTGGTGCACCACCCTGCGCAGCTGCGGCGGCGGCGTCGTCGGGGATCGGAAGTCTGGCACGTCCCTACCATGCCGGACAGGGGCGGCAAAAGACCAACCGGGAGGACCCGCCAACACGCCAGGACGGGGTCCGGAAATGAATTCGCAACAAAAAGGTGGTTGGCTAATGACCATGTCTGACCTATTCCAGGATTACTCTGAGGCGGCCGGCCGCACGGGCGCCTATGACGAGATGTTTGCCCCCGGGCAGATGGCCCGCACGTCCTACGGGCAGGTCGCCGGCGCTCTCCGGGAGCTTTCCCTCGCGGACGTCACCGCCCGCGCAGACTCGATGGCGCGCACGTTCCTGGACCGCGGCGTGACCTTTGACTTCGCCGGCGAGGAACGCCCCTTCCCCCTGGACATCGTTCCGCGGGTGATCCCCGCCGACGAGTGGGACGTGCTGGAACGCGGCGTAGCCCAGCGGGTCCGGGCTCTTGAGGCCTTCCTCAATGACGTCTACGACAAAATGACGGTCGTGTCCGACGGCGTGATCCCCAGGCAGCTGGTCACCACGAGCGCGCACTTCCACCGCGCCGTCCACGGCTTCGAACCGGCCGGCGGCGTGCGCGTGCATATCTCCGGCATCGACGTGGTGCGCGATGCGGAAGGGACCTTCCGCGTTCTTGAGGACAACGTCCGCGTCCCCTCAGGGGTCAGCTACGTGCTGGAAAACAGGCGTGCGATGGCGAAGGGCCTCCCGGAGGCATTCGGCCAGCAGCTCATCCGTCCCGTGGAGGAGTACCCCCGCCGGCTGCTGTCCGCCCTGCGTAAGACGGCGCCTTCCGGCGTCGACGATCCCACCGTGGTGGTGCTGACCCCGGGTGTTTTCAACAGCGCGTACTTCGAGCACACCCTCCTCGCCGGGCTGATGGGCGTGGAGCTCGTGGAGGGCCGCGACCTCATCTGCCGCGGCAACCGCGTGTACATGCGCACCACCGCCGGTGAGCAGCGGGTGGACGTCATCTACAAGCGGATCGACGACGACTTCCTCGACCCGCTGCAGTTCCGCTCCGATTCCATGCTGGGCTGCCCGGGCCTGGTGAATGCCGCCCGCGCCGGCGGCGTGACCATCGCCAACGCCGTGGGCAACGGCGTGGCTGACGACAAACTGGTCTACAGCTACGTTCCGGACCTGATCCGCTACTACCTCGGCGAAGAACCCGTCATCGCCAACGTGGACACCTTCCGGCTGGAAGAAAAGGAAGCGCGCGAGCATGTCCTCGACCGGCTCCACGAACTGGTGGTCAAGCCGGTTGACGGTTCCGGCGGCAAGGGCCTCGTGATTGGCCCGGACGCGTCCAAGGAGGAACTGGAAGCCCTGCGCAAGCGCGTCATCGCTGATCCCCGCGGCTGGATTGCCCAGCCGGTTTTGCAGCTCTCGACGGTGCCCACGCTCAGTGGGGACAAGTTCGGGCCCCGCCACGTGGATCTCCGCCCCTTCGCCGTCAACGACGGCGACGACGTCTGGGTCCTTCCCGGCGGCCTCACCCGCGTTGCCCTGAAGGAGGGTTCCCTGATCGTGAACTCCAGCCAGGGCGGCGGGTCCAAGGACACCTGGGTGCTGGCAGATTCCCCGCAGGTCCCCGTGGAGAGGCTGCCGCGGCAGTCCATCACCGTCCGGGAACGGGTCTCCGTGTGGCCGGTCGAGAGCAACTGGCGCGACCGCCAGTCGGAGCAGCAGCAGTGAGGCGGCAGGCGCCGCTCATGCCGGCATCCGCAGCCTTGTCATCAGACCGATTTCCCGCCACCACGCTCGCGCAGGAGGTAGCCGCACATGCTTAGCCGAATCGCCGAGTCCCTTTTTTGGATCGGCCGCTACGTTGAAAGGGCCGACGGAACGGCCCGCATCCTGGATGTCCACCTCGAACGGCTGAACCACCTGCCCACTGAGGAGCGGCGCAGCGTTGCCCGCGAACTGCTCGCGGTCATGGGAGCGCGCCCGCAGAGCGAGGAGTTCGGACTCGAGGAACTGCTGCACGCCCTCGCGTACGACAAGCACAGCGCCACATCCATCGCCGGGTCACTGGGCGCCGCACGTGAGAATGCCCGCCGTGCCCGTGAGACCGTGTCGTCCGGCCTGTGGGAAAGCCTTAACACCACGTACTACGGCCTCAACCAGCACCGCAAGGACGTGGTGGGCACCTACCGGTACTGCCACTGGGTGCTGGAACGGACCGCCATGGTCAGCGGCCTGGCGGACACCACCGTCAGCCACGATGACAGCTGGCTCTTCCTGGCCCTCGGACGCTCGCTTGAACGGGCCGACATGACGGCCCGCATGCTCTCCACCCGCGACGTCCTGTCCGCAGGCATGTCCTGGGTGAACATGCTGCGCTGCGCCGGTGCCTACGAGTCCTTCCTGCGCACGCGCCGTGCCGCCTTCGGAGACCAGCACGCGGCCGAGTTCCTCCTGCTGGACCGGCTCTTCCCGCGCTCGATTGTCTACGCACTGCGGGATGCCGACGAGTGCCTGGCGAAGCTGGATCCCTCGGCGCAGCGCGTCGGCTTCATCAACGACGCCCGCCGGATTGTCGGCCAGGCCCGCACCTTCCTCGAGTTCCACCGGACCGACGACCTCATGTCGGAGCTGCCGGAGCACATGGAGCGCGTGCAGAAGGCTGTTTCGCAGGCCTCGGACGCCATTTCCCGTAAGTACTTCAATCAGGCGGACGAACTGGCCTGGGTGGGAGAAGTTTCATGACCCGGCTGAGCATCATTCACAACACCGGCTACAAGTACAACAAGCGCGTCACCTTGTCCTACAACGAGGCCCGCATGACGCCGCTGACGGATCCGCAGCAAGTGGTGCTGGAGTCCTCGATGAAGGTCTCCCCGTCCCAGGCAGCGGTCAGCAGCTACCGCGACTATTGGGGCACCCGGGTCACCGCGTTCGACATGCAGATGCCGCACGAGTACCTTGAGGTCCTGTCCACAACCACCGTCGAAGTCCACAGGGTGGAACGCATTCCCTCGGAGGCGGACATCGTGGGCTGGGACGTCCTTTCCTCGCCGGAGGTCCTCAACCAGTTCAGCGACTGGGCACCCCAGTCCCAGCTGACCGGCCCGGGCGAGGAAGTGCTCGGCATCATCCCCGGCGTCGTGGCCGGAAAGAACCCGCATGAGGCCGCCTTGGCAGTCTTCGAATGGATGCGCGGCGAGATGACCTACATGAAGGGCACCACCGGCGTCACCACCAGCGCCGAGGAAGCCTGGACGCAAAGGCAGGGCGTATGCCAGGACCTCGCCCATCTGGCCATCGGAGCGCTGCGCAGCAGCGGCATCCCCGCCCGGTATGTCTCCGGGTACCTGCACCCGCGTTCGACGGCGGACATCGGCGAGTCCGTTGCCGGCCAGTCCCACGCGTGGCTGGAGTGGTGGGACGGCGAATGGCGCAGCTGGGACCCCACCAACCACAAACCGGCGGGAGATTTCCACGTCACCGTGGCCCGCGGCCGCGACTACCGCGACGTGCCGCCGCTCAAAGGCATCCTGTCCGGCGGCGGGGGATCCACGCTCAGCGTAAGCGTTGAGATCACCCGGCTGGCCTGACGGCCGGGTTTTCGGCCAGGGGATCCTACTCCGGGGAGGACTTTACGGCCCCGCTGAGCTGCGTCCACCAGGTGAGCGGCGGTGTCACCTTGAAACGCCGGCCGGTGATGGAGTCCGGAGTGATCCGGACGAAGTGGTCTTTCTGCCCGGCCTGCCACGGGAAAAGGTAGAGGGACGCCGAATCAAGGATTTCCTCGGTGTCCTTGAGGGCCGCGGCTTTGCCCTTGACCACCACGCTCCAGGCCATTCCGGAACCGGCATCTACGCCGTCGGCTTCCAGCGCTACGGGCGCGTCGCCCAGGGCGCCGCCAAGTTTGGTTCCCTCGGCAGTCCGGAACACCAGGGTGCCGTGGTCCACAGCGTAATTGAGCGGGAAGATGTCCGGATGGTCCTCCACCCAGACGGCCAGCCGGCCGACCGAAACCTGCCGGAGAAGCTCCCAGCACTGGCTTGATTCCAGGTGTTCCACGGATTCCCGGGACGCTGCGGCGGGCTGCACATTAGTCATGGACCAGAGCCTACGCCCGCTCCGACACGCTCGCCAGTGCGCCACCCGCGGCAGGGCCGCGCAGGCGTGAGCGGGCCCACCGCGTCGACTCTTGCGACTGCCGGAAGGGGCGGGGGCTACTCGAAGGACGCCCGGCGCTGGTCGCCAAGCCGGGTGTTCCAGACATCGGGGGCGTTTACCTTAAACCGCCGGCCGGTCAGGGCTTTCGGCGACAGCCGCACATAGTGTGATTTAGTTCCGGGCTCCCACGGCTCCAGGCCAAGGGCGTCCGCCGCAGCGCGCTCGGCGGGGTCGTCCACTGCCACGGTGCCGCCCCGCGCCACAACGCTCCAGGCCTCTTCGGTCTGGGCGTCGTAGCCGTCAATCTCGAAGGCGGCGGGCTCCTCTTCCATGGAACCCCAGAGCTTTGTCCCGCTGGCCGTGCGGAACACGATGCTTCGGCGCTCAATGACGAAGTTGACGGGGAAGATTTCCGGATGCCCGTCGATGATGAGGGCCAGCCTGCCGACGTTGGCTGAGGCCAGCAGCTCCCAGCAGTCGTCGAATGTGAGCTTACCGTCGTGCGGTGCACTGTTCATGGACACATCGTACGGCCACGGGCCGCGCACAGGGAGGTCATGACCCGGAGGACGGCCTCTTACCAGGGGCTCGGCTTGTAGTCCTTGAGGAAAACGCCGTATTGGTCTTCACCGTTCTCTCCCATGACGATGGGGTCGTAGACCCGTGCCGCCCCGTCCACAAGGTCCAGGGGTGCATGGAAGCCTTCGTCCATCAGCCGGACCTTGGTGTAATGCGGGCGCTCGTCGGTGATCCAGCCGGTGTCCACCGCCGTCATAAGGATGCCATCGTTGTCCAGCATCTCCTGGGCGCTGGTCCGGGTCATCATGTTCAGGGCGGCCTTGGCCATGTTCGTGTGGGGATGGCCCGGCCCCTTGTAGGCACGGGAGAACTGGCCCTCCATGGCGGAGACGTTCACGATGTATTTCCGGTGGGCTGTGGAGCGCTTCATGGCGTCCCGCAGCCTGCTGACGAGCAGGAAGGGCGCGGTGACGTTGCACAGCTGGACTTCCAGCATCTCCAGCGGGTCCACCTCGTCCACCACCTGGGTCCAGCTGTTGATGGTGGCGAGGTCGGGGACCAGTCCGCCGGCGTCGATGGCGGTGCCGGTCGCGATGCGTTCCAATGACGCAGAACCAGTAGAGAGTGCCAGCGAGGTGATGGCATCGCCGGCGAGCACGGGGTGCTCCGTGACGCTGCTGGCAAGGGCCAGGGGATGCTTGTCATGGGCATGGCCGAAGGTGACCAGCTCGGGACCTCCGTTGGCCGGCTCGAGGGCCGCCGGGAGCGGCTCGTCTTCCGCATCCACGAGGGGCTTGTACGCGTTGCCCGAGCGGCGCACGGTCTGCGCTGCGTTGTTGATGATGATATCCAGAGGGCCCGCGGCGTTCAGCGAATCGGTCAGCGCCATGACTTGGGAGGGATCGCGCAGGTCGATGCCCACGATCCTCAGCCGGTGCAGCCAGTCCGCACTGTCCTCCATGGCAGCGAAACGGCGTGCGGCGTCCTTAGGAAAGCGGGTGGTGATGGTGGTGTGCGCCCCGTCGCGGAGCAGCCGGAGTGCAATGTACATGCCGATCTTGGCGCGGCCGCCCGTGAGCAGGGCCCGGCGTCCGGTGAGGTCCGTCCGGGCGTCGCGCTTGGTGTGGCTAAAAGCGGCGCATTCCGGGCAAAGCTGGTGGTAAAAGGCGTCCACCTGCGTGTAGTGCTGCTTGCAGATGTAGCAGGGCCGAGACCTGATCAGGTGGCCGGCCACCTTGCCGGTAGCGGAGGGGGCGAGCTTGTTGCCCCGTGTCTCGTCGTCGATCCGGTCAGGGGCGGCCGTGGCGGTTTGCGCCAGTACAGCGCGGTCGGCCTCGGCGATGAGGTCGCGCTTCGAGACCCGGCGGTGCCGCTTGACGGCCTTGAACATCTTCCCGGTGGCACGGCGCACCGAGACGTAGTCCGGGTGCTCCTCGTCATAGACGTGGATGGTGTGCAAAACCTTGAGGCAGGCCTGAATCTCTTCAGGCGTCAGATCGGAGGTGCTCATTGGTCTGATTTTACAGCCTGTTGAGCCTCAGGCCTGCCTCAAGGTTTCCGGGGGCGGTCGCTCGGCGCGGGGGCCGGGCGCCTACCTCGACGGAGAGTTGGATCCCACAGCGGCGGCCTGGACCTGGCTTACCTGTTCCACGGAACTGTGCACTTCGGGGTAGTTCTCCGTGGCGGCCTTCACCGCGTTGGGAACCAGGTGCAGATTGGCCGCCGAAAGCTTCCGCTCGGCGTCGTCCGGTTCCGGTACGGCCTGCCCCTTGGAGAGCACGGTGATGCCTGAATCGGTGACCTTAAAACCGCGGGCCCGGTCGAGTTCCGGATCAAGGCCGATCGCGGCACCAGCGGGAACCTTGACATTCTTGTCGATGATGGCGCGGCGGACCACCGCACCCGCGCCGATCTGGACCTTGTCCATCAGGACCGAATCCACAACGCGGCTTGCCGTTCCGACGTAGACGTCGTTGGACAGGACCGAGCCTTCCACGATGCCGCCCGAGATGACCACGCCGCTGGCAACGATGGAGTCAAGGGCCGTTCCGACGGTGTTGTTGTCGCCGCGGACGAACTTGGCGGGCGGGGAGATGCTCTGCCGCGTGTAGATGGGCCATTCGGAGTTGTACAGGTTGAACACCGGCAGGGGAGAGATCAGGTCCATGTGGGCGTCGTAGAAGGAGTCGATGGTGCCGACGTCGCGCCAGTAGGTGCGGTCGCGTTCGGTGGATCCCGGGATGTCGTTGAGTGTGAAGTCGTACACCCCGGCCTCGCCCTGGTTCACGAAGTAGGGGATGATGTCGCCGCCCATGTCGTGCTTCGTGTCCAGGCGTTCGGCGTCGACGTGCAGGGCGTCCACCAGGGCGTCGGCGTCAAACACGTAGTTGCCCATGGAAGCCAGAAACTGGGTGGGGTCCGCGGCCAGCCCGGGGGTGGAGGACGGCTTCTCAACGAATGCCGCGATCTTCTGGGAGTCTTCGGGATCCACCTCGATCACGCCGAACTGGTCCGCCATGTGCAGCGGCTGGCGGACGGCGGCGACCGTTGCTTTCGCGCCACTGCGGACGTGCTGCTCCACCATCTGCGCGAAATCCATGCGGTACACGTGGTCGGCGCCAACGACGACCACAATATCCGGGTTGGCATCGCGGATCAGGTTCAGGGACTGGTAGATGGCGTTTGCGCTGCCAAGGAACCAGCTCTTGCCCACGCGCTGCTGCGCGGGAACCGACGCAACATAGTTGCCCAACTGGGTGGACATCCGCCAGGTTTCGGAGATGTGGCGGTCAAGGCTGTGGGACTTGTACTGCGTCAGGACCACGATCTGCAGATAGCGGGAATTCACGAGGTTGGACAGGGCAAAGTCGATCAGCCGGTAACTTCCCGCAAAGGGCACGCCGGGTTTGGCCCTGTCCGCCGTCAGCGGCATGAGGCGATTTCCCTCGCCGCCCGCGAGGACAATGGCCAGGACTTTCTTATTCAACGGCATGTGGTCGCTCCTGTACGCCTTCGTAACTTCCCCAACAGTCCGGCACGCCCGGACTCCTTCACACTAGAACAGTTCAACCGTAACGACTACCTTGGGTATCGTGCGAATAGACATTGTGACTAAAGAGTTCCCGCCGGAGATCTATGGTGGTGCGGGCGTCCACGTGGCCGAGCTGAGCCGGGTCCTGGCCAAGCACGTCGACCTGCAGGTGCGTGCCTTTGGCGCGCCCCGGGACGCCGACTACCACGGGGCGGCCGTGACCTCCTACTCCGTGCCGGAGGATCTCGGTTCCGCCAACGCCGCGGTCCAGACACTCGGCGTGGACCTGCGGATCGTGCCGGACATCGCGGGCGCCGACGTTGTGCATTCGCACACCTGGTACGCCAACATGGCGGGACACCTGGCCTCGTTGCTGCACGGCATCCCGCATGTGCTGAGCGCCCACAGCCTGGAGCCGCTGCGCCCGTGGAAGGCTGAGCAGCTCGGCGGCGGCTACGCGCTGTCCTCTTGGGTGGAGAAGACCGCCTATGAGGCCGCCGCGGCCATTATCGCGGTCTCCGAAGGCATGCGCCAGGACATCCTGCGCAGCTACCCCGAGGTGGACCCCGCCAAGGTCAAGGTGGTGCACAACGGCATCGACGTCAGCCTCTGGAACCGCGACGAGGACCACGACGCCGTCCGTGCGCTGGGCATCGACCCCGACCTTCCCAGCGTGGTGTTCGTTGGCCGCAACACGCGCCAGAAGGGTGTTCCCTACCTGCTGCGCGCTGCCGCGAAGCTCCCCGCCGATGTGCAGCTGGTGCTGTGCCTCGGGGCTGCCGACACGCCCGAACTCGCCGCGGAGACTGCACGCCTGATCGAGGAACTCCAGAGCCAGCGCAGCGGAGTGGTGCTCATTGAGCGGATGCTGCCCCGCAACGAGCTCATCCAGGTTCTCAGCCACGCCACCGCCTTCGCCTGCCCCTCCATCTACGAACCGCTCGGCATCGTGAACCTCGAGGCCATGGCCTGCGGCGCCGCCGTGGTGGCCAGTGCCACCGGCGGCATCCCCGAGGTGGTCCAGCACGGCGAAACCGGGCTCCTCGTGGATATTGAACAGGTCACCGACGGCACCGGCACCCCGCTGGATCCGGAAAAGTTCGTCAGCGAGTTTGCCGCCGCCCTTACAGAGGTTGTTTCTGACCCCGAGCGCGCCCGTGCCATGGGCGAGGCCGGCAGGCGCCGGGCCGAAGAGCACTTTTCCTGGGAATCCATCACTGAGACCACCCTCGACGTCTACCGTTCCGTCCTCAAATAGCCGGCACTCAAGCAGGACTGCCCAAATTCAGTAAAGCAAGGCAATAAAGCGCGACGGCGGCGCTCCCCACCCATGGGGAGCGCCGCCGTCGGGCATTTAACGCAGATTAGCCCTTCCGCGCCAGGAGCGACTTCTCCTCCACCGGGGCGTCACCGCTGGCGCGCTGCGCACGGTAGAAGTTCCGTGCCTCGTCCTGGCGGACCTTCTCCGCGCCGGTGGCGATCGCTGCACGGAGGTGGTCCGGGCCGTATCCGAAGGCATCCACAAGATCCAGCGCGTGGGGACGGATCTTGACCAGAAGCCTGTTGATGTAGTCGCCCACGGTCCGCGCGCGCTGCATCGAGAGCCGGCCGTTCATGAGATACCAGGACAGGTTCTTCTCGATCAGGGACAGCCCGAACAGATCCCGTAGCCACGTGAGGACAGCCCTTGTTCCAGGGTCCGCAACCTTGGGGAGAGCCTCGGTGAAAGCTTCCCACTGCAACAGTTCGGCGTGGGCCTGGGCCGCGTCGATCAGCTCGTCCTGGTGCTGGTTGAACACTGCAGCAGCCTGGTCCTGCGGCAGCTTGTTGGCGCCCTTGAGGGCAGCTGCGGCCTCGGCGACCATCGACTGCACCCGGTCTGTCAGGAGCGCCCGCTGGCTATCCTCATCGCGCAGGGCAATTGCTGCCTTCTGGGGAAGGCCGTTATCGGCGACGAACTGCGCCACTCCCCGGAGCCCGGTACGGTGGACGGCGGTTCCGGCCGCCTGGTTGACCACGTAGCGCGCGAGGACTCCGAACGTGACGCTGCGGAATTCCTTGGCGTAGTCAGCCAGCAGCCGCTTTGCCACAAGCTGGAGGAGGACCGTGTTGTCGCCCTCGAAAGTGACGTAGACGTCGAGGTCGGCGCGGAGCGACGCGAAGCGGTTTTCGATCAGGAAGCCGGCGCCGCCGCAGGCCTCGCGGCACTCCTGCAGGGTGTCGAGGGCGTGCCAGGTGCTGAGCGGCTTGAGGGCAGCGGCCAGCGTCTCGAGGTCCTGCCGGTCCTCATCAGTGTCGTGCGCGCCGGAGAATACGTCGTCGAACTTCTCCAGCAGCTGCTCGTGGGCGAACGCCGCAGCGTACGTGGTTGCCAGGCGTGTGAAGAGCCGGCGCTGGTGGCGCTGGTAGTCCAGGAGGACTTCCTCCTCGGTGGGGGAGGAAGCGTTGAACTGGCGGCGCTCGGTGGCGTAGGTAATGGCGGTCTTGAGTGCGAGCTTGGAGGCAGCCACCGCGGCACCGTCGAGGCTGACCCGGCCCTGGACCAGCGTGCCCAGCATGGTGAAGAAGCGCCGGCCGGGGCTGGCGATCGGGGAGCTGTAGTTCCCGGCAGCGTCCACATCGCCGTAGCGGTTAAGCAGGTTCGTGCGGGGGATCCGGACATTGCTGAAGTGCAGGCGCCCGTTGTCGATCCCGTTCAGGCCGCCCTTGACGCCGTCGTCCTCGCCGCCTATCCCGGGGAGGAATTCCTTCGTGTCGGGATCACGGAGATCGACGTAGAACGCATGGACCCCGTGGTTCACGCCGCGCGTGACCAGCTGGGCGAACACCACGGCGCCAAGGCCGTCGACGGCGGCGTTGCCGATATAGTCCTTCCAGGCTGCACGGAACGGTGTGTTGATGACGAATTCCTCCGTGCCGGCGTCGAAGGTGGCGGTGGTGGCGATGCTGGCGACATCCGAGCCGTGCCCTGTCTCCGTCATGGCGAAGCATCCCGGGATGTCGAGGTTCATGATGCCAGGCAGCCACTTCGTGTGGTGCTCACCTGCGCCCAGGTGCATCACGGCGGAACCGAAGAGGCCCCACTGCACGCCCGCCTTGATCTGCAGGGAGGGATCGGCCGTGACCAGTTCCTCGAAGCCAGCGATGTTTCCGCCGTGGTCATCGGAGCCACCGAAGGCTGTGGGGAAAGCGCGGTGGACGGCGTCGTTGTCCACGAGGTACCGAAGCTGGCCGAACGTCCGCTGCCGGTGTTCGGTGTGGGTGAGGCCTTCCGTCTTGTGCAGTTCCGGGCGGGCGGCCAGCTCGCGTGCCTGGCGTCGGACGTCTGCCCATTTGCCGAGCAGCTGCTCACCCAGTGCGGCGACGTCGACGGCGGGCGTCCCGCCGGGGATCAGGCCGTTGGCGCTCTGACCCGTAGCAATGCCTTCCGGCGCGGGTCGGGAGGGTGCGCCCGTGGGGCGGTCCGCTACTTCAGTCATGTCGATTCCTTCGTTGGTTCTGACAATTTGAGGGGTTGTTGAACGGGTTTATTGAACGTCGGTAAGTTCTGGTGCGATGCCCACACACAGCCACGCCGTAATCTGGCGGGCCATTGCGTCCTGGTCGGGCTTCTCGGGGGAGACCGGGCTGGCCAGCCACTGTTCGCCGGCATTGCGGACCAGCCCGATCGCGGCGTTGGGCCAGTATCCGATGACCGCTTCCTTGCCGGCGCCGAGATGCGCGCGCATGGGCCGGGCAATCATCTTGGCAATGGAATCAAAGAAGTGACCGAGGGCCCCGGCCGTGGCAATGGTGGTCTGGCCGCCGTCCTGTTCCGCGGCCGAGTGCCGGGTCACGAACGCGTACACGTTGGGACTCGTCTCGGCCATCTGCAGATAGGCAGAGACCATGGCGAAGAGGCCCTCGCGCGGCGTCTGGGCGCTCTGGGCCGCCTCGTGGATGCGCCGCTGCATCTGGCTCAATACCACTTCGCCCACTGCCTGCTGAAGGCCGGCCTTGTCTCCGAAGTACCTGTAGAAGACAGACTTTGATGTCCCGGCTGCGGCCGCGATGTCCTCCATGGACGCATCGCTTCCGAGGGTGTGAACAGCTCGTCGGGCGGACTTGATGAGCTCTCGCCTCCGCTCCTCACGGTGCGACTGCCAGCGGGAGGCGCGGCCGTCGACAGCGGCGGGTACGGGCTCGGGAAGTCGGCGGGGCCGGTTCATGTTCACGATACCCAGCGTATCAGGTACGCTGGGTATCGATAATTAGCGCGGATCAAAGGAGACAGAGCATGTCCGTCGATGGACAGTCAGTAACCGGACCAGAAGAAACCACCAACGTCCGGGCGGCAGGTTCGCCCCAGTCCCTTCGTGAGGCACAGTCCCTTCGTGAAGCACAGGCTCTCCGAAAGGCTGTGGTGGTCGGCGGCAACAGGATCCCGTTTGCACGGACCGGCGGGGCCTACACGAAGTCCTCCAACCAGGACATGCTCACCGCGGCGCTGGACGGACTGATTGCCCGCTTCGGGCTGCAGGACGAGCGGATCGGCGAAGTCGCCGCCGGTGCCGTGCTGAAGCACTCGCGTGATTTCAACCTGACCCGAGAGGCTGTCCTGGGCTCCGCCCTGTCGGCCGAAACTCCCGCCTACGACGTCCAGCAGGCCTGCGCCACCGGTCTGGAAACTGTGCTGGGCCTCGCCAACAAAATCAGGCTCGGGCAGATCCAGTCGGCCATCGCCGGCGGCGTCGACTCAGCGTCCGATGCCCCGATCGCAGTCAGTGAGGGCCTCCGCGAAGTCCTGCTGGACCTCAACCGTGCGAAGGCGCTGCCGCAGCGCCTGCAGATCCTCGCCCGCCTCCGGCCCAAGGACCTCGCCCCCGATGCGCCCAACACGGGCGAGCCCCGGACGGGCCTGTCCATGGGGGAGCACCAGGCCTTGACCACAGCCCAGTGGAAGATCACCCGCCAGGCCCAGGACGAGCTGGCCTACAACAGCCACCGCAACCTCGCAGCCGCTTATGAGGCCGGATTCTTCGATGACCTCCTCACGCCCTACCGCGGGCTCAGCAGGGATTCCAACCTCAGGGCAGACACCACCCTCGAGAAGCTTGCCTCCCTGAAGCCGGTCTTCGGCCGGAACCTGGGCTCGGAGGCCACGATGACGGCAGGCAACTCCACTCCGCTGACGGACGGCGCCTCCACTGTGCTGCTTGCCTCGGAAGAGTGGGCGGACCAGCACGGTCTGCCCAAGCTCGCCACAGTCCTTGACGGCGAGGCCGCCGCCGTGGACTTCGTGCACGGAAAGGACGGGCTGCTCATGGCTCCGGCCTTCGCTGTGCCTCGGCTGCTGGCGCGCAATGGCCTGACACTGGATGACATCGACTTCTTCGAAATCCACGAGGCTTTTGCCGGGACCGTGCTGAGCACGCTGGCTGCCTGGGAAGACGAGGAATTCGGGCGCACCCGGCTCGGGCTGGACGGAGCATTCGGCAAGGTGGACCGTGCCAGGCTCAACGTCAACGGATCATCACTGGCAGCGGGACACCCGTTTGCCGCGACTGGCGGCCGGATTGTTGCGTCACTCGCCAAGATGCTGCACGCCAAGGGGACGGTGGACGGGCGTCCGGCGCTCGGACTCATCTCTGTCTGCGCCGCCGGCGGCCAGGGCGTCGTGGCACTTCTGGAAGCACACTAGGGATATCTCATGACAGACACTTACACACGGCTGGTCAGCAAGGGGCTGGGCCGGGACGTCGCCAAGAAGCTCGGACTCCCGCAGCCTGCCGTGCTGCGGCGCTACGAGCCCGGCCAGCCCCTCATCAGCGGACCGGTCCTGGTCGAAGGTTCCAGCCCGGGGGCAGACGCGCTCGCGGCACAGCTCCTTGAGTGGGACCTGGACGTCCGCCGGCACGCCGTTCCCAAGGAAAGGCTGGGCGCGATCGTGCTGGTTCTGGACGATCTGGAGTCACCGGCCGACCTCGAACAGCCGGTTCTGACGGCCGCCCCGTCGCTGCGCGACCTGGCTCCGAACGGACGCGTGGTCACTGTTTCGCGCGCTTCCGACGGAGCCACACCCGCCGCCGCCGCAGTCCGGCAGGGCGTCGACGGGCTGCTGCGCTCACTGGCCAAGGAACTGCGCGCCGGCGCCACGGGCAACGGCATTGTCCTCGCCGAGGATGTCAGCGCCACGTCGCCTGCGGCGCTCGGAGCGCTCAGCTTCTTCCTCTCGGGCCGGTCCGCCTTTGTGGACGGCCAGTTCGTGCGGATCGGCTCAACAGCGGGAAGGCTGCCTGCCGACGCTGACAAACCGCTCGCCGGAAAAGTCGCCGTGGTTACCGGGGCCGCCCGCGGCATCGGCGCGGCCATTGCGCGGACGCTGCACCGTGACGGTGCCACGGTGGTGGTGGTCGATATTCCGACCGCAGGTGACCATCTGGCCGACGTTGCCAACGAAGTCCGGGGCACAGCGCTGGAGCTCGACGTCAGCCGGGACGATGCCGGCCAGCGGATCATTGACCATGCCGTCGGACGCCACGGGCACCTGGACATCGTGGTCCACAACGCGGGCATCACCCGGGATAAGCTGCTCGTCAACATGGATCACGGGCGCTGGAGCTCCGTG
Source organism: Arthrobacter sp. P1_B11 (assembly GCF_056406715.1). Classification (NCBI taxonomy): domain Bacteria; kingdom Bacillati; phylum Actinomycetota; class Actinomycetes; order Micrococcales; family Micrococcaceae; genus Arthrobacter; species Arthrobacter sp. P1_B11. The sequence goes on from NZ_JBFTZQ010000033.1 coordinate 37,250, forward strand.
ATCGGCGTGAACATTGCCGCCCAGCTGCGGATCAATGAGGAGCTGCTGGCTTCCGAGCATTTCCGCTCGGCTCCCAGGATCGTGTCAGTCGCGTCAACCAGCGGCATCGCCGGCAACCGGGGCCAAACCAACTACGCAGCCTCCAAGGGAGGCGTGATCGGCATGGTCCGCGCCACGGCGCCGCTGCTCGCGGAGCGTGGCGGCTCGATCAATGCCGTGGCCCCCGGGTTCATCGAAACGGAGATGACGGCCCGCATCCCGTTCGCCACACGCGAGGTTGCGAGGCGGCTCAATTCACTGCAGCAGGGCGGTCGTCCGGAGGACGTGGCCGAGGCCATTGCCTTTCTCGCCAGCGACGCCGCAGGAGGCATTTCCGGAGAGGTACTGAGGGTTTGCGGACAAAACCTGGTGGGTGCATGAACACCGGCCAGCCCATCATCCTGGGCGAGATGCCGTCCCTTTCGAAACTCTATGTGAACGCGGCTGCGGCGGCGGCCCGGCGACGGATCCTTGGCTCCCCAGCGGGTGCGGGGCTGCCTTCGGTGGGCCACGAAGTTCGGGGAGTGCAGGCCGACGTCGGAAACCTCACCGCCTATCAGCACCTGATCGGTGAAACCGCCAGCGACGTGCTGCCCGCCGGGTTCATTCACGCGCTGGCGTTCCCCGTGGCCATGAGCGTCATGAACCGCGACGACTTTCCACTGCCGCTGCTGGGAATGATCCATCTCCGTAATGTTGTTGAGCAGCGCAGCCCCGTTCGGTTTACCGAGCCGCTGGATATTACTGCCCGGGCGGAAGCACTCCGGGCGCACAGGTCTGGAACGCAGCTGGACCTAGTTGCCGAGGTCCGGGTGTCCGGCGGCGAGACCGTGCGCTGGCGGGGCATTTCCACGTATCTGGCGAAGGGAGTATTCCTTCCCGGCATCGACAAAGCCTCCGCCTCCGTGCGGCCGGAGGACTTCAAAGCTCCGGATCCCACCGCCGTCTGGCAACTGGGCGTGGATGCAGGGCGGGCGTACGCCGCAGTGTCAGGGGATTTCAACCCCATCCACCTCAGTGTCCTGTCCGCCAAGGCCCTGGGCATGCGGCGGTCGATTGCGCACGGGATGTACCTGGCCTCGCGGGCTCTGGCTGATGTCGGTGCAGCCAAGGGCGATTCATTCCGCTGGGACGTCACGTTTGAAGCACCGGTATTCCTTCCGGCGCCGGTCGGCCTGGACATCAGCACCGTCCAGACGGATGGTGCGGCCTGGCTGCGATCGGACTACGTGGCCTGGAACCCGCGTTCGGGCCGGAAGCATTTCAGCGGTTCAGTGGCGGCGCTGTAGCTCGGGCTGCCTACTGGCCGTCCGTGCGGGCGACCCGCAGTATCCGGTGCAGGCTCAGCAAAATGGATTCCGCGGCGCTGGGGGCGTCGGCGTCGACGTCGTCGGAGGCAATCCGCCTTTCCAGGGAACCGACCGCAGCGTGTGCGGCAGTTATCAGCTCTGCTTGCCGGCCGGCGTCGTCCTCCTCCGCTGAGCGGAGCACTTCCCCGACGGCGGCCAGGGCTTTGGCGAGGGGCTCGCTGTACGGCAGGGGGATGGTGAAGGGCATGTCCTTGTTCCAGATGACGTCGGCAAGCACCTCGGTCATGTCCTGGATATGGAACGTGACGCGCTCCAAGTCTCGGACGTTGCGGTAGTCAAGGTCCACGTCGCGCGGATGGAAACGGCGGCGCGGGTTGGCTTCCCTGCTCGCGTCCGCCTTTTGGACGGCGGCGCGGACTGATCGGGCGGACCTGGCAAGCTCTTCGGACCGCTGTGACCAGGCTTCGTGCTCCGGAGGCCATTTTTCGTGCATCGCCGCCCCCATGTCCGACAGCTGACGGGCCAGGGCAAGCCGCAACTCGGCCAGGCTCAGGGCGGCAGCATTGAAGTGGAGGGGCGGGAAAACGAGCAGGTTTACGACGACGCCCACGGCAACGCCGACGCCCATTTGGAGCAGGTAGCCGAACGAAAAGTCGTCCGGGTTCCGTCCACCCACCAGCAGGACCAGGAGAGCCGCCGTCGGAATCCAGTCCCGGCCGGCCCCAAGGCGGGGGAGTCCGGCCAGCAGGACGCCAAATGCCATCACGACGCCAACGCTCAGCGGCGTGGCGCCCAGGCTGATCAGGACGAAAGCGAGTCCGATCCCGGCCGCCAGGCCGACGAGGGTCTGCAGTCCTTGTCGCATGGAACCGGCAACATTTTCATACATGGCCACCAGCGCGCCCAGCGGAGCGTAGTACGGGTAATGGGCCGCGGCGCCCGGCATCAGCGGTGCGATCAGAAATGCTATGCCGGCGGCCAGGCCCGCTTTGGCAGCCAGCTGCAACCGCGGTGCTGCCAGGGCCCGGGTCACGCTGGCTGACGTGAGCCGCCAAACTCTACGCGGAAGAGGCTCCTGGGCCGGGGTGTCCTGCTTTGTGGTGGTCATCGGGCCCCACACTAGGGTGGCGAACGGAGTGCGACAAGTGGACTAACCCCTCAGCGTCCTCGCCGGGGGCTGGGAGACGGCGGAATCTGTCAGCGGACTCCGTTCCCTGCGGCCACTTCTTCCCCTGCCCTGACGGGCCCTGGCGGAGTGCCCTCGCCGAAAGGACTTCCGCCCAGGGACTCCCGCCCGTGCGGAGTCAGCCACCCGGAAAGGTCCGGCCCCGCCGGGACGACGCCGGTGGGATTGATGTCCTCGTGGACGATGTAGTAGTGCTGCTTGATCTGCACGAAGTCGATGGTGTCGCCGAAGCCCGGAGTTTGGAACAGGTCCCTGGCGTATGCCCAGAGGACCGGCATCTCGCTGAGTTTGTTCCGGTTGCATTTGAAATGCCCGTGGTAGACGGCGTCGAACCTGACAAGTGTCGTGAAGAGCCGGACGTCGGCTTCGGTAATGTAATCGCCGACGAGATACCGCTGCGCTGCCAGCCGTTCGTCAAGCCAGTCGAGAGCGGTCCACAGGCGGCTGTAGGCGGCGTCGTACGCGTCTTGGGAGCCGGCGAAGCCACACCGGTACACGCCGTTGTTGACTTCGGTGAACACCCGCTTGTTGACGCGGTCGATTTCCTCGCGGAGATGCTCCGGGTACAGCCGCGGCGCTCCGGGGCGGTGGAACTCGGTCCACTCGGTGGAGAAGTCCAGGGTGATCTGGGGATAGTTGTTTGTCACCACGGCTCCGCTCGCGATGTCCACCATCGCCGGAACCGTGATGCCGCGCGGGTAGTCCGGAAAACGCCGGAAGTAGGCCTCCTGCAGGCGTTCAATGCCGAGCACGGGGTCTGTCCCGCCCGGATCCAGGTCGAAGGTCCAGGACCGGGCGTCGTGGGTGGGGCCGGGCTGGCCAAGGGAGATGGCGTCTTCAAGGCCCAGCAGGCGGCGGACGATGACCGTCCGGTTTGCCCACGGGCAGGCGCGCGCGGCGATCAGCCGGTAGCGGCCCGGTTCCACAGGCCAGCCGGGTTCCCCATTGGGCCCGGCTGCGCCGGTTTTCGTGATCCGGTCCTCGATGTAGCTGGTGTCCCGGTTGAATTCTCCGCCCGTGACATACGCGCCCTTTGTGCTGTGTTCTTTGACGGTGCTGGACTCCTGGTTCATCACTCCAGACTATGTGGCCGCTGCAAGGATGTGCGACATCGGCTGCCAGGCCACCACCCACGATGCGGCCACGACCAGGGAGAAGAGGACTATCCAGACTCCTGACGGAATGGCGGTCGCCCGGTAAAGGATGTACGCGTCCGAGGTCGGCAGCTGATCCCGGCGGCGGAGGTGCACGTTGGTGAGTTTGGCCAGGTCCCGTACGGCGGCCACGAGCAGCGCGAGCCCCAGGATGATAGCCACATGCCCGGTGAAGGCGGCCGGCACAGCGAGAACGAGGGCGGCTGCGGCGAAGACCGCGGCGAGAAGAATGAACACGCCGGCTAGGTTGCGGATGAACATCAGGGACGCCAGCAGCACCAGCAACCCGGCGGACATCGCGGCCGGGCCCCAGCCGTTGAAGCCGGACCATACCAGCGCGGCGCCGGTGACGCCCGGGACGGGATAGCCCCAAAAGCCGGACCAGACGGCGGCGAAGCGCCCGCGCGTGTAGGAGGTGGTGGTGCCGGAATGATTCAGCCGCAGTTTGATCCCGCCCAGCCGCTGGCCGCTGGTGAGCGCCGCAAAGGCGTGCCCCAGTTCGTGGGTCACTGTTGCGAAAAGCCCGAAGTACCGCCAGGTGGCGCGCGGGACCGAAAGAACGCCGGCGACCAGGACGACGGCGAGCAGCTCGGTGACGCTCACCGCAGGAATGTCGGACCTCGCGAAGCCGGCGACAATGCGGTCCCACCATTGCTCGGGCATGGGCAGGGCTGGTGCAGCTGAGTGATCCATAGGGTTCAAGGCTACCGCCGGAAGCTGTGGCCGGCCGTTGGATGCTGGGTTAGACGAGATTGAGCCAGCCGGGCTTGAGGCCTGCGGCCTTCAGGACGGGCAGGGCGCGTGCGACTCCCGCCGCGGTACCGCCCTGCGCCTGGTTGGCGTGGGCAATAATGATGTCTCCGGGTTTGGCTGCGGCGACTTCGCCGTAGACGACCGGCGCCGGGTACGTTGCACCGCCGTCGCCGTTGATGCTGAACGAGACGGGGATCAGTCCCAATCTCCTGACGATGGCAACCGAGACGTCGTCGAGGTAAGCGGTGCCGGGCCGGAAGTAGCGGGTGGGCGCGCCAGTAAGCCGGCGGAGCGCCTGCTGGTTCACCATGACCTCGTCGTAGACCTCAGCAGGGCTTGCGGTGCCCCTGATTCCGTAAGCGCTCCGGCCGGTCACTGACAGGGGGACATGTCTGGTGCCGTGATTCCCGATCTCGAACAGGGGATTACCCGCCAAGGACCTGGCGAGCTTCGGGTGGGCCTGGATCCAGCGGAAATTAAGAAAGAAGGTGGCACGTGTCCTCGTCCGGCGCAGGGTGTCGATGAGTTCCTGGTCCACGCCGTTTCCTCCGGGACCGCCGCAGCAGTCGAAAGTCAGCGCGATCCCGCGGCTGCCTGCGGAGAGTTTGTTGACGGTTCCGGGCGCTTCCAGGCCCCACTGCCGCGGAATGCGGCCTTTGAAGGCGGCGACGATGCTGTCCTTGCCGGGCGGGGTGGGTGCGTGCGTGCGCGTCATCTGGGGGACTGCGCCAGGAGTGCTGGAGGCGGGAATCCGCGGAGGTGGCGCTGTGTTAGTTCCGCTCCCGCCGCGCGGGTCGGCATCCGTGCACCCGCTAAGTGCCGCGGCAACCGTGGCGAAGGTAAAAAGCCGCCTGCTCATTACATGAGCCGGACGCTCTTCGCCTTGCCGTTCCATCCGTGCTTTCCTTCCGGTGCGGGTCCCCATGCCCCAAACCTTCACCACCCTAACGGGATTTTGTGTCATTGCCGGTGACGGCACGCGCGTCCTTAAAGGTGCACGATTGAATTACTAGCCGCCCACCACGAATCGCTACAGCACGATGAGGAAATCATGACCACACTGAAGGAACGCCTGCACGCTGACGTCATCGTCCACATGAAGGACCGCAACAAGGTCGCGCTCACCACCGTGAGAAACGTCTTGGGCGAGATCGAAACGCGGGAAAAGTCCGGCAAGACTCCGATCGAGCTGCAGGACGATCAGGTCATGGCCCTGCTGCAAAAGGAAGCCGCCAAGCGCCGGGATACTGCCCTCATCTACACCGAGGCGGGTGAAAATGACCGCGCCGCTGCGGAAATCGCAGAAGCCGAGGTCATCGAGACATATCTGCCGCAGCCACTGGGCGCAGACGAGGTGGAGGCAATAGTCGACGAGGCCATCGAAGCGTTGAAGGCCGACGGTGTTGAGCTGTCAATGCGACAGATGGGCGCCGTGATGAAGCCTGTAACCGCCAAGGTCGCCGGACGATTCGACGGCAAGGCGGTAAGTGAGATCGTCCGCGCGCGCCTGGCATAAGTGCAAGCATCAGGCCTAAGTACTGAGGCATCGACACAGGGTCGACTCGCCATCAGATTGGGAGGACGATGGAAGTACACCCACTGTAAGGAGGTCGGTGATGTGCTATTCATCGTGCGAGGGATGGCAGTACTACAAGAAGGATCACGCCCGGGAAGCTGAAGGGCGCCGGGAGACGAGCCCAGACGAGGCACCTGAGCCTCAGGTCCAGGCAGAGGAATCCAAGATGTGGGCCTATCTCGCCAAGCTGGAGCAAAGCGCGGTTGAGCAGCCTGACCGCGTCAGCGAAGGAGTCTAGGCACTGCAGTTCGGAGGGCCCCGCGGCGCGGGGCCCTCCGCTTTTGGGAGAGCAGGCGGCGTTTAACGCCCAAGTAGTGGTCCAGCGCCGCGATCACGCCGCCGGGGAAACGTGGTCATGTCCGACACGCCACGATTCCGCCACGAAGCCTACGGGACGGCGGCGGACGCGACATGCGACCGGTGTGTCCGGGCAGTCAGGTACAGGCGGTGGGCGGTAATTACCATCGCGAGCCACGCCGCCCCGAGAGACCACGCGGCCAACACGTCGGTCAGCCAGTGGTGTCCGAGGTAGACCCGGCTTAGCCCCATGGTTGCGGCGAAGAGTGCCGCGAGGATGACGGTCAGTGTCCGCACGCGCTGGGACCTCAGCCGGAGGACTATCAGGTAGGCGACGATGCCGGCGATGACGACCGAGTTCAGCGAATGGCCGCTTGGGAAGGATGCGGAGTACTCGTAGGGCGGGACGGCGTCGACCAGCGGTGGGCGGGTTCGGCCGATGAGCTGCTTGCCCGCGATGGTCATCAGCAGAGAACCGGCGCCGGCCGTAACGATGAGAATGACAGGGGTCCAGGATCGGCGCCGCAGAGCCAGTACAACCATGACAGTCAGCGCGAGAGCCGGCATGCCGACCGTGCCGCCGATGTCGGTGTATGCCGTGGCAAGGACGTCCACAACGGGGGAACGGACCGTCTTGGCGGTGTCAAGAACCGGATGGTCCAACCCCGCTACGCCGTCGGCCGCGACCACCGATTCGTACACCTGGGCGAAGACCGCAGATAGGGAAACGGCGATCATCGCCCCGACAATGAGTGTGACTATAAGCGCGGCGTGGGGACCAAGTAGGCGGCTGATCCGTTGAACCGCGCCGGCCAGGATCCGGCCGAAGCGGGTGTTCCACCGGGTGAGGTCCTGGTCGCCAACGAAACGGTCTTGGCGGACCTCCCCCTCCACGCCGCCGTTGAGAATTTCGTTGCCTTTCACCGTCATGATCGTTTCCTTAGGTCGCAGCCACCATCGTCAGTTAGTAAGCAACCTTATCGCTTAGCTCTCGTCGACGTAGAGCTTCGGCATGACAACGGAATCGGGCGTGCAGAATGCTCCCATGGAAGCATTGCGGATCCGGTCCGCAAGTCACAACGGCAAGCAGATCACGCGGCAGTCACCGCGACGGTTCTGGTTGCGAGCGTCTTGCCGGTGATCCAGTGCAGGAACTCGACGGAGATGGTGTACTTTCCGGCAGCGGGAGGGCGGAGCAGAAAGTCGATTTTCTCGGCTGCCCCGGATTTGATGATGTTGGTCAGTAGGGGTTGGCCTGCCGCTGAGGGGTGGACGGCCGGCCCGGTGGGGTTGGGGGTGTTCCAGAAGGGCCGGCCGTCATGGGCGATCAGTTCCGCGATCTTCACAGGGCGGCCCGCGGAGTCGGTAAACGTGGTGCGGGTGGGGAAGTAGTCCACGTTGATCATCCGCACCAGGGTGGGATGCTTGTTGCCTCGGACCACGTTGGCGCGCATGGCGGAGACAGCCCAGACGACGTCATCACCCACCGGCCTGTGGGCCACTGCCCCGCCAAGGAGGAAGAAGTGCCTGGGCTCGAAGCGGTTCAGGCCCACATCTTCGCCGGAGAGACCGGCGGCGTGGTTGAGCGTGTGCCACCGCGGATCGAGGGAGTAGGGCCCGATCACGGTCTCGGTGGCGATGTCATACAAGGGCCCGTTGACCGAATGGCGGCGGGTCCCGGCGGGCCAGGGGGACCTGGCGCTGGGCCGGGGATCGACGATGACCGCACCGAACATGCCCATCTGGACGTGCAGGGGCGTGTTGACGTGGCAGTGGTAGAAGTAGGTTCCTGAGGCCCCGCGGTTGGGGTTTCCGGGCACGCCCACGTCCGGCCGCCATTGGTAGGTGTAGTGACCGCTGACTTCGAAGGAGGTGTGGCCCACGCCGTCGTTGCGGGGGTCGGGTTCGATGCCGTGCCAGTGGATGGTGTGGACCCTTTTGCTGGGTTTGACCGTGCCGTGGAAGATCTGCCCCTCGGTCAGCCGAAGCGTCGAGCCTGGCAACTGCCGCCCCAATTTGTCGGCCTCAAAGCTCCACACTTCGTGCTCGGAGCCGTCGGGGAAGGTCATTTTCCGGTTGAAGAAGTCGAACTCCATGGCGACGTCCGGCGGCAGGGGATGTTCCGTTTCCGGGCTCCCCTCGTGGGGCTGGTTGGAGGCGAAGTCGACCTGGCTGCGGAACAGCTGGTGGGGGTCTGCGGCGGTGGGCGGCGTCCCTTGCGCCGGTGTGGGTGTCGCGGCCAGCACCCAGTCGGCAACCAGCCCGCCCGGGTAGAGCCCGCCGGCGGCAGTCTGGGACGGTTCCGCGTGGCAGTGCATCGGATATTTCCAGTCTCGGTCGCGTGCGTTCCAGACGGCGTCCACCACTTCCGGCGGGCGGCGGACGGGAAGCATTGCTTCCTTCCGCTCCAGCGGCTGGAGCTGGATGGTGTCCTCCCACTGCTGGAGGACGACGTCACCGACCGCGGTGACATGGCCGTTGGAGCGGGGGAAGTCGGTACCGTTGGCGCGCAGAGTCCAGACGTGGTTGCCGTGGTAGTGCAGCTGGTGGTCTGCGATTCCTGCGTTGACCATTCTCATCAGTTGCCCGGTGCGGATGGCGCCGGCAGCGGGGGAGGCGCTGAAATTCCGCACGTCGGTTTCGCGGGGAAACCCCGACGCGAGAGTGTCCTGATCGCGCCGTTCGTTCAGTTCCCTGTCCGTGCTGACCGCCAGCGCCTGGAACCCCGAATAGTCGTTGATGGTGAAGTACCGGGGAACGGCCGGAGTGGTGACCGGGTTGACGGTTTTTCCTTGTGAGGCAATCCGCGCCCAGTTCGAGTCGACGTCGTGGCAATACCACAGCCACTGCCGCTCGAACTCGGCCCCGCCGGGGGCGAGCCGCCAGGCGTTCCGCGGATCGATCACCACCAGTCCGCCGTAGAGGCCCAGGGTTCGTTCCACGGGTTCGTTGCCCGGGTCCGTGAACAGATAGGTTCCAGGTGCAGGTGCCGCAAACTGGAGCAGCTTCGTTGCCCCGGGGGCAACCGGTCCTGAGCTGACGTCCGCACTTGCCTTGCCGGCGCGGTGGAACCGGAGTTCGTGGGGCTGGGCGAGGTTGTTGTGCAGGAGGATCCGGATGGTGCTGCCCGTCTCTGCGATCAGGGTCCGGTCCGGGAAATAGCTGGCCCAGTACCCCCTCCGCGCCAGGTACGCTCCGCTGTTTGCCGTATCGGGCCGCAGCGGCTGCGGCCGGCCATGCGGCGGTATTGGGGCGCTCAGCGGATAGGTCCTGCTGGCCACAACCTGGCCGCCGGCGGTGAACACCCGAGGCGTCATGATCAGTGCGGGCTTCGGGTCCGTGACCGCGGTGCGCCGGTCCCCGAAGCCGCGGTGGTAGACCAGCGCCCCGTCCACCATCGGGATGAAGCCCTCGTTGATGTGGATGTCCAGGGTGCTCACGACCTGGCCCCGTTCACGGTCAGCGCTGGCAATGCAAGCTGCACGACTTGGTCCTTTTGCTCATCCGAAAACTCGAGTTCAAGGTCCGTGAGGTCGTTGGGTGCCAGGTAGCTGATCAGGACGCGCTCCTTGCTGTTTGCCCCGAGAACGCCCGGGGAATGGTCCGAATCCTGCGGAGTGATTGTTGTATCGGTAGGCAGCAGTCTGAGGCGCAGTTGCCCGGGGCTGAAGAGCACTGATTCCGGCCCAGTGTTATGCAGTTCGACGTCGAGGACGACCACATCGCCCCAGGTGAGGTATATCGGCTGGGGCAATCCCTGGGTCCACGGCTGCCGGCTGCCGTGCCCATGGCCATCGACCTCAGCCGCAGCCCCGGCGGGCTGAAGCGGCTGGTCGCCCGTTCGCGGTGCCAGGCCGCTGAGCAGGGAGGCCGTCGCCGCAAGGCTCGGTGCGGTCCGGCCTTGGGCGTCCAAGCGGGAAAAGCGTCCGGCCCGCAGGACCGACACCGTCCCGAAGGCTGTGGCCGCGATGGTTTCGGCGCTCTGATCACTGCGCGCCACCAGGCCGTATGTTCCTCCGGCCACCAGCACCATCGCGCCGCCGCCGACCATCCAGCCAAACTGGCGCCGGCTCAATGCCCGGTCAAAATATGTCCTCGAACCAGTATCCATGACCGCCCCAATGCGTTCGTAGTATCCCCTCATCGTGGGGGTGGAAACCTACGAAAACCTTGGACTTCCGGTGGGACATCTCATGATGGGCGCGGCATACGGTTCGTTGCACAGGCTGGAGCGGGGGCAGAGCACCCGAGGGACGGCGCGAAGGGGTTACCGGCGTGCGAGTTCCCCGACGCCCTTCCCGTGCCCGTGCAGCTTTTGGACCGACTTCCTAAACACTGTGGATGCGCCTTTGAACAGCCAGAGCGTCGTGATCTTTAGGAGGACGGTTACGAGCTGGATGGCCCCGCCCACGAGCAGGAGCAGGGTGACGGTGATGACGGCGGGCAGGAACATGAAGGAAACTGCCGTCATTGTGCCGAGATATGCGAGGGCATAGCCGACGATGGTGGTCTGGTCCACTGGGATCCTCTGAACGTCCGGATCGGCTCCGGCGCCTGCTGCGGAGTCCCCTTGCAGCTGCGGGTGATGCGGGCCCGGTCGTCGTTGACAGGTGCGCGATACACGGGACTGATGCTCCGAATGGTTGCCTGTTCGCCTGTTGTTGCGAGGGTCTTTAAACGTGGCGCCGGCTGCTTGCGGTCATATGGTCCCGGGTGGTTAGCCGTGGAAAACTGCTGGTGATCCCGACTGCCCCCTTTTTCCGATCTTCGTCGCGGTGACGCTGCTGCACCTGCCGATGTGGATTTTTTATAGCATCGCCGGGACGCCTCCGCAAGAGTCTGCGGGAGCAGACTTTTCAGGGGAGGGGACTGCAAGGCGGCGCAGGGGGCCGGAGGCCTTCGCGATGCCCGGAAGGCTGTCCTTTGCCACGGCCAAGGCGTACCTTTTTCTCACCAACAACACCGGGCCCGGGCCGGGCGCCTACCCCTCCGGCCGGAAAATGAGGAGGACAAGATGGAGAACTTTCTCCGGCGGGGCGGACTCGAAGTTCCCGAGCCCCTGCGCCGGTTACTGCAAGGCGACGCTGATCTCTGGCTTCGGGTAGAGGAATTCCAGGAGGGAACCACGCTGGTCGTCAGAACCGATGCACCCGGAGTCGATCCGGAAGAAGACGTCGACATCACTGTCTCCGATGACACCCTGCACATTGACGTGCGGCGGGAGGAAAACAAAGACGATAAGGACAAGACGGGCTATCGCAGCGAAGTCCGCTACGGCGACCACTCCCGCAGCATCTCCTTGCCCCGCGGTGTGAGCCAGGACGGCATCCTCGCCACGTACACCGACGGGGTCATCGAAATCCGTATCCAGCTTCCTGAACAGTTCCCAACCCCGGGCCCGAAGGTGCACGTCTCCCGCCCCGGAAGCCAAGGCCCCCACCAGTCTCCGGAGGCACCGGAGAACTACGTCACCTGACCCGGAACGCTTCGTGCATAGGGTGCCCGAGCACTGGCGCCGCCGGTTGCCTGGACGCCCGCGGGGCCAGTGTCCCGGATCCGCCTATTTGGGAGATTTCCGTTGACCGCCCTGACGTCGCATCGCCGCTGAGTGTCGCCCCGGACGTCATTCCCGTGCAGCACCCGCTCGGGGGTTTCCTAGGGTGCGGGTTTGCCGATGATGGACGCAGGCGGCTTGGGGAAGGCCGCCGCCGGGTACATTTTGGCCACTTTGAGCATGTAATTGGCCCATTGGGGTCCGGCGATCATGTACCCGTCGATGCGGCTGTAGAACTTTCCGTTGATGGTGAGGTTCCTGCCGGGCCGCTGCTGGCCTTCGAGGGTGTCGCCGAAGAAGGACGCTGTGGCGAGCCCGGTGGTGTAACCGACTACCCAGGTGGCGCCGTTGCTGTTGTTCGTTCCTGTCTTGGCCGCGACGGGGACCCGGCTTTGGACTTTGGGATTGATGTAGATGCCGGAACCCTTCCTGAGCACGTCCTGGAGTGCCGCATTCACGCCGCGGGCCACGTTCGGCTCTACGGCGTCACGGCAGCTGGGGGCCTGGGCCGGAAGTGCTTTTCCGGCGAGGTCCGCCACCCGGAGAATGGCGATGGGCTCGCAGTAGCGGCCGTCGGCGGCGAAGGTGGCAAAGGCATTGGCCATGTGCAGCGGTGCCACACCGGTGCCGCCCAGCACATTTCCGAGCTGGTGCATGTTGACCGTGGTGCCGTCCAGGCCGCTGTGGATGCCTACGGCTTTGACCATGTTCTGGATTCCGCAAATATCCAGTTGCGCCACTTCAGCAAATGTCGCGGTGTTGATGGAGTTGTAGAGGCCGTAGTTGGCCGGCATTTTGCGATAGTACCCCTCTGAGGCGTTTTGAAGATCGTCGGCGGCTTCCAGGCCGGCCCTTCGCTGCTTGGTGCTGTAGCCGCCTACGACCTTGCCGCAGGAAGACCGCCAGCGGAATCCCAGCGGGTACTCCCGCTTTGAGGCGTCCACCGTCTCCGTCATGGTCCTGCCTTCGTGCAGCCATTCGGCGAAGGTGAACGGCTTCATGGTGGATCCCGGCTGGAAGCCGCCTGCGCCGTTGAGGTCGTTGCCGTTGGCGTCCTTGGAATCCACGTTGAAGTTCAGCTGGGTATCGAACTTTCCGCGCTGGGGAAGGAACACCGTATTCTGCGCCATGGCGAGGATCTTGCCGGTTCCAGGCTGGACGGAGACCAGGGA